>JAPLMF010000086.1:0-6266 GCA_026387155.1 Candidatus Omnitrophota bacterium
TGATCGACTTGCGGCGCTGGTTGAAGCTGCCGCGGATTATCTTAAAGAATAATTTTTCATCCCTCACCGTAACCTTCGGCTCGGCGCGCATCGAAAGCCTGATGAGGCTCGAGTCGACTTCCGGAACAGGATAGAATGACGCGCGCTTTATAGTATATAGGTATTCGGGTTTCATGAAATATTGCACAAAACAGCTGATCGAGCTGTAGTCTTTAGACCCCGGCTCTGCCGAAAGACGTCCGGCAACCTCTTTCTGTATCACTACGAGCGCGGAGTTGATGATACTACCATTTTTAATTACATATTCGATGATCGGCGTCGTGACATAATACGGCAGATTCCCCAAAACTTTTATCTCTTTGGAATTCACCGTCTTTTTAAGATCGAATTTGAGAATGTCATCATTAAATAGGTGAAGGTTCGGGTATTTTTCGAATACGAGTTCCTCAAGTATCCGGAATGCCTTTGGGTCTTTTTCTACCGCGAAGACTTCCGCACCAGACCCGGACAGATCCATAGTAAGAGCCCCTAGCCCCGGGCCTATCTCGAGGATCGTATCGGACTTCGAGATCCCGGCTTCGCGGATTATCTTGTCTTTTATATTTTTATCAATGAGATAATTTTCACCGAAACGTTTTAACGGTGCGAAGCCGTATTCCTCGAACACGCTTTTAAGTTCGGTCTTGGTGAGCATGCTAAGAGTGGTGGGCAAGCCGGACGGCCAGCCTGATCGCCTCGATCATAGATGACGGGTCGGCTATCCCCTTGCCGGCTATATCGAAAGCGGTGCCATGGTCCGGCGACGTCCTGACGAACGGCAAACCTATCGTCATGTTAATCCCATCCTTGAAATATAACAATTTAAACGGTATCAGCCCCTGGTCATGGTACATGGCTATTACGGCGTCGAACTTCCCGGCGAGCGCGTCACCGAATACCACATCGGGAGGAAAGGGTCCAAATACCTTCCCGCAGGATCGAGACGCTACCTTTATCGCCGGCGATATGACCTCTACCTCTTCTTTTCCGAATATGCCTCCTTCTCCGGCATGCGGATTTAAACCCGCGACGGCTATCTTAGGGTCTTTTAAATGGAAATGGTCCGAAAGATAACGGTGAGTCAGTCCGATTGCGGTAGATATTTTATCGGCCGTAAGCCTGGCCGATACGTCTTTAAGGGCCACGTGTCGTGTGACGAGCGTTATCTTCAGACGCTTGCCCACAAACATCATCGCGTACTCTTTAGTGAGGGTCTCTTCGGCCAAATACTCGGTGTGCCCTTCGAAATTCTTAAAGCCTGCCGCACGGACATTGGCTTTGTTTATCGGGGCGGTTACGAGACAGTCGGCCTCGCCCTTGGCTATTATCCGAAGAGCCCTGTCGAGATACTGCATGGATAACTTCCCGCAAATATCCGGCGACTTGCGGGAACCCACGGAAGTCTTTGTATCACCTATGACTAAAAAATCGGCAAGCCTCTTAACCTTAGGGCTTGCCAACGCTTTTTGAGTAACCTCGGGGCCTATGCCGGACGGATCGCCCGTAGTGATTATGACCCTGGGTTTACCTGATCTCGATGTATGCATTCTTCTTAAGGCTCTCTACCCAAGCCTTCGCCTTCTGGTTCATCTTCTCCATAAAAAGGGCTTCCTCGACATCTCGCCTGGCTTCTTTAAGCGACCTGACCTTGCCCTGGCGCTTTTCTTCGACCTTGAATATATGATATCCCATTTGGGTCTGCACTATGCCTGAGACCTCGCCCTCTTTGAGTTTGAATATGACATCCTCGATCTCGGGCATCAGATCTCCGCGTTTTACATACCCCATGAGGCCACCCTCCTCCGCCGCGGGGCCCTGCGAATATATTTTGGCCAATCCACCAAAATCGCACCCCTCCTTGAGCCGCTTTGATATCTCCGTGGCCAGATTTGCTGCCTTGACTGGGTCGTCTTCGGGCTTGATCATTATATTTCTTACCGACACCTCCTCCGGAGACGAAAACCGGTCGATATTCTTTGCGTAATAATTCTCAATCTCGACCGGGGTTATCGTAACCTTAGATCCGACCTTTTGTTCTATCACGCGCCGCGACATAGCCTGTTCTTTATAACGAACCCGGAGTTCTTTCATTGTGACCTGCTGTGCGGCAATAGCCTTGTTGAATTCCTCTTTGCCGCCAACCTTACTAATAGCGGCCTGTATCTTTTCATCTACCTCTTTATCATCCACGTTCATATTAAGCTTTTTCGCTTCGCCATATATAAGTTTTTCCCCGTCATACATAGTCTTATACTTTTCGTAAATAGGGGCTAAGAGCCTGTCGATCTCCCGGCGCGTTATCATCTCGTCATTGACTATAACCTCTATCTTATCTACAACCTCCGCCGCGGAAGGATAAGACAATAGAAGTCCGCCCAGCATTATAATAGCGGCCAACAACTTCTTCATTTAATTATCTTCTCCTTCGCTTTTTCTCCGGTTTCAAAAAATTCAAACGTATCTTTATTTATATTCACACTGTAGCGACTCTTCAGCTTATTCACCATTTCGTCGAATAGAACGGCCCGCTTTTTACGACTGAGCTCGCTCTCTATGGCGCGTTTGGCCTCTTCGTAACTTTCAGCAGCGGCCTCCCGCTTGTCAGTAAGCTTTATTATATGGTAGCCGAACTGTGTATGCAGGATATCGCCGGTCTGGCCGACGTTAAGCTTCAGACACGCCTTTTCGAACTCCGGCACCAGCTGAGCGGTCCTGAAGAAACCTATGTCGCCGCCCCGTAATGCAGTGGCGTCTATAGAATACTTCTTCGCCAGCTCCGCAAAATCGCCGCCTTTGGACAGTTCATCGGCTATAGATTTTGCCTGGGCTTCATCCGCCACAAGTATATGAGACGCCCGCCACATCTCGGGCTTCTTAAATTCATCTTTGTGTTCGTCATAATACTTCCGTATCTCTTTCTCGGAGACCTTGGCCTTATCATCTACTTCGCTAGATACAAGCTTCGAGATAAGTATCTTCTTTCTGGCCTCACTTATGATCTCTTTGACCTCTTTATCCTTATCGAGCCTCTTGCGAAGAGCCTCCTCATAAAGAAGCATCTCCATTATCGTCTCATCCAAATATCGCTTAAGATTATTCTTTATAATCTTCTGGTAGTAGGCCGGAAGCCTGTCTATGCGGGACCTGAAGTCTGCGATTGTGATGGAGCGATTCGAGACTGTGGCGATAACCTTCTTGCCGTCCTTGTCAGCCTTACCGCAACCGTAAAGGCCGATACACGAGGCAAAGACCGCCAAAGCTATAATCGCGCGTACTGTTCTCATCATATCGGCGATATTATAGCACACGCGCCGCAAGTCTTCAAGTAGCGCCGCTCTAACTAAATTTTTTGGATCCTGCCATGGCACCCAAAAAATTTCTCTTGAACTCTCTTTGGAAAAACAAAGCTACTTGACTACTTTGAAGCTGTCAATAGCAGATTTGAGGAGGCGGCAGTACATATCGAAACCTACGGCGTTGATGTAGCCGTGCTGCTCGGTCCCGAGGAGGTTGCCGGCGCCGCGTATCTGGAGGTCTTCCATGGCTAGCTTAAAACCACTGCCTAGCTCCTGGAACTTCTTTATCGCGGTAAGACGGCGCTCGGATTCGGAGCTTAAGACCATATTCTTGGGCACAAGAAGGTATGCGTAGGCCGCGCGCGTGAACCTGCCTACCCTGCCGCGGAGCTGATAAAGCTCGGACAGCCCGAAGGCGTCCGCCCTGTTTATTATTATGGTATTGGCGTTTGGGATATCTATTCCGGACTCTATTATAGTAGTCGATACGAGACAATCTATCTCGCCGTCTATGAACTTTATCATAGTCTCTTCGAGATGTTTCTCCGGCATCCTGCCGTGCGCCACGACTACCGAAACTCCAGGGACTAGAGCCGCAATACGCTCGGCGATCTTCCCTATACCGGCTATCCTGTTATGGACAAAGAAGATCTGGCCTCCGCGGCGCTTCTCCCTCAATATAGAGTCCCTAATCAGCTCTTCATCATAATGAACCACTCTCGTTTCGACCGGTAACCGCTCCGAGGGAGGCGTATTTATAACCGATATGTCGCGCCCTCCCATCAGGGCAAGATACAATGTTCTCGGTATAGGGGTCGCTGTCAATGTCAATATATCGACCGAGAAGCGCATCTTCTTTAAGTGCTCCTTGTGTTTCACTCCGAACCGCTGTTCCTCATCGATTATAAGAAGGCCCAGATCCTTAAATACCATGTCCCCGGACAAGAGCCGGTGCGTCCCTATCACTATATCGACCGATCCGTCGGCAACCCCCTTTATTATGCACAACTGTTCGGCGTCAGTCCTAAAACGCGACAGCATCTCTACCCTGACAGGAAAATCTTTCATGCGGGAGGAGAAAGTATTGTAATGCTGCTCGGCAAGTATCGTCGTAGGCACCAGTATAGCCACCTGCTTATTGCCCATCGCCGCTTTAAAGGCCGCCCTTATAGCTACCTCTGTCTTCCCGTATCCGACATCGCCGCACAAAAGGCGGTCCATGGGTCTAGGCGCTTCCATATCTTTCTTAACTTCGATCGCCGCTTTAGCCTGATCAGGGGTTTGGGTGTACGGAAAACTCTCTTCCAGGTCGGACTGCCATTCGGTATCCGGACCAAAGGCGTGACCCTGGAGCGCTCGGCGTTTCGCCTGTAATTCCAAGAGTTCTACGGCTATCTTGTATACGCCTTTTTTTGCCCTGTCCTTGGCGGCCTTCCACAGCTTCGAGCCCAGTTTATGAAGTTTGGGTAACCTCTTCTCAAAGCCCAGATACTTTTGTATCTTGTCCAGATCAGCGAACGAAACGAAGAGCCTGTCTTTACCGGAATACTCTATTACGAGGTGCTCCACATAGGTCTTGTCGATCTTTATTCGTTCGACCCCGAGATACCTGCCTATACCATGGTCGGCGTGAACGACATAATCGCCGGATTCTATGTCGATGAAGTTATCTATCGGAGACACTTCAGCGGCCTCCGCTTCCCGGCGGCGTATCCTCTTTCTGGCTATCCTCTTATGGGGAGTATTATAGCGACGCTATGGTCCTGTAATGGGTCATAGGTTATCGGATCGACCGACCTTATCCGTTCTACTCTCTCGTGCAGAAATTCTATTCTTAGGGGGTATTCGAAAGTTATCGGATATATGGTGAGAGTGTCTCCGAGGCTCGAGAAGTCACCTTCCTCGGAAACCTGCTTTGTGGCGCGGTACCCGTATTCAACGAGCCGGGCTTTAAGGCTCTCGACATCTATCTCTTCTTCCAGATAGACCTTTATCGAGTCGAACATCACATCTTTTTCGGTAATGATACTCCCAATAAGCGCAGGCCGTTTGCGAGCACTATCCTGACGCCATCAACAAGGACGAGCCTTGCCCTTGTAAGGCGGGGATCATCACTGACTACCCTGTGCTTATTCTAGAAAGAGTGGAATAACCCCGCCAGATCCCCCAGATATTGGAGGACGGTGTATGGTTCAAGGGTCTTTGCACCGAGGGCTACCGCTGTAGGGAATTGGCTCAAGGCCCTGAGGAGAGCTACCTCTTCCGGCTGGTTCAGTAGTTTAGGGTCGAAAGATGCGCTCTTTGGCGCGGACTTTCCCTTTTCTAGCATCGACAAAATTCTGGCATGCGCGTATTGTATGTAGTACACAGGATTCTCCATCGATTCCTTCTTCACCACGTCCAGATCAAAATCGAGATGGCTTGAAAGCCTGCGCATGATGAAGCAGAACCTGGCGACATCCTTACCGACCTCTTCTCTGACCTCGCGCAACGTTATGAATTCGCCGGCTCTGGTCGACATCGATACTACCGCCCCGCCCTTATAGAGCGTGGCGAGCTGCACTATCAATACGTCTATGGAATCTTTCGAAAAACCGAGAGCCTGTATTGCCGCCTTCATCCTAGGTATATAGCCATGATGGTCCGGGCCCCATATATCTATTATGCGCTCGAAACCACGCCTGTACTTCTCAAGATGATAAGCGATGTCGGGCGCAAGATAGGTATTTGAGCCGTCCGATTTTATCACCACCCTGTCTTTATCGTCCCCGAACGCTGTGGAACGGAACCATATCGCTCCTTCGTTCTCAAATATGTGCCCCTTATCCTTCAATAGGCCGAGCGCCTTACTGACCTTGCCGGAAGAGCGTAGCTTCTTCTGGCTGTACCAGACGTCGAACCTCACACCAAAACTTTTAAGATCGTCCCTTA
>JAPLMF010000086.1:6291-7074 GCA_026387155.1 Candidatus Omnitrophota bacterium
CTTTAAAACCTTTTGCTATATCGTAAATATAAGCGCCCTTGTACCCGTCCTCAGGGAAGTTCTCCTCCATGCCTAGAAGGCCGCGGTACCTGGCCTGGATCGACCGGCCCAGAATATCCATCTGCGTGCCTTCGTCATTTAAGTAATATTCGCGGGTTACCCTGTAGCCTGTAAACTCCAGTATATTGGCCAGGCTATCGCCTATAGCCGCCTGTCTTCCGTGAGCGATGGTAAGTGGCCCTGTGGGATTGGCGCTGACGAATTCTACCTGAAGACGCGAAGCGCCTCCTATTTTCGATCGCCCATAATTATTGCCGCTCTTCTTTATATCCAGGAGTACCCGCATGAGATATTCCGGGCTTAAGAAAAAATTTATAAATCCGGGATGTTTGGCCTCGACCTTGCCGATGGAACCCTTAGATACAGAGATCTCCCTGTTTATACCGTCAATTATAAGGTTGGCCAGATCGATCGGTTGAGATTTGAAAATTGAACATAGCTTCATGGCTATATTCGTCGATATGTCACCGTGAGACCTGTCTTTGGGGATCTCCAGTTCAACTTTAAGTTTTTCGGGAGAGGGTGGATTAATGGAACGTTCCGCGAACGCGAGTGATACGGACCTCTCTACTAAAGAGGTGATCTCTTTTTCAATTCCGCCATATTGCATAATATTCTAGGATTTCTTACGCCGCTTGGCCGTCTTCTTCATATTTTTGCGGGCAGCCGCTTTAAGCCTGGGTTTGGCTCTGGTTTTCGGCATAGCTTTCGGCCTACCGCTAT
>JAPLMF010000041.1:0-20207 GCA_026387155.1 Candidatus Omnitrophota bacterium
TCTATTATCTTTGATCTCTTTTTCCATGGCTTCGCGAAGCGCAGAAAATGATTTCCAGTTAAAACAAAATATATTCTTGAAAAAATCGATCAGATAACCTGATGACATAAGGGAAGCCTCAATATGCCAATCATAAAATGGGTATGTGATTATATCTATGTCGTTTGGCTTCATACCTGCAATATTTAATACCGTATCCAGCGCTTGATGAGGAAACCCCGCATGCATCTTTATCCGGCTGAGGCGCTCCTCTGCAACAGCAGCAACTACTCTGCCGTTACTGACTATCGCTACTGTGCTGTCGGTATCAAGCGCAGATATACCCAATACATTCATAATGCCTTCTCCCTAATGAGTCTTTCTCTTGTATCTATGTATGTGCTCTTCGCAAAACCAGCCTCTTCTATACACCAGCCTAATATCATATTCAGCTTCGATAAAAACCCTTCCAGCTGAGCGCCGTTCTTTACATACGGATTGCAACCGACGCCCGCAGAAGAGCTGTGAAAATAAATATTCCATACCGGCACGTTAAGTTTTTTATAATTCAATGCTAGTTTTTTCAAATTATTGATTGTCTCGTGTTCCGGAGTGGCATATATCTTTGAGAAGATGCCCAGCCTGTCGAGAATGCCTATAGAATGAAATAGGCTATACGGAGATCTCGTTAGCGCGTCGAACAGCTCTTTTCCAAACTTGAAATTTTTGATGTTGAAACCGTTAGAGACCGGCACCTCGAGTAAATCACCTATCCAGTAAGAAGCATATGATTCCGCGTTAAGATACCGGCCACTTAGCCCTCTCAAGTCGCAAAAAGGCATAACGCTACTATCCACAAGATATCCCAACTTCTTTAAGAGTTCTGCGACTTCATCAGAAAAACCAAAACGGCCGCTCCTGAAAGTATTGGGCCGTATCCCGAATGTTGCCTCTATGGATTCGGTAAGATTTTGCAGTTTTTTCAGCTGTAATTCTGACGGCAGATTATTAAAAAAGGAGTTTGTTTCTGACAGATCTTCCTCAAAAGGGGGCGTGCACCAAGCATGCATGTGCGCGCCTATTTGACATCTCCCGCTCTTGAATATGCCTCTCAGGAGAGATGACGCATTCTTGTCGGAAGAGACAGCATAATCGACAAAATAGGTGGGAACCATAGAATACTTATCAAATATCTTCTGAAAGCGCTCCAGGCCCTCAAAATAGTCCAGTTCATCCTGAAGATAAACTCTTTTAAACTTATTACCCCACAGTCCTCCTTCCTCTGCATCTATGCTGACTATCAAGGCTGTTTTATCCGGCTGAAATTTAGTTATTTCACACCTAGTCTGGGTGAACTTCACTATATCCTCCATCGCTTCAAATCATTTGCTATTAAAAAAAAATTCCGGGTCCGTCATTATAGGCTCAAAATTCCCCGGTGCCGGAATAGGAAAAGTGATCACTTCATATACTCCCATTAACACACGCACACCTGCCATAAAGATCCCTTTAAGGGTACCGTAACCTATAGCCGTCGTTAGGCCATTCTGTTTGTTCGTCTCGCTTATCTGGTACGGTATTTCGCAAGGAAACGTAAGGATGTTGCTGATTCCCCGGCTGAGTTTTTCGGCCGGTCCTGAGCAGTATCCGGATGACACTACAACAACTATGAGTAAAACCGCTACGATAAATATAGAAACTTTTTTCATACCGCCCTCTTTCTTATAGCAAATTATATCACGACATATACGCGTTTAAAACAAAAACTGAGCTACCGAACATCGTACCAAAAAATAGATACTTGCCTCCCATTTTCCTTTATTGCAAAGTTCAAACATTCATATCACCCAGGGGGATCTAGTTGGCCGTAGTTCGAGATCGCGGAACCGGGGAGATAGCAGTTGAACTTCCTTATATTTAAAACACTTCAAGCACGGAATATCGTCCTCTGGCTTTTCGAGGGCCAACAGCATCTTTTTCATATAGAGATAGCGCGGATTATGCATGCATTTTGCCAGTCCTAAATCAAATACATTGCCGAAATCGCACCATTTATTTTCTGTACACCCCAAAAGTTTACCGTCCCAGTTAATTTGAGGAGATGTCCACAGTAAACCGCAAGCGGGCATATACAGCCGGTGTGTTTTTTGCCAGCGCTCTTCTCTCGAAGCATATTTTATTTCTTTTCGAACAAACTCCAAATCTTTTACGGGGAAAGCTTTTTCGTTCCAGTTTAATTTAGGAATGAACCTCATATTCAAAGCCGAGGCCTTTTCCCTTGCCAGAGCCAGTTCGTGTTCATTATGCGGAAAGACTATAAATTGCCATCCTAATATAGGAAACTCTGAATGATATTTTAGCTTGTAGTAGTTTATCCTATTTATATTCTCTATTACTGTTCCGAAATCCCCTCCACATCTATATATTTTATAAGTATCATTACTCGCCCCGTCAATAGAAACAGTCATTTCCCGCAAACGGTATTTAACTAAATTTTCAAGCGTTTCATTTTTTGCTGTATTTAAATTTACGCCATTTATAGCCGTTAAACTGATCTTTTTCTGAAAAGCATAGCGCAGAATAGCATCTAACTGCGGATTGAGAAAAATCTCTCCCCAGTTAGATATTTCAATATGTTTGAAATGGGGGTATCGATTAACGAAGTCTTTAAATTTTTCGAATTCCATATAGCCGATACCTAAAATGCCTATATCATTCTTACCATGACTACAGTCGATGCATTTGAGCTGACAGATGGTTGACACATCTAATCGGATAGATTTTCCGAAAACGCCATACCTCGCCCATCCCCAATAGGCATTTAATGTTTCACCTATACTGATTAGCTTGTTTTTTACACTGAGGCTCATTTTTTGTTTTCCAGATTATTGTATTTTTTAATAGCATTTTTAATTTTATCGTATCGCTGCTGGGGAGTTAGGACGGGGTACTTATTTATGATAGACAATATCGAAAAAGAGAGTTCAACCACCTGATCCATATTTAAATAGGAAAATAATCCAAGTCTCCCTATAGGGCATATGTGAGTTTTGCATATGAGATGTAAGTATTTATCAAAGGCCTGACTATTTTTTCTGCTTCTTACCGGATACATCGGCATATGATTATCATCTTCTTCAACAGGCTTTTGATATTGTATCAAGCTCTGCTTTGTTATCTGTTTGTGCATTACCTTAAAATTGCACTTTCTTATATATAGGGAGTGTTGTGGCAGGTTAATAGTACCATAATTATTATTTTCCCAGCGTTCGTTGCGCCGATAATAAAACCGCAAACTCCGATATTCTAATTTGCCGTATCGATATTTAAAAAACTGGTCTATAGGTCCGGAAAATACGACCACATCATAATCAGCGGGATTAAATTGTGCCGTATTTAGCCGAAGGGGGATTTGACGGATCATACTTTTAAGTAAAAATGAATAACCGTGAACGGGAAGCCCCTGCCATTCATCACCAAATAACGACTGGCGATCATCGTACCTTAACTCCATACGCTTAATAGCCAGCGCTGCCTCTAAATCCTTAGGATCCCTCCCCCACATTTTGAGACTGTACGGTTTTATAAACAAGTTATACAGCGTATTACCATAAACTGACACGGAGGCCTTTTCAAAGTTTATCTTGTTAATTCTCTTGGGCCTCTCCCTCAGTTCCTGCAAAATCATCTCTTTTTGTTCAAGCTGCTGAACGGTCCTCATAGAAATAGGATAGGGATAGATCTTGCCATCGATAAAAATACCTTTTTTATGCACAAACCCATTGAAACTATCGAAGCGAGTTACAAACCTGATAACCTTCTGATTTGTCGCGTGAAATGTTCGGGCACCAAAAGGCTCGTATAGAATGCCATCTCCATTGACGCGAGTAACACATAGTCCTCCGATATGCGCCTTTTGTTCGATAATGGTAATGTCGTGACCGGAATCTTTCAGTAGCCGCGCCATAGAACATCCGCTTAGGCCTGCACCCACAATGAGTATTTTCATGTATACCTTATTTAAATAATACTAAATATCGTATCCTATCTTTTTAAAAATTTCGCGCCAAATCGAAATATTTTGCTCCCTCGTCCAGGCATGGCATCCAAATGGAAGATGAGCGCTTATAGCTTCGCTTTCTTTATCCGACATATTCTCAACTGCAAATCTATCTGCGGTTTGCCAATCCGCAATTTTAAAGAAGGGAAAATAAAGTCTGACAACACATGACCAGAAAACATCTTCGGGAATCTCCTCTAAGTTCACCCCTCTTGTGTCAAACGGCAACAGGGCTAAAACTGCCCTTCTAGTGCGTCTTAATGAAAAACCCCCATTACCAACCTTACTTATGGGGGGGTAATGGACTTTTTGTAATATCCGCCTTAAGAGCGAAGGTTTTCCTTTTAAAAAACAATATATGTTCCCTCCCTCAGGATGGATCCACTTTGCTCCTATATAGTCATACCCCTTAGCACACCAACTCAATAGTTCATCTTTAAAAACAAAAGCATCCAACTGATAAATAAGGATATATTCATAGTCTAAAAATCTTTCATAAAAGCTTATAGAGGTTAGGAGTCTCCGATAGCCTTGTCTATCTTTGAAATAAGACTTATTGAAATACTCAAATCTAACATTCTCCTGCGGAAAGTACTTACTTTCAAACACAAGCCCTTCAGGCCCCACGAATATCAGTGGGTGGCCCCCTAAAATCTTCAAACATCTATCAAGTGAAATTATTTCATGATTGGTGAGTTCTGATTTTAAGACGGGGATAATGACCGCCGCTGGATTCTGCGGACGACTGCATATGAGTTTTTTAATGATCTTAATTTTTTCTAACATTGACATATACTGCTTTATTTAATCCAAAACATTTTCAGGTTAGAAACACTTCTTTATCCCTATTTTTTCCATGACCTCATCCACTTTTTTAATTAACTTCTCAACTTTTATTTCTCCAATGTTAAGCTTTGATTCATAGCTATACCTATTACTCAGTTCTTTATAATCATTTGAATGATTTTCAATTTCAGGTGGATATAAAGCATGATATTTGTCTGTGATGCTGATCGGATAAGGGGTGAACCTGCCGAAATGAAGGCCATTGGATAAAACAATCGTTTGAGTATTAACTGCCATGGCAATATGCGGAGCTAGGGTTTCGTTTGAAATCAAAAGTTTTGCCTTTGAGATAATTAGCACAAGATCAACTAAAGATGTTTTATCTGTAAGATCATGTACCTCGAAACCGGTTAAAATCTCTCTTATTTTATCCGCATTACTTTCATCATCTTTCGCGCCGCATATAAAAATTTGAAGTCCATAGTTTTTGCAAATAAATTTTGCCGCTTCTGCGAAATACTCAGAAGGCCATTTTCGCCATTTTTTACCTGCCCCAATAAAGAGAACAACATAGTTCTCAGGAAGCTTAATAATGTTTTTAACCATGGTCAATTCCAGAGACGTTTTTCCAATGTCATTTTTTTCATTAAGAAGGTTTTCGAAAAATTCTTTATTGCGGAACAATTCAAACAGGGTGTTTTTTTTTGCGGGAACGAGCTTCGTATAATATTTGTCAGCAATATATTTTTGCCATTTTTTTATATTACTAAAATTCCCGGTGCTTCCAATTTTCTCTTTGGCACTGACAAGCTTGATAATATTATCCCCATAGTAAAATCTTCTTGAATATACCGGGTGTATTGCGACTTCATAGCCTTTAGACCTTATCTCTTTGAGTTTCTTATATCTGTAGACAAGATCCTTTTCAAGCCTTTTATTATCTACCCATATATATTCTTCTATATATTCCCTGTCGAAAGTTTCGGCTATCTCCTTCCATGCAAGATTTCCGCAAAGGGTTATACTATAACCTCTGTATTTATCACTCTTCTTAAGGACTTGAATAAAATTTCTAAAAAGAATGTAATCGCCGATATCATCAAGACGAACAAGTAAAATAGAATTACTCTTAACCTGGCGGGGATTCCTGCCCATATAAATAACACTATCGGTTAAAGTAAATAAGCAGAACCTAATCAGGTTTCTAAAACTCATTAAACTTTTCTCATAATAAATTTCTATACCTTCGGGCTCCTATGTAACTTCTGGCTGAAGTTACATGATTGAAATCAAATAAAAACAACATTAGGGTTCCGGGAAGTTGCAACCAAAAAAGCATTGCGCTGTTATTTGAAGCAGACAGGAACTGTTTCAATATGTTTTTCCCCCGGCACTGAAGGCCTAGACGGCATAGTGTCCGGCCAGCTACTTCTATCTTCATATACATATGGTTGGTATTTCTCATCAAAATCGGTACTTTTATATATCCTTATCTTAGTAAAAAAAAATTTATACCTCTCATAATAATCGTCGCCGGGACATCTGACATGATCATATTCATGAGGGTTTGGTTTATCATACTCAATGGTGTATTTACCTATTACAGGAACCGAAATTATTGCGGTGCCATTTTTCTTTAAGACACGGTTTATTTCTGATAATGCAGACATGTCATCTTTTATGTGCTCCAGAACATGTGAAGCATATATAAAATCAAAAGCGTTATCACTAATGAGTAGTTTGGTTAAGTCTTCTCTTCTATCTACATTTTTGGAATTTAAATCTGCCGTTACATAAGTTTTGAACATAGTTTTAAAAATGTTTCTAAAAAAGTTTTCGGGAGAAAAATGCAACATGCTCATTGTTTTTATATCGGCATCTTTTGTTATCTCCTTAAAAACTAAATATTGCAAACGATGCCTTTCCAATGAACCACATTTAGGACATTGCGCATATTTTCTCTCTCCAGATTCAGGTTTTACGCTTTCAAAGGAGCCATAATACTCACAAATTGGGCATATATAACAGTTTTTAGTATTAGCTATCGACATAGGACCGAACTCTGGGGCTTTAGGGCCATCCTATTTAGGGACAGCCTGTTATCTAGGGCGTTCCTTTGCGGGACGGTCCTAGTTTCTATAATCCATATGGGCATATTATACAGCTAAGCATGCAAAAATAGAAGAGCAATTACATGACCTGCGCGCTGTGCAAAACTGTGCAAATCAAGATGGAATATATGAGAGGCTTTAGAGTCAATGAAAAAAGTCTGCCGGTGAAAATTTGTAAAAACAGACTTTTTGTATTGATATGGCGGGGGCGACGGGGAAGTATTACTTAAATCCCCACCATATTGCATATCAATCAGCCATAGAAATCAAAAACTGAGTTGTACTAAAAGTGTTCTATGTTCATAAATACCGTGTGCTATAATCGACATATGACAATACGCTACCTTTTCATGATATTTTTCTTAGTGTTCGAACTCCAGGTCACCGCACACTGTGAAGATGCCATAAGATACGGCTTGTTAGTAACAGTCCTGCAGGATCCCGTGACGCTCGGAAGCCGGACGGAGATAGAAAAACTTACAAAGTTCGCCAAGGTTAATCAAGTAGATACAATATTCATACAGATCTACCGCGCCAACAAGGCATATTTCCCATCGAAGGTAGGGGACAGCGCACCATATATGGCCTGCGTAAAAAGCGTCGGTGAGGACCCTCTCGCTCTTCTAATAAAAAAAGCTCACGCCTCAGGCATAAAAGTGTACGCATGGCTCAACATGATGAGTCTGGGCGAAAATAAAAACGCCGTAATCCTTAAAAAGTACGGGCCGGGCATATTGACATGCGGCCCAGCACCCAAAAAATATATCGAGGATTACAAGACGGACGGACAGTACTTTCTTGAACCGGGAGACCTGCGCGTAAGAAAAGAACTTGTGGACATGACTGGAGATATAGTCGCAGCCTATCCTGCTTTAGACGGGCTTCTCTTCGACTATATACGATATCCGGATAAGGATCCGCCTTATGGTTACACCGCATCAAATATATCCCGTTTTAAAAAGACGTGCAACCATAAATTTGTACAGGAGAGCGATACGGATTGGAAAGAATGGAAACGCCGTCAGGTGACCGAGACACTTGAAGCGGTAGTTAATAAGGCGAGATCTGTGAGGCGCGGCATGAGGATATCGGCAACCGCCTGTGCGCCTTATGCCAGAGCTTACCACGAGGCCTTCCAGGACTGGCCCGGCTGGATCGAGAAAGGGGTTGTGGACTATATCGCTCTAATGAGCTATCCTCCCTGTGCAAGATTGCTGAAAAAATATGTCAGGGAGGCAAAAGAGAAAACCCCTGACTTTAGAAAAATTAATATAGCCGTTCCGGCTTACAAGCTTGTAAATTCGCCCGGAGTCTTCAATGAGCAGCTTGCGTTCTGCAGAAACTCAAAACCGAATATGTGTATGATCTTTGACTACGAAAGTCTTCTCAAAAATGACGCCCTCATCAAAGCGTTAGCTGAAGTTAATAAATAAAAAACTGCTCTTTTAAGAGCCGCTTTTTATCACTGGCGGGGACGACGGAGAAGGATTACACTGAAAAGTGTGCTGTTCTATATAATTTTAGAAAACTTTATCATCGAGCACAGGTGCATCAATCTTTACCTTATTATTGTTATATGAAGAATAATTTATGTTCGTTGATGAGGTTCCTTTATTTTGCTCATTTGAATAGTAAGAAATTTCCGATGATTGTTTTAACGGTAAATAATTATTTTTATTTATCCAAATCTCATGTGTTCCGTTTATTTTGCTATCTCTTAATTCCGGAGGTAAAGATTCAATATTAACCGATTCTTTGCCGATTAAATATTTGACCACAAAATATTCTATTCCATTTTTAGTAGCTGCGCCTATGGAATCTCTCTTGTATTCCTCTTCGATGATTTCTAATTGTTTTATAATACCTTCAGGAGAATTGGCTTTACATGTTGCTCTGCGATTATCATCATCTCCCTTTGCCCAGCCGAAAACCGGATTAAGAACATAATAATCATTACCTATCACTATCCAGCCATCCCACAAGTTCTCATTTGAGCCCTCATTTATAACTTGCGCTACCTTAAATCTGTTCGGACTTACGAAAGCTATATTTAACTTTGCGGAATTACCTTTATTTTCTTGTGAGTTAATCGTAAAAGAGCTTTTAGCTTCCATTTCAACATTGTATGATTTTGCTTGTTTAATTGCCACACTGCATTTAGCTATCAGTTGCTTATAATCAATTACGGATTCCTGAGCATAGACGTTATGTCCAACTAAAAACACTGAAACTAATATGCTGCTCAAAATCAGACTCTTCTTCATCCCTTCCTCCTCATAATAATATTTAATAGATTATACTCTTAAAATTGTATAGCACAAGCCATTTGATATGCAAGCTATTTGTAAAAGCAAAAGACATACAAAAAGTTTCAATATAGAATTATCTTGTATGTCTTTTATATTTTGGCGGGGACGACTTGCGACAAAAGTGTGCTGTTCTGATTAACTTTGGATAGGAGGTCTTATAAGTTCTCTTGTTTTGATATGCGTTCCTTGATAAGTCCCAGATAAGGTTTAACATCATACCCATCGTGCCCTATATACGCCCAGGTGAGCATAAAATCATAGTCCGCTTTTTTCAAGCGTTCAATATTTCCCATGAGGTTTCCCTGGGGGCTTATTTCGCCGAGTCCTGTGAGTCGGCCGGCTTTTGGTTCACCGAGAGTTTCCCATAGTTCATCGGCTGGCGTATCCAGCGACCACAAGCCCGGTTTGTCCACATTATAAGATTCAAAGCTCTCCCAATAATGAGGCATCAATATATCTATACCTCCTGCTACTGCTTTCCAGTATGCAAGATCGTAATACCACCCCCTGAACCCGACACTCACCGGGACCTTTGGTCCGATGGCGTCTTTCAGAAGATACAGACCTTCGCCTACAAAATAGACAAGTTTTTGGAAATTCTCTTTTGTGGCCAATGCCGAGCTGTTCTCCGGCTCATTCATAAACTCTACAGCGGCTATATATTTATAGAACCTTTCATCCTGCGCCATGGTCTTCATTGCCCCCCATACGATCGCCTGGGCTTTCACGCGGGTAAGCGGATCGATAACAACTTCCGGATGCTCCCCTACCAGATATTTACGCAGAGGTCCCTCTTTCTTTATATTATCGGCCATCGTGAAATCATAAAGCGATATTACGGCCATTAATCTTTTCCCTGAATCCTTTTCCACCTGCTCGAGTATTTCAAGAAGCCCTATAAGATCCAGCATGACATGATGCTCCAATCCGGCTATCACTCTACTGCGAACCTCCGGAAATAATTTGGATTCGTTAGCCCTCAGGAATCTTCTGAACTCTTCCGGCCCTTTGGCTGACGCCGCAAGAAGCTCACTCTCCATACCTGCGGCAAAACCTTCGATATATCTATTCCACCTATCCCATGAGAAGACGCCGTCAAGATGGCCAAATATAAATATACGCGTAAGCTTTATATCCTTGTCAAGCATATCCTTAAAATCCCGGATGGCGGTCTTTTGCGTCAGGTCACCTGAGAATCCAAGCGGCATCGGATCAAAAGGCTTCATCCCGACCGTAGGGTAGACTTGCGGCACTTCGAGTACCTCATGCGGGACTTTAATCTGGGGAAACGGGTAGTTGACCCCTATCAGAAATCCTCCGGATTCCTTCACGAGGCGCCTCAATTGCCATGAATCCGGATCCCTATTAAAGGCCGAAAAGTCAAATTTGCTTACAGGAGATGCGGCTACGCCTATTATGGGTTTTATAGTAACATTCGAGAGGGCGAGCTTTAAATCCTTTATATCAATAACGGTTTGCGCCGCCTCGAAGTTGATAAGGATAGCTTTGACCTTTTTAAGATCGAAACCTGGCATCATCATGCCTTTAGGCACAGGACAGGAAGCCGTCACGTCCAGGTATGCAAGGCACTGAAGCCCTTCTGATAATGAAACGTTCGGGCCGAACATCACTTTGCCGTTTGTATCGAGCAGCCCCATCCTGGCGCGGAATGGTTTTTGCCATACATCGGTGACGTCTGTTTGCGGATCTATGGTGACTTCTATGCGCTGATCCTCCATGTCCTTTGGCTCTCCGAAATCCCGCATTATTTCGACACGGTAATGGGGATTCGTCCAATCGACCCCTCCCTTAAGAGGGATAGTAGCAGTTATCTGATAGACATTGTCTCCTTCATCATTAAAAGTCAGCTCGCCAGGAAGGACCGTTCCGTCCTTGCGAACGCCTATCCTTTCATAGCCCCCGAGTCCCTGAACGTCCCTTATACGCCATTTATTGTCAAACGGAACTATCTTTCCGATACCCAGCATGGCGCGTTCCAGCGCGATCGGCGGCATATCCATATCGTGTCCCAAGTCGGATTCTATATCAATTTTCAGGGTTGGATTAGAAGGCAGGGCGGGATCTTTAGGAACATCTAAAGGCACGCTTATAAAGATCCTCCCGTTAGGATCACATGTAGAGAAATCTCTGGATGAGGTTTTCGTCGATCCGTTTTTCGTAATGGATAACTTTACATTTCCCTTTGAGTTACACAGCTCCTTCGGAAGCAATGCCGTGACGGTTGTAAACGTATCCTGTGCTTCGATTCCTTTTAGCGCGCAGGCGATCTCCATCTCGTTTCCCATGGCATAGACCAGGGTGCTGCCCGCCGGAGCGCATGCAAGAAACACACCATCTTGGACATACCCATCTTTGACCAGGCACCAGCGCAGCGCACTGTCATTCAGTTCAAATCCTTCTATGCGAAATCCTGAGAATGAAAAAGGTACATATAGCTTATTCTGTTTGGCCTGAGGTTCCAAATATTCGACAGTTAAGAGGACCATTTCATCGGGATAAAAAGTCTTATTGTTCATCACGGTCACAGGTCCTTCCGGAATAGCCAGAACAAACTCATAATTGCCATCCCTTGTAATATGGTGCCGCTCGATGTCTCCGTAATATGAGACCCAGTCGCCGTTCTTATTTGATGACGCGTAAAATCTTATGATGCCGAGACGGGCATCATCCGAGCTTAAAGCTTCCTCAGGAATGTATACGGTTATGTGGATCTTCTTGCCAGGCAGGATCTTTTTTATATATTGGTATGATAAGCCGGAAAAGTACTTCAGATCGAGTGCGGCCCCGTAAGAATTAGAGATATCTTCGCCGGGTCGTGTGGCAGGGGCTACAAAATATGTGGCCGAATCCGCATACTTCAGCGAGGCCTTGCCGCGCCACGTGCAGATCTCTTCTTCGCCTGCGGAATATCCAGGCCAAATGAGTGCGCCGACTACGACAAGTAAACAAACAAAAAGTGCCCTAATTTTCATATTGCACTGCTCCTCGGTATCATTGATTCATTATAGTGGGGATCCAAGATGAATCAATTGTACCAAGGTGCAATAACAGTATTGTATAAAAAAATCCCGCACTAGCTAAGTGCAGGAGATTTTTGTTAATGACGGGGAAGGAATACAGGAAATGCTATCTATATACAAATCAATGAGTTACAGAAACTAAAATTTTAACTTTGCTGAAAATGTGCCTTTATATTTTTTCATCATATCCGCTCCATGGAATCCACGCACTTTTTTCTGTAGAAATGATTGTGCTATAGGAATGCAACATCCCAAAATTCGAACATCGAATAGAATACCAGTTTATCATGCTATTATGTGCTAGTTCATTTTTTATTTCGTCGGTCATAATTACACTGGTCCTCTTCTCTGAGTGTACCTTCTGTATGACAAAATTCTGGTCCTCCTTGGTCAAAAACGAGTAAACCGGTACTAGGGCGTGCCGATCCACTATCCTGACAAGGTCTTCCGGATAAATATCCCGTTTGGATTCCACCTCGATTTCAACGATACTCAACTGGCCAAAAAGGCCGCCCGCTTTTTCCGTTGATGCTGGATAAGTGGTAATAGCCGGAATTTGGATTTTAAAAATAACGACTGGTTTAGTGTCAACGGAAGAAATTTTTGCGGAGTAAGTACAGAAATATCTTACAAGACATTTTTCCTTGGATACGGGTGTTAGTTTTTCTATAAAATACGGATAATCAAAATCAATTCTAATGGTCGATGCATGCAATTTTTTAATATACTCTTTTATATTCGTCCGCAGCGTCTTTGTCCCTATCCTGTCTCGATGCTGGTGAACGATCTCGATGAATTTATCTATCCACCCCGCTTCGAACTCTTGCATTACACGCGCATTTATTGATATATTCGCTACGGTAAACTGGCCGTCTGCCTTTACTTTTGACGTCACTTTCATGGGAAAAGGCAAATTCTTCATACCAACGTCTGCGAGATATCTTTTTTCTTTCATGATCTTATGTCTCCTTACCGGTTAATGAAATAGCTTTTTCGCTCAAGACCCTCCACTTATCATAATGCAAACAAAGGCCTTTTATCTTTGAATTACTTCTACTGAGAATGATCTTGCCCTTTACTTTTCTTGTTTTCATTTTACTCTTAAACCCAAGAAAGTCAAGAAGATGACATATCCCCGAAATGATTTTTTTTGTATCTTCAACATTCTCCACAATGAAGATTATCGCATCTACGCCTTCAAGCACGGAGATGAAAGCCCCTATATATCTGACTACATTGTATCTTAAGATTTCGGGCGCCTTATTAAAAAGACAACTTAGCCCGCTTTCTTTAGATAACAAATTATTGATCCTTTCGAAAGATATTCCTTCTGCATGAAGCTGGAAAATGATAGTTGGATCAATATCGCCACACGCATTAATTGAAGGTATTCCCTCTACGGAAGTAAACCCTATTGTTGTCTCGACCGGTACCCCATTTTTTATAGCTGCTACATTGGGGGTGTTTCCAAGATACACAGATATGACTTTTTGAATATCTTTGCCGAATACTCGCCTCGCTTCTTCCCATGCCCACTGGTGGCACAATCCATATCCGCCATATCGTCTGATACCTTTTTTTCTAAGCTTATATGGAATTGCATAGGTGCTGGCCTTCTTAGGAAGATCTATAAAAAAAGATGAGTCGCAAAAAAGCACGTGCTGAGAGTTTGCGAACTTCTTTGATAGATAGTTTGCGGCCTTATAAATGATATTGTTGTGCTCTGGAAGGAGCTCAATGCATTTCCCCACTCTCATCAACGACTCGTCGGTTAAGAGGCTGATGGGTCTATTTATCTGGTCTCCGCCGTTAGACAATAGATAGCCGAATACTATATTTTTCTCGTCTATTATTTTTAAAACTTTTCTTCCAATTTTATCAAGGCATGGGGTATCAAAGATAACCTTATTTTGTGATAAATGCCCATTCTCGATAGTACACCATCGTATAAATGGCGGATCCGGTTCGAATATTAGCATCATCTTTGTGCCTCTAAAAGCTTTAAGCCCTCTAAACAGATGGCAAGCTCTTCTGCCGTGGGAATAGAAATTATCTTAACTTTAGATTTTTTCGTGTTCAACACAGAAACGATATTACCGACAGCCTTGCGGTTCAACTGCTTATCAAGTTCGATGCCGCACCATTCCATCCCCTTGCATACTTCTTGTCTTATAAGCGGATTCCGTAAGCCTATATCGTCAGTAAACACCAGCACATCAATACCTCCAAGTATTGTAATATAACTGCCAATATATTTTTTTAGTCGGTGTACATACATGTCCAGGGCAAGAGATCCATGTTCTCCCCTCTTGTACATACGGTTGATAATATCGCGTATATCGCTTGAAAATCCGGAGACTCCTAATAATCCACTCTCTTTGTTAAGCATATCCATGAGATAATCTGGCCTGTAGCCGTATGTTATCATTAGATATATGGTCAGCATCGGGTCTATATCTCCACAACGCGTGCTCATCATAAGGCCTGGGAGGGGTGAATAGCCCATGGAGTTGTCTACGGATATTCCACCGTCGATCGCGGCAACGCTTGACCCTCCGGTTCCAAGATGGCATGCTACCATTTTAATTTTTCCAGACGGCCGCCCTAAGATTTGAGGAACGCTTTTGGCGACATAGGAATAAGAGAGTCCATGAAATTTCTGAACCCGAATTTTTGTACTATTTTCCTGGGTAAAGCATATGTATATGCACAATACGGTATAGTTGAATGAAATGCTGTATCGAACGTTACATACTGCCTGATATTGGAAAATCTTTTAGCGCATTCGCGAATCACTTCCAGTATAACAGGATTGTGGATTGGCGCGAGTGGTAAACACAGATACAACTTCTTTAAAGTATCTTTGTCAATAAATACCGATTTATTAAAGTAGGCACCGCCGTTTACAAATCTATGGCCAATATAGTCTATTCTGATACCGTTTTCATTTAGATGCCGCAATATCAAGATCGCCGCCTGATTATGATTCCTGATGGGCGCTGTATTTTTACTGATATTTTTCTGAAAATAGTGCTCTATAAATGAAGGCGCTTTTCCTTTTACACCAACCCTATGTGCCTTTCCAGATATTATTTCCTTTGCATTTTTCGATGCGACTACCCCGAAAACTTTATAGGTTAGTGATGAGCTTCCACAATTAAAAACTAAGATATTCAACTTTGTCTCCACTTTTGATATAGAACATTATAACTTCCTCACCCGGATCTAACAACCTATATTTCGTAAAGTGTGCTGTTTTTGCGCTGTTAAATATTAAATAAATCCAAAGCATACAAAATAAAACAAGATATCCAATATTAAATATCTTGTTTACTGCGATACATTATTTTGGCGGGGACAACGGGGATCTGCTAGGCATATTTCCGTAACCCAGCACCAATCAACACTTTACAGCTTTAACGCTTGCCTATCAAGGGGTTATGCAATTACACCGTTTACATTATTTACACTGCTTACTGTTACTTTATACATTGCGCGGTCGCATTTTGGTAGCATTTCTAGAAATTGAACTGTGTCGAAAGTGTGCCGTTCTATATACCTCTGTTCAATACAAGCTTGATTCTTCCTTAGAGACTACCTTTCCATCTTTTAAATAAATTATGTGATCGGCCTGAGATCCGAGTTTAGGATTGTGGGTGGCCAGAATAATAGTCAGACCCTCGCTTTTATTTATATTCTTAAAGATGTCGAATATCTCCTGGGAACTTTTAGTGTCAAGGTTACCGGTAGGCTCATCGGCAATAAGAAATTTAGGAGAGACGGCCAGCGCTCGCGCTATAGCCACTCTCTGTCTTTCGCCACCGGACATCTCTTTAGGAAGATGGTTAATGCGATGTCCCAGACCGACCTTCTCGAATAGTTGCACAAGCTTCTTTCTATCTTGAGGCTTCCTGGCAAAATAAAGGGATAACTCGACGTTTTCGATCGCGGTCAGGCTTGGTATGAGCAGAAAATCTTGGAATATAAACCCTATGTGCCCCCGCCTTAACCCTACCAGCTTCGATTCTTTTACCCGCGACACATCCTTACCGAAGACCTCGAGAGACCCAGATGAAATGCTGTCGAGACATCCGATAAGATCAAGAAGGGTCGTCTTTCCTGATCCCGATGGTCCCATAAGAGCTATAAAATCACCATCGGTTATGTCCAGGTTTATGCCATTAACTGCATAGACTTCCTCGGTTCCTCGTATGTAGACTTTTGTTAATTCTGCAGCTTTGATAATGGTATTTTTCATGCGCTATTCTCCCTTCCGAATAGCTTCAATGGGTTTCATGGAAGAGGCTCTGAAAGCTGGGTAGAGGCCCGCAACTAGTCCCATAATGACCGCTCCGAAGAATGAAAGAGTAAGTATATGCGGCGTAATAACGACAAGGTGACCCTTCGGCGCATACGGCAATACTGATTTCAATATATACTCTATCGTCTTGCCACCCAACAAGGCCATTATATTGCCAAGGACGCCTCCGAATACGCATATAAAAGTCGTCTCAACCCAAATTATTCTGAATATATCCAGGCGGGAAGCTCCGATGGCTTTCATTACGCCAATCTCGCTGGTCCGCTCAAACACGGACATCAATATTGTGTTGACCACTCCTATCACCGCGATGATAACAGCTATAAGGGCAACCGAATTAGTCATAGCTTTAGCCGATGATACCAGATTCAGTATCGTCCCTTTTACCTGGGCTAGACTTATGATCTGTATGCCGGGTTCGTTATACAGGTCCTCTTCGAATTTTGACAACTGCGCCATATCTTTAAGTTTTATGCCTATCCCTGTTAATTTATCCGGGACCTCAAATATCTTCTGCGCTACTTTTAGCGGTAAGAATACTATACCGTCATCCTGCGTGCCATTTCTTTCGAATATCCCGACGACCGTAAGGATTTCATTCCTCCCCGGAATCAATATCTTATCCCCTACTGAGCGTTGTTCATATTCGGCAACCTCATAACCCATGATCGCCTCTAAAGCATTCTCGTCTGAAAACCACTTTCCGGACTTGAACTTAGACCATGGCTTCAGGGTTAAATACGAATCCGCTATGCCCATATATAGCGATATTCCGCCGCGCCCGGACTGTTTTCCTGGATCGTACGCTGTCGCTACAAGCTGCGGGGTTATCTTGTCGATCCTGGCATCGCCTGATATCCTCTTATATACATCTTCGTTCATATAGCGCAGCCCCCCGCCGCCCTGTAGCATGAGGGTCGCTGCTTCATATGGACATCCCTTCGCAGTGACAAGCACCTGATACCCCATCTTATCGATATCGTTATTGAGAGACCGCTGATACCCGGTATCGAATCCCCACAGGCTCACCAGAACCGCTATTGCTATCGCCACGCCACCTACAGTTAGAGCGGTACGCACTTTTTTGCGCGCGAGGTTCTTCAGCGCCACCGAGAATAGGTTCATCTTATCTCTACCGCCTTCCCGGTTAATGTAAGCTTACCTGATTCTATTGATATCTTGCCTTCCACAGTTGCATTTCTACCGACTTTCTGCGGAATTGCAAACCCCGAAGGCCCGAGATCGGTATATATAGTAGCCCCCTTGTCCTCCAGATTGAACCAGCACCCTGTTTCACAGACCAGTCGTATCGTCCCCCTCACAGTTACTGTCTTATCCGTATAATCCTGCGGGTGCATCACTATGTCCTTTATTGCGGTCATATTTCGGCTTGATATCTTTCCGCCATAAGTCTCGAGGCTGCCGCATCCGATCATAACCGTTACAACCGCAAATGCCGCTACTAAGATAAAGATCCTATTTATATTCATCATTTCGTACCCCCTTGTAGCTTCCTTCATGCTTTTTATTAAGAAGAAAAGTATCTAACAGGATAAGATTCTTCTTCGTTCCTCTTATAGTTGCCTTAAAATCTTCTTGGCTTTTCTGGCTAGGGTCTTTTATCGCAGCTATTTTACCATTTGGATCGCCGTATTTATAGAAGTCTTCCAAGGTAAGCCCGATGAATTTATCGGTGAAAGCTTTATCTCTGAACTTTAAGGCTTCTGGAGAGGATACCTTCTGATAATAGAAGCCCATAATCTTTCCATCTGGATCCGTAGCCAGGATTATCTGAAGCGTTCCGTAGGTTCCCTTTTGATTTACCCCATGCACGTACCCGATAACATCTTTACCTTTAAGGATAGTGTAATAAGAGTACGGGACATCTAGACTCTCATATATGGGATCGAATGCGTCGCCAAGCTTCTCCTCCACTTCTTTCTTGAGTTTCTCTCCACCCTTTTCCTGTATGGTGAAATAGTCGGTCTTATAGCCTGTCGATTGCGGAAATATCTTCTGGATGTCCCTATCAGGATCGTTCAGTTCGCAGCCGATAGCTGCAAAAGAAACGCTACAGACGAAACATAATATTAAAGTAGCAATCAGAATCGTAGATATTTGCGATTTATTTTCCATAATAATAGAATTGCACCAGAAATTCGGTGTCCCTTGGTTGATGATACTGATTAAGATCGTGAGTAAACGCGGCAGAGATCTTGGTCGTCTGGCTTAATCTATATGTCAAACCCAAACTTAATTTAGAATCATCCGTCCGGCTTGAGCCTAGATCGTTTACAAATGATTTGAACTGCGCTGCAAATTCCCAATTCTGATTCTTAGGCGGTGTATAATCAGCTTCCATGAGATATCCTATCACACTATTGTTACTATTCACTCCGAAATCAGCCTCCCCTTTCAGAACGAACGAGTTCCAATTATACACGCAATCGAAGCCTATCCGTTCTTTTTGGATCGCTTCATCGGACAAAAGATGGTTCTTAGGGAACGTCGACATACCTTCCGTATCGAGCACATTGCCGCATAATGCCGAAACACCATACTGAAAGTCTCTGCCAGCCGGGGTTCCGATACGAGCCGAAAAGAGATAACTTGAATCTAGCCTGCGTATACTCATACCGGAGCCAAGCTGCAATGCTACCCAATAATCAAACCCTGATGCGGATCCCCTCAGTTCTACCCCCCAATCTTTAGTATATCCGATATTTTCCATCGTCAATAACTGAAGTATGGTGCTGTGCACATCAATTATCTGTCCAAGTCCATACGCAGGCTCAAAATGTCCAACTTTTATTTTGATGGTATTACTTGCTCTATACTCCGCCCAGGCATTATGGATCTCGCATGATATGGCATCGCTGAAGGGCTGATTGGGATCATAGGCACCGCGGATCTGTAGGTCTGTCGTCAGAAAATCCCCATAATCGCTTGAGAATTTCGCATAATGTTCGAACCCGACCGAATTTGACAGTTCCTGCGTGTGACCAACCCACCCATTCTGTCTTGAGTGTCCACCGATAAGATTTAGCTCTTTATAAAACAGAGAGTCGCTTGCCAGTGCTGCATTACTTATTGAAATAAGCATTAAAATAGTTAGCAGTGGGATCTTCGTCATAATCGATATTATTATAATCCTCAGGAGATCAAGATACTACAAATAAATCCAGCCCGACGGTGAGGACGAACGACTGTGCTGTTTTTGTGCCGTCAAAGACTAAAGGAACCCAAAATATACAAAATAAAACAAGATACCCAATATTGGATATCTTGTTTATTGCTATATATTATAGTGGCGGGGACGACGGGGGTCTGTCAAGCAGACTTCCATAACCCCTCACAAATCAACACGTTACAGCTTTATCGCTTACCTGTCAATGAGTTACGCAATTACACTGTTTACATTATTTACATTACTTACTGTTACTTTATACATTGCGCGGTCGCATTTTGGTAGCATTTTTAAAAATTGAACTGTGTCGAAAGTGTGCCATTCTATTTGATTTGCGAAGAGATCTTGATCGCAATATACTGCTTCAGATTCAACCATCCGTACGCTGAAATAATGGCTATGAAAGACATCAT
>JAPLMF010000041.1:20231-28628 GCA_026387155.1 Candidatus Omnitrophota bacterium
CACATCTGTCCAACTACGGAAGCAAATATAAAATAGAGGGTGACAAACAGCATAAATTGGATATAAATGTTTCTCCCACTTCTAATAGCACCCATTATAAATCCCGATAACCAAAAGACCATCCACGGGTAGCCGATTATCAGTCCTCCAATAGTCAAAGGTGTAAATTTAAAATATTTAAAATTACCCGGTCTGGTCATCAGAGACGTCAGACTTCTAAAAGTTACGTTGATATAGTAAGGCAGTGGCGCCATGCCTTTAGTATATGGATCCATGTTTCTGGCATAGCTTTTGAACAGCCCGACTTTGTCTAGATTATATTTGTCCGAACGGCAAAAGACAAAATCATGGAAGAAAATATAATTCCTTGTCTCCCATAATCCGATGATAAAATACATAACCGCTAAGAAGATAAGAGCGTCTTTCAGGCTTTTCCAGAGATTTTCACGCCTATTTGCGTAAAGCGTAAAGAACGAGATAATAAAACCCAGATAATAAGCCACAGGTCTGACATAGGCGGCTACAGCCAAAATAAAGGCAGACAAAACAATATAACCAATCTTTTTATGCTTCAAGTACAACACAAATGATAGCATAAATAAGGCAATCAACAACAGAAAGAGCGCCTCTGATAAAATAGCTAACGAATATATGGTGATCGGCGGATCGTATAATATTATAATTGCGCTTAGGAAGGCGATCCCGGGTGCTACCATCTGGGCTACCTTATAGGTTATGAAGGCGACCAAGAGCGTCATCGCTATCTGAATCAGTACAATACCATCGAGCGAGATCCTTATCAGGCCATGAAAGATGGCGAGAAACAGCGGATAGCCGGGGGTTCTGAATATTTCGTAACCCGATCCGCTTTGGGCGGTAAAGACCCACCCTTGTGCCAGCCTGTCGGAAAGATTCAAATAACCATATGAGTCGGATAGCATTTTGCCTTGAGGCGCATAAAATGCCACAAAAGCAAAAAGCGAGAGTTTTATTATTATGGCAACCATAACAACAATTAAGAAAAGACGGGATTTTTTATTCTGCAGCATACGATCCTATTTCGTTTCCCTTCTGACACATCAACCGCTGGAAGAAGATACCTTTTGTGAACAAAAAAGTCAATTTAAAAATAGCTATCACTAACGACTGTGCTGTTTTTATGCTATCCAATACTAAAGAAGCTCAAAATATACAAAATAAAACAAGATACCTAATATTGGATATCTTGTTTATTGCGATACATTATAGTGGCGGGGACGACGGGGAAGCATTACACGAAATGCTATCTACTGATGTATCAATGAGTTATGAAAACTAAAAATCAAATTGTGCCTAAAGTACGCCATTCTATATAGTTTAAAATATCTTGAATATGTTGAAATCATGCTGACGTCGTCCGCTATAGCTGACTTCTGTTTCCGTTGCTTTTGCCTAATTTTCTAAAATGAAAATTCCAAACCCGCGGTGACACCGTGAAAAAGCACGTTGGAACCGGAATTTATGTCGTGCGTATACACACTGGTCGGAGAAGAAATTGAATAGGTCTCCCGTATCTGTCCGGGTGCCAGAGCGACACCTGCGAGCCAGAGTACCTCATAGCCGAGCTTCAACGTAATACCACTGGCAACTTGATATTTACACTGCAAACCGCCTTCGCCAACAAAAGCGGCATGGTTAGCCGAGGCGCCCGATTCATACACGGTCTTTGCGATGCTGACCCCGGTTAACTCTGATGCGTGGTTCAAATACGGCCCGCCCTTTATCAGTCCGCTGATGGAAAAGTGGCCACGCTCGAATATTTTCCCGTCCACGCCTATCTGAAAACCATAGAGGTTGTTTGTGGTACTTGTATTCCAGAAGGGGGGATATGCCGGGGCCGGCTGGCCAGGCGAAAGCTGCGCGACTTGGAAAAGATTGTAGTAGTAATACGGATTGGTGCTCTTCCATGTAGGCTGAAAAATATCCGCGGGCGGGATTGTGCCTTGAAGGTTTTCATGCAGTTGAAGCCAGCGAAATCCGACGAGTATGTTTATCCGGTTGGAGATTTTATGCTGCACGTTGAGTTCTGCATTGTAAAGTTCCGTAGAGTAGTCCCATTGCATTGACTGGTACGCAAAATCTTGAGTCTGAAAAAAGCCGCCGGGAGCTCTCATCACCAGCCAGTTCAACGGATTATCCGGCCCAACGGATTTGGTGGAGTCCCAGTTGCCGCTGCGAAAAAAAGATAATGATAGATCGTTTTGGTGATCGGCATGGTAAGTCGCGCCCAGCCTCAGTCCGGCGGAAAAACCCTGATTAAAATCGGTACTGTTAAGAGCTTGGATACCTGGCGTGGTCGGAATGTTGGCGAAAGGCACGGCACCCGGTACTCGCTCAACAAGTGTACATTTGGCGGTGCCGGCACGGTCAAAGATGATCGCTTCCTCAGAGATGGTCCATCGTGGAGGTTGGGACAGCCGGGAGGGGTCTATATAATTTCCCCGCTGGTTTGCTTGTTGCTGAGCGCATATAAAAGCTCCTATAAGAGCTCCTCCAAGAGCACCTGCTTCTGCACCTATGATAGCGCCTGTACCGGCATGACCGAAAGGACTTCCTATAGCAGTGCCTCCACCTCCACCCAAAAGTCCTCCCAACGTAAGACCTATTAAGGTGTCACTATTGGACGGTGGGAGCGTGGCCCGATCATCCGAAGCAAAAACACCGGAGGTTATTGTTAACGCGACTGCGAGACAAAAAACGATAATTACCAACCACGCTTTGTTTTTGGAGATTACCTTTGATAAGTGCATTTAGCCAGTTACGCTCCCTTTTTTGCAGCTTCTTAAAATCTCTTTGATGAAGTATATCACATAGGACCAGAAAAACAAAAACCCTCTGCGAGATTATTTGTCACAGAGGGGTATATTTTAGTGGTTCCCACATAGTCAATCGAGTGATGGGGACCAACAACTGCGCAGATTTTGTGCTATCAAATACTAACAATATCCAAAAGGTAAAAGACATATACTATATTCCAATATGGAAATATCTTGTATATCTTTCATATTTATATGACGGGGAAGGAATACAGGAAATACTATCTACTTATATATCAATGAATTACGAAAATTGAAAATCAAACTGTGTTGTCAAAAGAAGGGGGTTGGAGGGGAAACCCCAAACATTTCCTTTGCTTTCTTATATGCCTTACTGTCTGAAGCAAGACCTTTTAGCATACCCTTTATTTTATTCGTCAGGACTTCCAACTCTTTCTTGTGTTTTTTATAAAGCGTTGCAACCCCTTTCATTTCTATAGAGATTCCCATTTCATTGAAAGCCTTTTTTACCGCCTCATGCCAGACAGCTTTTTCCTCCTTCTTTTCCCAAAAATAGAAAAAATGGTCCTCAAGTTCGGTCAAAACCGTGTGATTTGCATCCCCTTCCTTGGCTGTGGTAATTTCATTTATTAGATAGTCGCCGATGAGCCACAGTATCTTCACGACATCTTCGGCGCTGCTATTCTTATCGATCAGGCTGCACATGAATTCGCAGAGGAACACTGGGTCATGGGCCAAAAGCTGATACTCCTTCTTCTCTTCCTTCAGATGGCCGTCTATAATACCATTCTTTAAATCCTGTAGGAATCTACCTTTCATATCCGGTGAGACCTCAGTTTTAATCACGTCCTTCAGGTCCTTTACAACCTTCTCACCTTCTTTTACAAGCTTGTATGTAGTAAATCGGGGAATTATATGCTTGGTGCCCTTCGCGTCCAAATAGTTTGTTATATCTACATGACCTGTTAAAGGTTCCGTCTGGCTCAATAGGCGTATAAAAACCACAAACTCTTCAATATTGAGGCCGGATACGAGATCCAGAGAGCCGAGCTTTAAATTATTAAAATACTGCACCAGACGCTTTGTCATCGAGTCCTGTGCCTCAATTTTCTCTCCGTTAACCAGAAAAATTTCCCCAGACTCAGACAATATAAGCGTCTTTTCCCTAAGTATTAATTTCTCAATTACTGTGAAGACGTTCAAAACCTTCTGCCTGAATACCGGATGTTCAGACCCATAGAGATTAAACAGGCTGAGGAGTTGTCCCATGCCCTTTACAAACGAATAATATTCATGTACAGTGTCTTTTTTGTCCAAACTTTCTTCTCCGTTGTTACTATTTAAACGAAGTTTACACTAAAAAACGGCATATTACAAGTTGCAACAGAGGTGATATCGAGCTACACCTATACCGTTTTTTGTGTCATCGAATACTCAAAATGTTAAATAAAAACCCACCTATCTTGACTCTTTATCATGATAGGTGGGCAAACTGTTTAACACTTTATAAAAAACGTCTACTTTGCTTCCTTTATTGATAGTGCTTCATTTTCTTTGGATGCTTTTATTTTAACTTTCTCACCAATTTTTAATTTATCTAAGGTAATGACATTCAGAGCATGTGTAAGAATCTTTGCAGTCGATTTTACCGTAAAGGTGGTGGCTTTACCCGTCTCATCGGCAACAGTTATGGCCCCTGCGGTAATACCCTTCGCAGGCTCTGCTACTGTAACATTAACTACTTTACCAACAATTGTTGTCGCCTTTTCCGCGGCAGACTTTTTTTCTTGTACCGTTTGTGCAAAAACTGCAGAACCGATAAACATAACCGCCAACAAAACAATTACTATCTTCTTCATTGCTACCATCCTCCTTATTTTTACCTTTTCTATCCCGTGGCTATCTTTTGTGGCTTACTGAACAGAGGGTTTTCCCGTAATATTACCAAGATCTGTTTTAACGTTCTCTATCTTTTGCTTTACGCTCTCAAGCATAGCCTTTGCGTCATTCAGTTCTTTCTGTTTCGCATCCAATCGCTTGACAAGTTTTTTTATCTCAAAATCCTTTTGCTGCATCAAGAGAGCATTTACGGCATTAGCAGCTTTCATTGATTGAGTTGCATATTCATTATTTCCGTTAATAATCAAAACAGCGACACCTACAATCACGATTAAACCTATCGCTATAACTACGAGATTTTTATCTTTCATATTGTCTCCCTTATTCATGATAAGGTTAAAGTGAACTAATTAAAGTATACCAGCAGATTGGGAAAAAACAAGGGATACCAAAAATAAATCAGTCTAAAACAAATGACATACAAGAAGTTTGGCTTTATATATGTCTTTTATATTTTGGCGGGGACGACGGGGAAGGAATACATGAAACACTATCTAATTGTAAATCAATGCGTTACGGAGACTTAAAATCAAACTGTGCCGAAAGTGTGTCATTCTATATAATTTGAATATCTTGCAATTATCAGAAACCATATCTTACAGTCACGCTTCCATAATGCTCATAATAATCATCCTTAAGAAGAAAGTCGTAATCTAAATCGAGTGAAATATTGGCTTTTGTCTTAAAGCTGATCTTTGTGCCCATATCATATCCCGATCGAGCAGCCCTGAAGCCGCTTGTAGGAAATGCTGTTCCGCCGCCAGCAAAAGCCGCAGTTGTAGCCTGATTATCACCGATCCAATCATAGAGCCACTTGGCATGCAGGTCAGGCATGACGGTCCCGTATTTAAACTTTAACGGATATGCCACTTTAGCGCCGAAACCTGTCATGGCCATGTCATAATCCTGGCTATTGACGCTTAAGTTAAGCGCACCTGCGCCGGTTTCGGCGTAACTGCCTGTATGCAGATGCATGTATTGAAATGAAGTCAGAGGCGTCATACGGAGATTCTTATATAAAAAGCTGTAGCCACCCTCAAAATAGCCCGAATACTGCTGGCCGTTATAATCGGCACTGGCGGTACGTTGGGTCAGCGTGCCGACCGTGACCGCGCGCGAGGCATTATAGAGATTATATATGAATGTGAAGGCGGCGTCGAGGTAAAGAGGGTATGTACTGTTTTCGTAAGCGCAGTATAGCGTCCCCGGAATGCTGTCGATATCATTCCTTCCGGAATTATCCTTTGATCGGACAAAGGTCTGGCCATAACCGGCACCTATACCCATACGCAGCGAATCATCACCTATATTAAGCGGAATATCCGCGCCGCCCGAGATACCCCACGACGTCGCATTATAGCCGTTACTGAACCCGCGGGGATCCTGATGAGCATAATCACCTAGACCTTGAGCCCAGATATCTAGACCATGTAAATAATCGTCGCCTGTTGAAATACCGGTTACACCCCCCGCGCCCACATTTTCAAGATGCGTTACGGTCGAGCCTGTTATCTGGTTGAGCATGGATATGGCCGATTGTGTCACCGCGCCGTCAACTGTAGGAGTCATGCTGTTTAAAGAAGATGCGACCTGGCTCGGCGATAGATTGCCAAGCGCGTCGAGAACGGTGAGCATGTCTGCGGAAGGGTTGGTGATATTATCCAGAACTGCGCCGACAGTAGCGGCATTGGGATCTACCGTAGCCCCGGCGCCGCTGAAGCTGTTAGCCCCGGAACGGTTCGCGGTAAGGACAAGATTTCCGCCCGAAATAGCGCCGGAAAATGCTAAATACTGATTACTTGATGTAATTGTAGCCGGGACACTTCCTATACCCAGTCCGCCGGTATCTATGATCTCAAGGGTTGCGCCATTGGTGATATAGCTATTCACCGTAACATTTACAGCGCTTGCCGCATTTACCGCTGCGGCAGTATTCGATGTAATCTTTCCAAAGCTTGAAGAAGAATTTGCGGTAAGTTTTAACGTTGAACCAGCCGGCTGTTTATACTGGCCGGTAACCGTCAAATTATTTGTTCCCACATCAAGGGTGGTGAAATTTACGTTGCCGCTTTCGGTTATGGTGCAGGTCGAGCTTCCGATGGTAATAGTCCCGCACGTCGCGGAGGCCGCGGCACCCACTGTAAACGCCGAGACCCCGTTCATTTCTAGCGTCGTGGCTTCTATTGAAGCGGTGTCCTGGACCGTAAGCGTGGCGCCCGCGTCCATGGTCAGTGCTCCGGTAACGAGCTTTGAGCCGTTCCCCGCGATTGTAAGAGAGGGTAGATACGTGGCATCCTCCGTGCCGTCAATTGCCACCGCGGTTATCGCGGTATAGGTCTTGCCGCCAAGGTTAAATGTTGTCGCTCCGCTTGCTACGAACAATTTCTTATTCGTGACGTCACCTGTGAAATTAACTGTCGAATTTGTGCCTGCGCCGCTGTTAAATACAGCGGTATATGTATTGTCGGGTGGCGCGGCGCCGACATCCCAGTTCCCTCCGGTTGCCCAATTATTGTCCCCGCCTGCGCCTATCCATGTGTTAACAGGATTGGCGGTTAAGACAATGGGCAGGCCGGCGGCGGCGGCAATGCTCCACTGCGAGCCCAGAGGCGCTGTAGGATCATAGAGATAATAATTTATCGTGATGCTATCTTTGGTTACCGTATAGAGGACGAATCCATAATTGGTCAAATTTTGATAGGTGACTGTTATGGCTGGTTCCGGCGTGCCAGTCTGCGGCTCAAGCGGCGATGCGCCGCCATTGCCTGACAAGTTCTGATAAATAGTGTTTCCACTGCTATCCTGGGCTGTCCCAACCTGCAGATTATGCATATGACCAACCCAATACATCTTTACGCCATTACTGCCCAAGGAATCCCAGAATACCTTGCGATCCGCTACTCCCGGCAGATAGGTGCTACCAGATGAATCTATAGTACCGTAATAGTCTCCTATAGTGTTATCCAGAGAATATACCGGCTCATGTGCCAGCACAAAGGTATACCGCTTGGGCGCCGTCTTAGTCAGCTGCTCATCCAGCCACGTCTGGTCTATCTTATAGTAGTTAGTCAGGTTGCCACTCGTACCCCGTACGATTGAATTATAATAAAAGTATTGGTCTACCCCAATCACGCGGACATACTTTTGATTAAAACCGATTTGGCTGGAAAGGTTCCAGGAATATCCGACCTGGTTATCATTGGTGCCGTTATTCGGGCCGTTCCGAGGCAGAACGACGTTTCCGACCACAGGAGCAGTTGACCCAAAGGCATCATAGTAGGCGGTCGTTAAAGTAGTGGGGTTTAACGTGGAATCCGGAGGCAAGTTATCGTTCGCATTATTTTCATGATTACCGCGCACCGTGTATATGGGTATAGCGTAAACCGGCGCCATAGCGTCCTTCCAATTCGCGAATTGGGTATCGTACGGGATCCTGTAATCGGGTTGTGAACCGCCGGGCGCAAACAAATCATTACCGTTTACGAGATCGCCGTTAACGAACACCGCTTTTGGACTAAGGGAACTCATTTTGGTAGCTATTGCCGGTAGATAGGTGCTCACGCCCGTAGTCGTAGACGTATCAATACCCCGAGTATCTCCTACGACAGCGAATGACCAGGTATCATCGTCACCATATGCGCGGTGAGCGCATAGAGAGCTGCAAAATAAGACAACAATGAAA
>JAPLMF010000108.1 GCA_026387155.1 Candidatus Omnitrophota bacterium
ACTTGCTTGTAATGGCCGCGTAAACTATAATCGAAGGCCACACTAAGGAGAGAGATATGCTGAAAATTCTGAGGCACAAGAATGTATCGAAGTTCATACTCTGGGGAATACTCATCCTCATCCTTCCCGCATTCGTCGTATGGGGCGCCGGGTCGATGGGCAAGAGCGGCGACAAGGGCCCGAAATTCGTAGGGACGATATACGGCAAAAAGGTTTCATTCGATAATTTCGCAGGTGCCGTCTCGAGCGTCCGCTGCCAGATATTTCTCAACTACTTCAATAACCCGAAGGTGCTGGACGAGCTATTAAAGAACCAGTCGTTAGTCGGCAAGATCGCCTGGGACAGACTCATAATGATAAAAGAGGCCAAGCGCCTTAAGATAAAGTCCGCCGACGCCGAAGTGATAGCTTATATAAGGTCGCATCCTCTGTTCATGCGTAATGGCCGGTTCGATACCCAGCTATACGAATATATTCTCCGCAATAATCTCGGCCTTGACCCGCGCACATTCGAGGAGATAGTCCGCGAAAATATCGCGATGCAGAAGATGAATGAATCCCTGACTAAAGATATAGCCGTATCGGATGATGAGCTCGGTGCCTATTATAGGGCCGAGAACTGTAAATTCAAAATATCCTATGCTCTCCTGGCGGAAGGCGAAGCTGTAAAGGATGCGAACGCGATATACAAAAAGATATCTGACACGATCGGTAAAGGTAATATGGATTTCGAGTCGGCCTGCGTGAATGCCGGGCTAAAATTACAGGGGCCCCTTGTCTTCTCCAAGACCGATTATATTGAAGGTCTCGGCGAAGCGCTCGGCGTTGCAGCGGAAGCTGTCGGTATGAAGAAGGGCGACATATCGGCTCCTGTCATGATGAGGAAGGGCGTCATAGTATTCAAACTTATAGATGAGGAAGGCTTCGACCAGGATAAGTTCACCAAGGAAAAACCGGAATATTCGAAAAAAGTATCGGAGCTTAAAAAGAATATGGCGCTTGAGATCTGGCTCAAAGGGTTAGAGCAGGCCAATACGTTGAATATAGACTTAAAGGAATACGAAAAGTATTACCATTAGACATTCACATTTATCTGTTAAACGCAGCCTTGCTTTATGTGTCTAGCTGGTCCAATTGATCCAATTTCTTTTCAATATCATCCTCGGTAACAAGCCATCTTATAAACTGCGGATTTAACTCATGCTCATGATCAGCGTATCTGCCACAGTTATAACAACGTTTACAGCTACCGGGTAAAATAGAGCTATCCTTGCTCAAATGAGCAACGCGCATGCGTTGTATCTTCTCCCCATTCCATACATCTTCTTTCTTTTGAAAAATATCCCCAATCGAACAAAATAAACGAGGATCTATCATATGGTCGCAAAAACCGATCTCGCCTCCATTTGTAATAAAAATGTAAAGCCATGGGTGGCAACAAAGATCGAACATTTTTTCTTTAATTTGAAATTCGTCAAACAAGGAACGACCGAGCCGCAGCCTTATTCCTGTTTTCCTGGCAAGCGCAACAGCTCTACGTAGATTTGCAGCAGTCTCCTTTTTCTTATATTTTAAAAGATTATGGTCGCCTGGCGCGGAACCAAGAGGCGAGATCTTTATTTCCGGTATATAAAATTTCTCCGCAAAACGGATAATTCCATCTATTTGATTTATGTTCTTTACCTGAAGCGGAACTATTCCCAAACGAAACCTGTTTTCCAAAGTCCCGTGTTTTTTTATTATAGACTTCGTTAGAAAATCTATATTTTTAACAACAATATCGAATGAGATCCCCGGCCGAATACTTTCATACAGACTTTTTTCAGCAGCATCAAAAGATACAGAAATAAATACATCGTGATCTATGAGACTCTGCAATGATTTTTGATTCCCGCAACCAAGAGTAGTAGTAAGCCTTATAGATGGCTTAAATCTAGCCACCTTCGAGACATACTCATCAAAATTGGGTAGAATAAGACTTTCACCCTCACCCCGGAGATCAACAAGGGTAGCAAATGGGATATAGTCGTTCAGAAGTATGTTAAAATTTTCTTCACTCATGTTAAAAATGGGTTTATTAACCCAATTTTTACCACGGCAAAAAGAGCATCGCGCAATACAGTTTTTTGTTAATTCTATGTACAAAACAGGGGGACTTGGACTTGAAATAACTTTCTTTTCATCATATGCTTTCACAGCAGCTTCCAGATTACCTTGTTGCTGCTTATTTAATTTATTGAAATCTATTTTATTATTTATTACGAAAAAAAGGAGCCCATACCTATAGGCAATATAGCAAAGAAGCCCGGTAAAACAAAGATAAAAATGAATGTGAAGCGCGATTGGGACGATGCGATATCTTATGGTACATAACTCTGATTACAGCTGAAATTACGCCGCGCGCAAGAATTGCAAGAGGCGGGTGTAGCGGTTAATACGGGAGCTGTTATCGTATAGTTCCATTTTGGGCAGTATATTGAATATAAGAATACCGGTCTTATCATCTATGTATGGTTCTATGCCAAAAACGTCGATAGTTATGCCCGAATCTACCATGGCGTCTTTAAGCTGTTGTTCATCCCATCCCAATAATTCTTTTGCTACCGACACCGTCACCATCTCTAAGAGAGGATAGTAATATTCTGTCGGGAATCCCTTTTCAGGCTCAGTGATATATACGCGCCTTATGGCAGAACCCAACTTTCCGGTCTCTTCTTTTGGCTGCGGTTCATAAGTGAATATGAGGCCGTCCTTATCATTAACATCTATGCCGCGTGTACCGAGCTCGATTGTAAGATCATCGTACGTAAAGACCGTAAAATTATCCAGCAATTTCTTCATCTTCGGATTCTTCTTTGCCGTTGCCTCTTTCCATTTATTTAACTGCTCCACGAGCAACGATAACTGCTCTAACTCCAGCCCTTTGAGTTTTCTGCTAAACGCAAATGTTGGTTTCTTATTCGAAAATAGCGCGGACAATATCCCCTCTATCATGTTTTGCGTCAATTCTTTCGTATCAACTATCTTACGCAGAAATACGATAGGCTCCTTCGTTTTCCCATCTACCACCGCTGCTGCCTGTGCGGTTGCGGTCTTCCTGGTCGGTTTCAGCGCCGGCCTTGGAACATCTGAAGGTGTCGTCAAAGATCTCAGTTCTATCTTTTTCGTATCCGGCAACGGCTTAGGGCGCTCGGCGGCTTTCGTGTAGGCTATCGCCTCTATCTCCACAAGCAGGTCCTGTCTGCATACTCCGGCAATCACGTCTATGCGCGGAGTCTTATCAAACTTCGCGTCGAGGATCCTCTTTACTTTTTCATAATCACTCTGATATTTTACGTAGACCCTTAACTGGGCGATATCTTTTAAGCCGGCGCCGGCCTCGTTTAAGACAAGCCTGACATTTTCGATGGCCTCTTCGGTCTGCACCGCTGCGTCGCTGCCGATAGACAGGCCTTTTATTATCGAAGCCGTGCCGGAGACGAATATGCACTGGCTGTTACCCATAACAAAAGCCATTCCGCGGGAAAATAGCGGATTGATCTTCTTGCCGAAGAGCTCTTTCTTTTCATATTTGTATACGGACGTCTGCCTCGGATTTTCAATAGGGAATACTTCGATATCGTTTCTGTCTGTTGAGATGGCAACGCACTCCATGACAAAACTGCCGTTATTCATGTCTATGCCTGTTGAGGCGGGATACGGGAAGACGCCTTCCGGCAATTGGCGCCTTATGAAAGCCTCCAAGAACTTTATCTCATTGCCGGCATCGCCTGTTTTAAACAGGTTCCATCTTGCTTCATTCATTTTATCGTAACGCTGCTGGCCATCATCATCCTTATCCGTTATATGGCCCTGATATATCCATGTCCTTAATATATTTTCGAATTTAAACCCATGGTCGGCAAGCGTCTTTCTCATCCGGGCGAAGACATCGGCAGCCTGTTTGTATGTGTCCTTAATATCACTATCCGGCTCAAGCCCCGATATGTATGCCCACTTTATTCCACTGTCTTTTACTATAGTAACATTACCGTCAACCCTCTCTATTGAGGCTGTAGAGCTCTTAGGAATGGCCATCACCTCTATGGACAGCAATTCTCCGTTTGCGGGGGCTTGTATAATATAGCTCGTGGCGGGCGGAGGAGCTCTCCCATAATGTTCGCCCATTATTTCACGGCATTTGTCTTTATCGGCCAAGTTCTTCAGAAATACAGCCTGTTTAAATACGGAATTGCGGTCACAGCCCTTCTCTTTTAAGGCCTTATCGACGTTCGACAGCAGATTATTCATCTGCACTTCCAGTGTCTTGCCCTCAACGGGCACCGCACTTAAAAGGATATGCTCATAAGGAACCCTTGCCTTACCAAGCTGTATACCGTTTGTAGCCTGCGGTATTACAGAGTTTTTGGCGGGATGTTTTCTTAAAAATTTATTTATTTTCTGCTCGGCGTTTTCTGAAAAATGCGCAACGATATCCGCTATTGTCCTTAAAGACATCCTTCCATCCTTTATCTCTTGGGCATATTGCGCTTTCAGGCCATTAACTTTTTCCAGATAATCGTCTATGGCGCTTACCGGATCTTCCGGTGAATTAAAGGCGAACCTTCTCATGACGCTGGGAACAAGCTCTCTCTCTTTTTTGCTCTTATTAAGCTGGGCGGCGTATTTTTCGGTAAGTAGTTTTACATTGGATAGAAATATCCTTATAGCTTCTTCGGCAGTAGCTAATTTAGGGTGAGCTCGCCGTATGCGTATTATTTCGGATCTTAAAAGAACACCGCTATTTATTTCCCCGGCAAATTTAATTTTAAGCTCATCTACATCTCTTCGGAATGCCGCTACTGCCGCTGCCGCATCCTGGTTGTTGAATACGGTATAATGCACAGTGCCCGGGCTTATTGTGTTTTTAGCGGCCTCCGTCTCTACACTCTTGAGATAGTTTCTTACGAACCCTTCGGCGTCAACCAGGCGGCCCCTTCTGGAAAAACTCCTTAAGAGATACATCGTCACCAATCCGGATTCTAATTCGGCCTTAAATATATTCTTCAACTCTTCGATCTTATCAAGAAAACCCCTTATAGCATCGGCCGTATTCTCTTTATATGAATAGGCAAAAAAGTCAATCTCGTCAAGCGATAGCTTTCCCCTGGCCAGTTCTTTTGAAAATTCTTTCTTCATTTTAGCTAAGCGCTCTTTGTAGAGGCGAACCGCTTCGGCAACTCCCGTCGAGTAATACATTATGAACTTAACGGCGTCCGCCTCGGTTATACTTTCATCCTTCGATAGCTTCTTGGCGACTTCGTACGGTATGAGCCTCTGAGCAAAGAACGCGGCCTGTCTTGCCGTAAGTTTCTTTTCAACATATTCTATCAGTAATGCAAATAGTTTGGGTGCCAGAACGTCGTCTATAATGGCTTTGTCTACCTTGGAGCGCGATAATATTATTTCGCGCACATCGGGCGGTAATACTTTCCACGCCCCCCGTTCGACGAGCATTGTGTTATCCATCTGATAAAGCCCTCGTGCCATAATATGTGCAAAGAACTTGATCCGGTCTTTCGATATCTTGCTCTGAGTATCGGTTGATTGCCGGTCTCTGTAGGATAACAGCGCCGCTATGAGCATCTTTTCCAGTTTACCGGCGAGCGCATTCTCTTTATTGCTTAGCATTCTTTTTAATCCCATAGCACTGCGACGCGCCTCTTCTTTGGAACGAAGTATTCTGGAGAGGGCATGATTCGCCTTTTCATCCCACCAATCCTGTTCGCCATATAGAAGCTTGAAACCCGTCAGATTTTCTCCGGAAGGGGTCTTATGGGCTTTTTCGTTGTAGGATATCAGCTTCGATTCGTTTTCATTCTTCCTTGAAGCCGGGAGAAGACCTGCCCTATACGCCTTTTCAATGTACTCTAAAGCCTCATCTGCCGTAAATTCAGGCTTAAGATCTCCTTTCTTGACGGCTGCATCGATAAGTAGTCTTATATCTTTGCCGCAGCCTTAATAACGTATGCGGATGGATCTTCGTTAGCAGGCTTTTTGACAACTCTATCATATTAGACTCCGTAGCTTCATGAAAAACTGCCATCCGATTATCCTCAAGCGATTTTGCCAAATACGCCTCGCCCCGCGCGCTAAAACCTTTTATATATTTGTGGTCCTCAAATATATATATCGCTTTCCCGGAATGGGATAATATCATTTTGCCGGTAAGTTTTACCCTGGCCTCTTCTCCATCCTTCGTATATAACGGCCCTAAGACGTCCCTATCTATACTTTCGCATAATACTAGCGTCCTTCCGCCATCCGGGGCCTCTTCTGTCTGGCCTACTATATTTTCGGTAACGAGCTCGAGCGCTTCCCTATTCTTGCGGAAAACCTTGCCTATAAGGTGACTGCCATATTGGCCTTCTTTGTCACCTCCTGCTATTAATGCCGTCATGGGTGCGGTCGTTTCCGGCGCCGGAGCTAAACCCGTTCCTGCATCTGCGGTGCTTGGCATAGCACTGACTGGGTGCACGGGTGATTGCTTCTTCGATAATAAGATAGATGTCTGGCCATCGCCACTCAATGGCGTTACCGTGAAAAGCTCGCGCAACTCAACAAATGTCACTAAATGTGCGCATATGGTGAGGAAGTCTGTTAAAATAAAAGTACGATCGGTCATATTTTTGCTTAAGGTTCCTAATACTCCTTGCACTTTTTCTTTCGTATTATAAATAAGGGCTGTATTCATAAGCACTATATCAGCTTGCGCGGCCCTTAAAAGCACATCCTCATCGCTAATATCGCTTCGGACAAATGTCGTATGTTTTATGAGACCGGAAGGCATCCACTTGTTAACAAAATCCGTTTGTCGATGCAATGTAGGCCATAGGGTTTCTGGGTAGGTTTTGTGGTATTCGTTCGCATCGAATCCGCCTGTTAATTTTGCCGTTGCCTGATCCAGAATATCCTGACTCTGGTCTACACCCGTTATATCAAGAACGATGTCCCTACCATAAGTAAGCCCCCATTCCGGATGTTTCGAAAGCTCATGGTTGATCGTGGCGGAAACCGATGCTATCTCCTCTCCGGAACTGCACCTCAGGCTAAATATGCGTATAGTGATTGGCAAACCATTTTTTCTATCTTTGGAAGCTATGATCGATGGCAATACCCGGCGAATATAGCTGCATTGTTCCAGGAAGCGGAGTGGGTATGTCTCATGGATCAAAGCATTTGCCCGAATGGTCAAAAACCCGCCCTTACCTTCCGGATCATCTATAACTTCCAGATCATACCCCGGGCCAAAGAACCGCCCAAATGAGCTTTTCAGGTTAGCCGAATTAAAGCTATTTACATGCCCCCAGGAAGTATCGGGTTTCGCTTCATAAGGTACGTGCACAAACTGCAGACCGATACTGTTTTGACCAGCCATCCTGGATAGTATCTGCCCTTCAAATCCTTCTATGTGCTCATAGAAGTCATTGGCCAGGACTATGGAGCCGGGCCTATAAACAACGTTTTGCGCATATCCGCCTCCCAGGCTTTCATCTGTCTTTGGGGTATTATATTCAAATACGAGACCACTGTTTTTACCAGCCTCTGCCTTATACAGTTTCGTGAATTTCTTATACCGCACTTCTCCTAATTTTTCAAAAGCGTTCAGGTCCGGATCTACTATATAGAACGTCGCCTTTAAGAGAACACTATTCCGTTTTGCCCAAGCGTCAAGCCGGGCAGCGGCGACCGGAGCAAATAATCCGGCCCACGGGCCCAGATCATATATATTCACTTCCAATTCTTTTCCGTCTTTTTTTGTTTCGCTTAAAAATTGTTCTATACGCTCTATCTCCAATGCATAGACACGGGAATAGCCCCCTATATAATCTTTAAAGAAACTATCTCTGTTGTACTCTTCCGGGATCCTTGCAGACGGCCCTTCCAGCTCCTTTATGTACTCATCTGCCGTATTATTAAAAAATCTTTCATAAATGCCGGAGGCTCTCTCGGACAAAACTCCTAAGATCGTCCAGAATAATGCCATCTGCGATCTGGCGAGAAGCTCTCTCTTATCTTCGGTGCTCCCAATATTCCTCGAGAGATACTTTAAGATCTTGCTAAGATGAACTATGAGGTTTTGGTTGAATATCTTGGGGTTTCTTATAAAACCTCTTCTATGGCCACTGTTATCTTCCATAACGAATAGAACCCTAAAATTGTTTCCGCTCTTGTAAAGTCTTATATCTCTTATGATCCCCCTATAGTATCTGAGGAAATTGGTTATCTGCTCCCTCGCCCTGCTATCCCACTCGACATACGGCAATTCGTCTACCATTAACGATGTTTTTGCGTCTATCTTCCCGTGGCTAACCCGCACAGTGACGTCTTTAGTGGACATCCCCCTGTATCCTTCGATTGTCGGCGTAATTAATGCTACGGGTTGCGCCGGCACAGGCTGCCTGATATGTTGACGCGCTTGGTCACGCAAATTATTGATCCCGGAGAAGAATTCGCGCATCATGACGACCATAAAATATCTGCCAGCCTTTGTGAGCGTAATAATATTCCCTTCATTCTTTCCAAAAGCCCCGGCAGCGCGCATAAAGGCCATCTCCATCCAAAGGCCTCGGGCTACAGACACCCCGAAGTCCTCCGCAAAACGCTTGGTATCGAGCCCCAAATTAAATAGATCCATCATGAACCGGTAACGCATCTGCTCTTTCGAGCTGAATCTACGGGTACCTGTAATAGGAGCTTTTCCTGCGGCGATCCGGTCGGCATACTCTTCAAGCGAGAAAGTATTCACATACAAATTACCATTAAGATAACTGAACGCCCCTGAACCCAAGCCAACATATTCTGGACTGCGGGCGATATATTCGTCGATTTGGAGGCTCTTATTCCTTGAGAAACACCACGGTGAACTCGCTTCGAAACCCGCCTCCTTAAGCCGTCGCACAATAATGGCGTAATATGCCACTTCGTTACGATAACTTATTTGGCCCATAGCCTCACTGAGCGAAGCGCGTACTACCGGCGAGGTCATAAGCGGATAGAAAGTAATTTGCTCGGCGCCGGAAGCGATGATTCTGCGGATATCATCCTCGAGCATCTCGACGGTCTGTCCAGGAAGATTATAGATCATATCCACATTCATGGTACGGAACATGCCCTGCATATCTGCAATACGCCGAATGACATCCGCCCCAGAATAGCTCTGCTCATAGCGTTTCATACGGGCCAGGATATCATCATTCAGGCTCTGAACCCCGACCGATATCCGATCTACCTTACCGGCAAGACGTCCTACAACAGTCGGTAAAAGGTGTTTGGCATGGGTCTCGCAGGAGACTTCCTTGACGTCAAATAACTCGCGGGCCAAATCGATTGTTTTGATCAATTCGTCCACATCAACCGTAGGTGTCCCCCCTCCGATATACAAAGAGGAGAACTTGTAACCCCGCTTGGCGGCCATACGCATCTCCCGGCGCAGATTCTCAAAATATTGTTTCGTCGTACCTGGATCGTATAGCTGACGATGGAAGGAACAATACGGACAGAGTGACTCACAAAACGGAATATGTATATATAGATAATAAGACCTGCCGGCGATAACGGGCGGAAGCTCATCTATATCCGCAGGAATAGGCTTTAGGGTTTGGCGGAGTTTCAACCGCATAAACACGGTTAAAAGACGCTCGGCAATCTTCATCCTCCAGGTATCGGTATTCTTCACCGGAGTAGCGGCAGCAGTTAAGCCACCGGCTACTGATTGTCCGGCAGTCGCTACATGAAAAATCTTCCCATCTGTTTTCAGCGCAAAATAATTTATTACTAAGTGGAGAGAGAAATTATACATAATAAGATCTATGCCTGTGATCCCCTGGGAGTATCTTATATAGAAGGTAAGTGCGGCGAGCAGTAAAGGAGCAAAAAATGTCTTGAATAATATCTTGGCTTTCTCAAGCGGAGGCGCCCTGGCGAACTCCTGCCGGTTTATATTAAATATGTGCAAAGATACAAATACAGCCATCGCAATACCCAACAACAGAGGGGCGTAAGGGTGTGCGAAAACGCCCGGTATCACAAATACCGCTTCGAGTGCCGGGGCTGCAAAAAGCGCGGCACAGTACCTGTTTAGACTGGTATACATGTTTTTAAATGGTGCAAAACCTTTAAGCATGGCCGTGCCTGTACCGTTATAATCTGTGGGTGCGCTTTTATTCCAGTACGATTCTTTTAAATATTTTCTATACCTCAGAAGACCTGATATCATCTTTAAACCTTCCGATAATCTGTTGAAATCGGATAACAGATTTAGATTAATTAAATATCTTAAAAACATCCTCTCACTTTCGGACTCCTTGCTAAAGACCCAGTGCACGGGCACTTCTTTTATCTTATAACCTTCGAGTTGCGCCAAAAGAAGCAGCTCGGCATTAAACGCGATAGAACCATCCCTCGCTAGCGGCAGGATCCGTACGAGGCAATCTTTTTTAAAAATTTTAAATTCGGTCTGGGGATCTTTTATATCCCTTAAGGGAGGCAGAATAAATCTGGTAAACCAGTTACAGATTTTACTAATGATGGTCCCGGATAGCGGCATATTCTTCATACTGCTGCCTTTCATCCAGCGCGACCCTATAGCCACTTCGGCCTCGCCTTTCTCCAGAGAGCCAATTAAAAGGCCTGCCTGACGTAGATCTATAGCTCCCATCTCAGCATACCCTATGTAATCAAACCTTCCGGATAAGGCCTCATGCATACCAAATAGTATAGCTCCGCTTTTTTTGCTGTTTATATTGCCGTCCTCCATCATGCCGATCCTCAGTATCTCTACCTGGCTGCTATCCAGCGGATCACCGGCAGTTTTATAGCTATCCTGTATATTCTTCCAAGCCCTTTCCGTATGGTGCGCCGATCCAACACCTAAACCAACTGAGCAGGCTAATATTAATTTCCAATTAAATAGAGGGTTTATCTTGTGCAAGGACTGAAGCTGATCCACCATCTTCCTCAATGCGTCTTCTCCCAATGGGCTCTCATGGCTCTTAGGTATTGTTTTCATGTCTTCTCTATGATATACCCCTATTACAAATGCTGTACTGCACGATTTTTTTATGGCCTTTATGGATTCGATAGATTCTAATATTTCGGGTCCGTCATGATCCTGTACCTTGATTGGAACAACCGCAAAAACAGGCCCGATATTATCAAGCGCTTCCTGGGCATTCCGCCGGATCCGAAAATCATCGCTCTTCACACATTCCCTTAACAATGGTACTGCATCCTTATAGACCGGATACCCCAGCGCAAGGACAGCGTGCCTGGCGGCTAGATCTTTTTTATTTATGATCGAACTTAAATAGTTCATAGCTATAAATGAACCGGTCTTGCCGAGTGCCTGCATAACACTTTGTCTCACAAGGTCGCGCTTCGCATCCGTATCAAATAAACTCTCTCTCTTTAATCTGATATCTATCAGGATCAGCCTTTTAGCGGCATAATTTCCTCCTATGGCTCCGATAGCGGCTACAGACGCTATCGCATCGGACGCATCGCGGGAATATGCCACCTCTTCCATAAAATCTACAGCCCAGAGGTCTGCCCGACTGCCGTAATTACCCATCAGATTCAGGATGGCTTCCCTTACCCTGTTATCCCGCTCATTTCTGAATAACGTACGAAGTACGCTCATAACATCCCCGGGATAATCTTTTGCAAACTGCCTAGTGATATCTATACGGCTGTACCAGTGCGGATCTTTTAGCGAGCGCATAAGGTTCATCCGTTTTATTATGCAGCTAACAGGCTTCTCCAGTAAAAATACCAACGCAAAAATTATAGCCGCCGCTGCAAGACTGTAAATATCATAAAATGGCAGGACTGCAAGTGTAGGTTTACTTCCTGGGCCACTAGGTAGTTTTGCAGGTACCGCGGATTTGATCCTTATTATTTTTCTTTTGGTTCCGGTAAAAGCTCCACCTGAAGCCTTTCCGGTTTCCGGCAGAACCGGTTTTTGTACAACCTCGACCGGCTTTACATGATATCTATAGGTATTGAGCGTAACATTTGTGCCATTAGTCGACCCTAGATCGGCTATCCTGATCCAATCCTCGCCGTCGCGTTCCACGACGCGGATCGACAGATGCTTCGACCCTGAGAGCGCTTTTACAGAAGGCACCGGCAGATGGTATATTTTATTTCCCTTAAAACCCTCGACCCCCTCACGACTGATCTCGCAGGTTACACCATACTCAAGATCGAGTGATGTGATCTCTTTTTCCGTTTTTTGGTCAATTATTCTGATGATCACATGTTTATCGGAGACATTTTTTTCCTGGGGGACAGCTTCGACGATGCAAAGGAAGTCGCTTTCGGCCAGAGTCGGGCCTACACCAATAGCCGCCCCTTTATAAAGGCGTACAAAAAGCGAATTATTTTTTAAATGCTCGTCTCTAATATTGTCCGATTGGCCTGCAAGCTCTATCTGCAGCTTGCGGCAGATTTCTGCAAGATACTGCGCGCCATCCTTTGTAAGGCGCCCGGCTATCTTTTGCCGTAAAGTATCTGAGACGTTAGCAAATAGAGTTGCCCCCATCGCCTCGCGCTTATCAATATAGCCGGCGATCTCCCGGATACCGAGCCGCATGCCGCCATGTTCGACCCACTCTCTGCCGGTCTTGTCATCCCTGCCTTGTATAAATGCGTTAAAAGATTTGATGTGGGCTAAACGCGCGATGCGCGAGCGCTTGACCTTTATATAAATCACAATAGCGGCGATGATAAGGATCACGGCAGGAAAAAGCACGGCAAACAATATTGCGATAGGATGAATGGATAGCAATTTCGACGAACCGCCATTTTGGTCGGGACTTCCCAGACTTTCCAGCAAATCATGCGCTTGAGCCTCCAACTCTTCATGTTTAAGTTTAGCCTCGTTGATATTGGCCATATTAGATAGTATTCCGGTAACTTTCCCGGCATTGTTAACGATCTGTATTTCTTCGATATAGACCCATATATATGTTCCATCACTGCGTTTATATTTTCTTTCAAACGGCGGAAGCTCCTGCTGAAAGCTAACCTTTTTAGCAATAGCGTTTTGGGAGATTTCCTGCTCTTCAGGGGCGACGAACTCCCATATGGGTCTGCCTATCATCTGCGCTGGGTTATACCCCAGCATATCCGCCTCTTCCTGGCTTATCCACTTGATCGTTCCCTCACGGTCGATCTCATGAGATGGGGGGAGATTACCATTGATCAAAACATTAAGCCTGTCTTTAGATTCCCTAAGGGCATATTCTGTCTTTACATATTCATCGAATGCGTTCTCGGTCAGCTCCTTTACGGCTTCGCTGTCCAGTACCACCGAGACATCCCTATGTTCCAGGATCTCGGAGACCGGAACCTCGGGCATAAGCGGATTTGCAAACGCGTCTTTTACTATCTGCGCCTTCCGTGAGCCATTTGCAAATAAAAATATACTACGGGCCTTCATGAGGGCTGCCGGGCTCATTGTATAGGCGTAAGGATCACTTCTTATATCCGGATTATAGCTGATGATGCCTTGAACCGTGCTTTCGGATAACCCAACCAATTTCAGCGAATCTGCGCCATTGGCTTCGGAGGGCTTGCCCGGCTCATTGTATCCTATGTGGCCGTTCGATCCTACTCCAAGGATAAGGATATCTGCGCCGCCAAACCCCAACCGGTACAACTCTTCCATATATCCTCGAGGATCGGGATCGGCGCCAATATAGTGGACGTGCTTTCTATCGCCGGGTGCGTAAACCTCCTTAACGAGATATTCTTCTATTGTATTGGCTATGGAATAATCGCTCCCAAGACCCTTCCCGCGGTATTCTGAATGCTGAAATATCTCTACGCGCTGCCAGTTTATCCCATACATCTTTGCCAGTTCATAAAGAAAACCCGGCATTGTAACGCCGCCTGCCAATAAAAGAACGACCGGGCGATCCGGCCTGGATCTTTGAAGCGCCCATATCTCTTCCGCAACCTTAAGGGCACTAAACTGGTTAAACTCTTTTGGGCTTACCATATAAAAACCCAGGTCATCGAGAAGCCTGCGCACAAGGGGTATCTCTACCGTGCTCTTTCTTGAAATAGCGAACAGGTATGAAACGATATGCCTTCTCAGAGATGGAAGCCTAGATGCCAGATCCCGTATTATATGCTTCGTCTCGTCAAAAAATTCAGCTTCGTCGCTGATGTAGAAAAGCTGTTCTTTATGATGTTCGACGCTTATTAATGTGTCGATCAACGCCTCGGCAAAACGGGGCAATTTTCCGGACTCCTCAAGGATTGGATAGAACTTATCGAAGAAATAGGTGCTGTGCAATTTCTTCTCCTTTGCCAATATCTCTATAATAGCTCCTAGTGCCGGCCTGTATATTCCAGGATCACGGTTGGACAAGATCTCATCAAAGAGAAGCTTTTTGCATATCTCGCTGCGCGATTCCGACTGTTTAGGCGTTTCGATCCCGGATTTTCTTTTTTCCGAAGGCGGAAGAATATTTGGCAGGAAAAAATGAGCCAAGAGAGTCTTTCTCTCTTTTTCGAGCCGGCGGAATGGCCTAAACTTATATACATCGACTATTCTTTTGAATATTGCATACTCTATCTCTCTATTTCTTTCTTCAAATTCCGGGATCTCAACAGCCTCGTGAAGGATATCGTTTTGCGGATCGAGATAGTAATCGAGTATCTTTCTCTGACTTATCCAGTCGGCCGGTCCGGCAGGATCGGGAAGTTTTGAATAGGCAACAGCCTCTATCTCGACTAAAAGATTTTTCCTGCACACGCCGGCTATCATCTCAAGCCGGGTAGTCTTTCCGAACTTTGCTTCAACAATATTTTTTACCTTCTCGCAATCACCGCTGTCCCTTATATAAACTCTCAGCTGGGCAATATCTCTCAACCCGATCCCAACCTCCTTTAAGACGAGCCTGATATTTTCGATCGACCCTTCGGTCTGGTCTTCAATGTTGTTGCCGGTATTCTCATCCCCTATTATCGAAGCAGTCCCGGAAACAAATACGATATGGCTGTTTCCTATCAAAACATCCATACCGCGCGAAAATAGCGGATTGATCTTCTTACCCTCCAGAACTCCTCCACCGTACAGATATACCGGCGTCTGCCTGGGATTTTCGATAGGCACTATTTCGACGTCTTTTCTGTTTGTTGAGATAGCGAGACACTCCATCACGAAACTACCGTCATTCATACTTATGCCGGTAGAGGCGGGATAGGGAAATACTTTATCTTTCAAGCGACGCCTTAAAAAATCTTTCCCGAATTTTATCTCGCCGCCCGCCTGACCCGTCTTAAAGAACTTATACCTTGCTTCGTTAAGTTTATCGTATCTCTGCCTTTCGTCTCCGTCATCACCCGTAATCCTCCCCTGATAGATCCAAGTCCTCACTACATTCTCGAACTTAAAACCATGGTCGGTCAATATCCTTTCCATCTGTCCAAATACATCGGAGGCCTGCTCATAAGTATCATCGATACCCGATTTAGGCTCAAGCCCTGCCACATATGCCCATCTTATACCGTCGTGTTTGACTATTACGATGTTGTGGTCTATCCTTTCTAAGGATGCATCGGACTGCTTTGGTATCGCAGTCATTTCTATAGACAACAATCGCCCGGACGCGGGAGCTTGTATAACATAGCTGATAGCCGGCGGCGGGGCCCTGCCATAATAACTGCTCATGATGGCCTGGCACTTCTTTTTGTCCGATAAATTTTTCAAGAATACCGTCTGCCTGACTATCGAGTCCCTGCTGCAATATTTGGCGGCCAACGCCTTATCAATATTCGATAGCAGACTCTCCGCCTGCGTCTTGAGATCATCGCCTTCAAGAGGCGCCGCGCTTAAAAGAATATGCTCATACGGCACCCTCACCAAACTGAACCAAACCCCTTTAGAGGGAATGGCAAGGTTTTTTTGGATCTTTTCCAATACGGGCCTTAAAGCCGATATCTTGTCCGCCAATATCAAGATCTGGGCGCGAGTATCCCCATCTCCGGATATATTTTTCACTATGGCTCTGATGGCTTCTTCGCAATTTTGAAGATCTTTTTGCGGATATTTGCCTCCCGTCTTTATCCATTTTTGTATAGCATTTATATCTGACGCTATTTCATCAAATCTGGGACGCACCCTGCTGTGTTCATCCAGCTTTTCCGCGGATATCCTGATACCGGATACTATGCCAGCCAGTAATAAGGCGATGTGCTGCATTGCATCTTTTTCTATAGGCCACTCGATCGACATTTGTTTATAGAGCGAGACATCAAGGTCAATCAACGACATATCCCTTCCATCTATCCTTGCCTTCATTCTTGCAAGCCTACCGAGTATTAGATCTTTTCCTTTACGGCTCTTTCTCCAGTTGACCAAAACGCCCGATACTATCCCGGATAACCGCTGGAAGGTACGGGCGCTGATATAGCCATATTTCGAGATATCGTTTCTTATGCCACCCACCGCCTCCTGAATCATATAAGAGCTATGCATATTGCGTTCCAGCATATCTAATAATGCCTGGACCGCCGCGGTAACTCTTGAGTCCTCTTTCGTAATATCCCTGAGCATAGTAGCGATATAACGCGCCGGCCTATGTAGTGAAGTCGGACTGACGAAAACCTTAGGGGCGGCAGGTTTTTTAAAATCAAGCTCAAGCTGCTCCTGCGCCGGTATCAATTCGATTGATTTATCCGGCAGTATCCGGGCCTTGTAACTACTCTTGTGTCCGCTGACAATAGTTGCGCAAGAGATTATTCCTTTTGAATCGGGAGGTAACGCCACTTCCATGCGCACACCCCTGTCCTCGAGTACCAGATGTTGGGGATTTGATGGGGTATATTCGTATGCTAATAGACGTCTTAAGTTTACTTCGAGGATTCTTGCAGCATCGACATTCTGAAAGAAAGACGGGATCTGCAGCGTGGATGCGGATTGATGATTTACAAATATCTCCGGATTCGCCCATACAACATCCTGAGCAAAGAATGTTATGATAAGTATCGAAGCGATCATTCGTATCATTACTGGAAAACTTTTATTCATATGTTTTTTCTCTTAACTGGCATAGAAACAGAATATACTGGCCATAATGTAATGATTAACTATACCACAGGAGGAATTGATGTCAATATCAATACTCTATCTTTTTTATATCTTAACATTAATGTTATAATCACCACTAGACTTATGGGATATGCCATTCTGGGGTGCCCCGATCAAGTTTCATGCTTCTTTTTGACGCCCCCATTAGCACCCTAATTTTGTATATCTTTTGACAGCATAGTGAATTTCCATTACGCCTGAACATAAAAAATCCGAAATGGCGAGATTATTGCAACTTTTTTAAAAAAGTGCTATACTTCTTAGGAACAAAATTAAAAAAATAAGCAATACCTTATTTTATTCTTGCTTGCGCCAATCGATGCCAAAAAACAGTTACAGTATGGAAAATAATAATTTTCAAAAAATATCTACTTCTTATAAAAATAAAAATATAGCAGAGGCATATGACAAAACAAGGTTTAGCAGCCTGATCGGCCGGTCATTTAATGTATTGGAAAAAAGATGTTTTACCAGGCTATTACGGTTTTTAAAAAAAGAAAAAGATATTAAAAACGTTCTTGATATACCATGCGGCACCGGACGCATGACGGCTGTTTTGGTTAGGGAGGGTTTTGAGGTTATGGCGGCAGATATTTCAGAAGAGATGCTTAAGGTCGCTCAAAAAAAACTATCTTACGCAAAGAATATCGTGTATACGGTGAGGGATATTAAAAATACCGGTTTTGCAAATAACAGTTTTGATTGTGTAAGCTGTATCAGATTATTTCATCATATTGATTCTCAGGACCGGATTGAGATATTGAGAGAACTCGGCAGAATCAGTCGACATTACATAATAATAAACTTATCTTATTCCTCTTTTTGGCATAGAATTCGCCGAAAATTTAAAAAATTAATAGGCCAGGGCCTTTCACGCATAACCGTAACAGAGAAAGAGTTGGCGGAGAGCTTGACGAAAAGTGCCCTTGAGGAGGTTACGAGAAGATCTATGTTGCCCATCATCTCCGAGGATATATTTATTACCCTAAGAAAAAGAAATGACAGCTGATATATTTATGAACTCCAATGCGGCCATTCAAAAAATAATAGCGGATCATATTTATGGGAAAATCGGTGACTATCTGGGATTGCCCAGTGCCAATTTCGAAATAAAACTGGTAAAGATTCTGAAAAGTAAATTTCCAAGGCTTTTTGTTTATGCAGTGATCTCAAAAGATAGCAGCCGACATATTGCAAAAAAAATATGCGCAAAGGAATTAAATGCGGACGAATTAAAGATAATAAAAATAAGGAAAGAACAGTATTTTAATAACTTGGAAAAAGTCAGACTCTATATACAGGCAAGTGATAACTCCGACTTTACTATCCCGAAGGCATACGGAATGGCGGGAGATTTTCCATACTATCTGTATGAGTATATGGAGGGTGAGGGTTTTGAGGTTAGATTAAAAACCCTTAATTATACGCGGGAGGCCGTAGATAGTAATAAAGTAATGTTGCAAAAATGCATCGATCTGGCATTATTGATTAACAAATATCCTGATATCGATACGATTCTCGGTCCTGCCACCACCAGCACGCGCCAGTTCATAAACCGTTTAAAAAATTACATAACAACGGGAAAGTTCTCTTTTCTAAAAAAAGATATAAGTAGAAAAATAATGGCTTATTTGGAATCGCTGAATTACCTTGATAACGAAGAAGGTGAATTAAACATGTACTTAAGGGATTACCAGCCTAAGAATATAATAGTGTGCAATGACGGCAAGATATGCCCGATAGATTTATTTTTTATGCCCTCACCTGTTTTTTTAGGCATTGCACATTTTCTTGAGTCGCTTGTAGTCATATGTTTTCGGCATACGATTATCGGTAAGCCGAAGATCTCCGAGGAATATATAAAAACCATTTTATCACGATTTTATTACTTGGCCGAAAAAGAAGCCTACGTCTTTGAGACTTTACGCTTTTTTCTGATATGGGCTTTTATATGGGACATAGAATTCCATTCCGCTAATAAAAAGATATCCAATTATTTTTTTAATACATTTTGTTTAAAGCGCATAGAGGACCTCGTATCCGGAAGGTTAGCAGGCGTAGAATTAAATTTTCTTATCAACCGCAGCGCAACGATCTGTCTTTGAGATTTTTTTAGTGAAGTACTACCTAAGCGCGCCTAAAGAAGAATAGAGATTTACAAAATATTTTACCCAGATCTCTGGCTCGCAGAAAAGGTGATGCTATTGAGGTATCGAACCTATTCTTTCGTGCAAATGGCTACAATAATTTTTATTTTATTTTCAACTTTTACTGATCTCGCAAATGACCTTTCTAGCGTCTTTTAAATAGATATCCCAGAGGCCATTGGAAGGGCGGGTAAACATAACATTAAACCAATAATGTCTAAAAACCGCACCGTCTTTAATGGTATTAAAATCCTGATATTCACTTTTTTCAAAATAATGAGCAGGGTATTCGCCTGATCTACCCTTAATAAGGACTGCAAAAATATTCTGCGCAAGCCACCAATCGTAATTATCGACCTTATCCAGCACCGTTGCCACCGTCTTTAGATCCACTATATCTCTATAATAACATCCAAACCCCATGCAGAAATTGGCCGGTTGATCATAATTGAATTTTGATAAAAACTCCATCTGGCGATACGGGTATTTTTCATAGATATGAATTATCTCTTTGTTGTCAGACAGGATCCATTCGATCAACCGCTTCGGTTTTCGGAGAAATAACGTATCCGAGTCCAGCGCTATTATCTTGCCTGTTTTAGAATAGAGCATGAAATCGAACAGCTGCAATGAAATAAGTACAGCATCCCTATATTTACTACAATTAGGGAATTGTTTTAAATGTTCTGCCGCCATCACATCCGCGTCCCTCCTTCCTATAACCTTGACGCCCTTAATGTGCTTTTCCAGTAATTTTATGTCCGTGCTCGACAAACTTCCGTCATCATGAGTTACTACGGCGATCTCATCACAGAACCGCAATAAAGATTTGATCGATGTAATATACATAGGCAGGTGGCTGTGGCATGTCAACGTATGCACTTCTGTTTTCGCATCACGGTTGCACTTAAACTGGCGCGTTTTTAGGATGGGCTTAAAGCGCAGAACAAAAAAATAAACGACGATCTTACGGTAGATGGCGATCGTCTTCTTCTTCAGGAATCGTGCGGGTTTCCAGATAAACAAGCCGGGAGTTTTTTTATTAATATTTTCCGGTATCTTATTGATCTTGTTTATTGTATTCACCCCTGGCTGGAGCTGCACAGACCCTACCTTACGATTTGCGTGCCGTGCTTCGGCTTCTGGCTTTGGCGTTTTCTACAACACTTGTCCAAAACTTCTCGGTTGATAGCCTGTAAATCTATGGATTTACCCGCAGTTTCCAGCTTCTTCACTATCGCACGCACCATGAGCCGCCTGACCTTCTTTCTCTCGGCTACCGACATCCTGGTATTTCTTTTGCCAAATCCCATTTTGGCTTCTTTGATCCTTGATGTTCCCATTAAATACCCCCTTTTTTTATCTTAGTATTACATTTTAACACTGCGCGACGCCATATATCCGGTCTTGATTTTAGCCCATAGGAAGCGGTTTTGCAAATAGAAACTAAAGATAGGATAACCGCGATAAAGCCGCTACTACAGCCGTCTCTACCCTCAGGATCCGCTCACCCAAGCTAACGCATCTGCAACCGGCTCTCTTAAGTGCCTCTACCTCATCCGGCAGAAAACCTCCTTCAGGGCCTATTACGAGCGTAAATGCGCCTTTAATGCCGCGCGGCAGGACATCCGTAGCGTCCTTCGGATGCGCTACAAATGCGTGCGTGCCTTTGATGATCCCTGGAAGTTCATCCTCTACAAATGGTTTAAATCTCATCCGTAATAATACCTCAGGCATTATAGTATCTTTTGCCTGTTCAAGCCCCAGGACAAACTGAGCTTTTATGTTCTCATCCTTCAAGACCGGGCTTTTCCAGTAACTTTTCTCCACCCTCTTTGAATGCACAAGCACTATCTTCTTTATTCCGAGTGCTGTGATATGCCCGAGAAGACGATTAAATACTATCGGCCTTGGCATGGCAAGTATTAATGTGCCGGACACAGGATGTGGCGGATCTTGATCAAGCAAAACTTCCATCTCCACCGATCTATCATCGATCGCTATTACTCTACCAGTTCCGATCTTGCCGCTAATCAGGCCAACACATAACTCGTCCCCGGCAGCCGGTTTAATAAATTCACGAATATACTTATGCCGCCTGCCGGTAATGACGGCGCGTTTCCCGGGGTCGGTGAGATCTTCTTTTGATAAGAGTATTATATTCATCTGTTCAGGTAATATATTCCGGCATTTAGATATGTGGCAAAGCTTACCCATATAAAGTAAGGTACTAGCAGATAAGCCGCTGGTATTGATATCCGGTAAAATATGATGATCGTGGCAAGTATCGTCTGCCACATCAATATTATAATGACTAGGCTGAGGGATGGCGACCTCATACCAAAAAAAACCGGTGACCAGAAGAAATTAAGTAAAAGCTGAACCAGAAATAACACCAGCGCTATTCTTATATCTTTACCTCTGGGCTTTCGCCTCCATACAAGGAATGCCGATACCCCTATCATTATATAAAGCATCGTCCAGACCGGAGCAAATATCCATGCCGGCGGATTTAGGACAGGCTTTTTAAGGTGCTCATACCATGAGCCGATAGAGCTTGCCGCAAAGAATGACCCGACAAACCCTCCCAAAAGGCAGACTCCTATGCTTATCATAAGTTTGATCATATTACCTCGCAGTTACCATCGCCCTTATCAAAACGTCGAGTATTGTGTTTACTACCGAATTACTCGTCATGGGACATACCCCGGAAGTGCATTTTCCAAAGTACCCTATTCCAAACCTTACTATACCGCCTATTACGTCATCGAGCAATATCTTAACTCTATCCCCCCAAAAAAAAGTATCCGGCGATCCTGTTAATAGTCTTCATGGCTAAATTATACTGCCAGAAAAGGTAAAGCCCAAACAATTTTGATTTACCGAACATATTGCGCACTGCGGTTTCGATTTGCAAACAAAATGGCAATGATGCACAATAAGCGCGTGATATTCGTTGTATAGATAAACGTTTTTCGGGAGATTCTCCATGAATAGCCTCCTTATTTCGTCGTAAGAAGCCCCTTCTTTTCCTAAACCGTATCTTGCCAGGAACCTTTTTGTATATGCATCGACTACAAATGACGGTTTTTTGCCCGCATAAAGAAGGATACAGTCTGCAGTCTCTTTTCCTATTCCTTTTAGATCCAGTAGTTCATTTCGCAAAAGATTCATATCTTTAAAGAACATCTTATCCAATGAGCCGTCATATTTTAAAGCAAGGTACCGGCAGAATGTTTTAAGCTTCTTCGCCTTTTGATTATAGAACCTTGAGGATTTAATGCAGTTTGCGATTTGTCTGTACGGAGCTTTCAACATACTCTTTGGTAAAAGAAGCTCCTTACGCTTAAGATTATTTATGGCTATCTTGGCGTTATGCCATGAAACATTTTGAGTAAGGATCGCCCCTACAATTACTTCAAAACGCGTCTTTGCCGGCCACCATTCCCTAGGGCCATAGGATCGCAGCAGCCTATTGTATATGGCAAGCAGACTCTTTCTTTCGACTTTCCCTCGTTTCATATTCTAGATGGATTATAATTCTGCAAAGTATCGTAGCGCGACACAGTCGCCTCTTTTCTAACGCACTTATCTATTCACTTCTTTATCTGCTATCGCGGCGTACTTTGCAGGATCTTTTGCAAAAGCAGCCGGACACATCGAACAACACAAGCCGTAACGTTTCCCGTTATACTCATAAAAATCTTTCCCATTCACTTTGTTACCCATCACCGGACATCTCTCATTGCCAGCGTCGATCACTGTCGGAGTTTTCGCAACTTCACCGGTAGGCAATCTCAATATCGTAATGGCCGCGGCCCCCCGATCAGATTCCGAATATACAACCTTTACTTTATCGCCATCCTGAATATCGGTCGAATTTATTTTACCGGTGGCCTGATCTGAGATAACCGTAGTAATATTTATATCGAAGTCCTTAACGCTATCCGTAGTATCCTTAAGCACTATACCGCCGTCATAATCCCCTCTTGCCGGATCGATCGAATCTATTGAATCAACAACACCTATAGCTTCCTTGGCTTCCTGCGCAAATGCCGGCGAGACCAGCATGCCGATTATCGCTAGAGCTGCCAATATATTTCTCATACACTCCTCCTTT
>JAPLMF010000006.1:0-3810 GCA_026387155.1 Candidatus Omnitrophota bacterium
GGATATCAAAAACGGCCGCGTGGTAAAGGGCGTAAACTTCGTCAACTTGAAAGACGCCGGCGACCCGGTGGAGAACGCGCGCTTTTACGATAAGGAATTTGCCGATGAGATCGTCTTCCTTGATATCACCGCGAGCCACGAAAAAAGGAATACTACGGTGGAGCTCGTAAGAAGGGTTGCCGACTCGGTATTTCTGCCATTCACTGTAGGCGGCGGCATAAGGACGATAGGCGACATACGAAATCTATTAAACGCCGGCTGCGACAAAGTGTCGATAAATACCGCAGCCATTAAGGATCCTCTGTTCGTTAAGAGGGCCGCTTCGCGTTTCGGCAGTCAGTGTATAGTGGTGGCTATAGATGCCAAGCGAAATTCGGGCCGGTGGGAGGTCTTCATAAACGGCGGTCGTACGCCGACGGGGATCGATGCGGTCAAGTGGGCCAGCCGCATGGAAAGTTACGGAGCCGGCGAGATACTGTTGACGAGTATGGACTACGATGGCACTAAATGCGGATATGATATAGAGCTCACGGGGACGGTCAGCCGGACTGTCGGGATCCCGGTAATAGCCTCGGGAGGGGCGGGTCTTCCCGAACATCTTTACCGGGCACTGACGAAAGGCCACGCCGACGCTGTATTGGCCGCGTCGATATTTCACTACAGAGAATATCGGGTTAAAGAGATCAAAGAATACTTAAGAAAAAGGAAGGTTTTGGTGCGATTATGAGAGAACTCGTTTCCTATATAAAATTTGACGATAAAGGGCTAGTTCCGGCGATAATACAAGACGACAAGTCCGGCGCGGTGCTGACGCTCTGTTATATGAATAAGGACGCTCTCGAAAAGACGCTCGAGACGGGTCTCGTATACGTTTTCAGGCGCTCAAAGGGCAGGCTCATGATGAAGGGTGAGACCTCCGGGTGCACGCAAAGGGTAAAGAGCGTATATATAGACTGCGAAGGCAATTCCATACTATTTAAGATCGTGCAAAAGAAGGCTGCCTGCCACACCGGATACTTTACGTGTTATTTTAGGAAACTCGGTAAGGACGGTAAATTAACCTATGAAGGAAAACCGTTATTTGACCCGAAGGAAGTTTACAAGAAATGATACTACATCCGTCCAAGAAAGAGTTTATAAAGCTGTCTAAAAAAGGCAATCTTATCCCGGTCTATGCCGAGATACTTGCGGATTTCGAAACTCCGTTATCCGCGTACCAGAAGATCGCTTCAAAGGCAGGGTATTCGTTCCTTCTGGAATCGGTTGAGGGCGGCGAGAGGATGGCCAGATATTCGTTCCTGGGGAGCTCGCCTTCTACGGTCTTCTCGTCGAAGGGCAGAAGCGTTACAATAAAGGAAGGCAAGTCCATAAGGACGTATTTGGTAAAGGACCCGATAATTGAACTTAAAAAACTCCTGTTGAGATACAAATTTGTAAGCGTTAAGGGCTTGCCGCGTTTCTGCGGCGGAGGGGTAGGATTCTTAGGTTACGACATGGTGAGGTTCATCGAAGATATCCCCGACAAGAATCCCGATACGCTCGGCGTGCCGGATTCGGTATTCATGCTCACCGATACGATACTCATATTCGACCATGTTGATCACAGGATAAAGGTTGTATCTAATGCTCATGTTGAGGAGAGCGCGGGGCGTTCGTACGACGAGGCCGTGAAGAAGATAGAGAAGCTTACCAATGAACTCAAAGGATCCGCCGCAGGTAAGGTTTTGCGCCCTGGTAAGAGTTCGTCGGCACCGAAGATCAAATCAAATTTTACGAAGCGCAAGTTCGAAGAGATCCGACCCGTTTCAGGTTTACAGGGCGCTGCGGTCGATCAATCCGTCGCCGTACATGTATTATCTTAAACTGAACGATTTCTATCTGGTCGGCTCTTCTCCCGAGGTAATGGTGAGATGTGAAGACGGTAATGTGGGATTAAGGCCGATAGCCGGTACGCGTCCGCGCGGCGCGACGGAAGAGGATGATAAGAGGCTCGAGGCTGAACTCCTGAGAGATCCTAAAGAAAGAGCCGAGCATATAATGCTGGTGGACCTGGGCCGTAACGACGTAGGGAAGGTCTGCGACTACAACTCCGTCAAGGTTTCAGAGCTCATGACGGTTGAAAAGTATTCGCATGTCATGCATATAGTAAGTGACATATCGGGGCGTCTGATGAAGGGACGCGACGCATTCGACGTCATAAGGGCGACGATGCCGGCAGGCACCGTTACCGGCGCGCCCAAGGTGCGGGCGATGGAGATAATTGATTCGCTTGAGAATATGCGCAGATCGACATATGCCGGATGTGTCGGATATTTCAGTTTTTCCGGTAATCTCGATTGCTGTATTACGATACGCACGATATTGATAAAATCCGGCAAGGCATATATACAGGCCGGCGGAGGGCTGGTGGCCGATTCCGTCCCGTCGCGCGAATACCAGGAGACGCTGAATAAGGCAGGAGCTCTTATAAAGGCGATCGATATGGCTGCAAAGGGGTTAGGATGATACTCGTAATATATAACTACGATTCGTTCACGTATAATCTAGTTCAATATCTGGGCGAGTTGGGCGCCGAGCTTCGGGTATATAGGAACGACAAAATAACGCTGGAGGAAATAAAAAGAATGGCTCCGGAAAAGATACTCATATCACCCGGCCCGGGCGAGCCTAAGGATGCCGGTATCTCGGAAGACGTCATAAGGACTTTCGGAAGCCGGACGCCGATATTGGGAGTCTGTTTGGGGCATCAGGCCATAGGTGAGGTCTTCGGCGGCAGAATAGTGAGAGCAAAGAACCTGATGCACGGTAAGACGTCGAAGATATACCATAACGGCAAGGGCCTATTCAAAGGTATGAGGAATCCGTTCGATGCTACGCGGTACCATTCCCTGATAGTGGAAAGGGAAAGTTTACCGAAGGTTTTACAGATAACAGCCGAGACTAAAGATAAAGAGATAATGGCCCTGGCTCACAGGGAATACCTCATATATGGCGTGCAATTCCACCCCGAGTCGATATTGACGGCCGAGGGCAAAAAACTACTGGGGAATTTTATAAAATTATGATAAGAGAAGCCATAGAAAAATTAGCCAGAAGGAAGAATTTAACCGAAAGCGAGATGCGCGAAGCCTTCAAAGAGATAATGTCGGGCCGCGCCACTTACGCCCAGATAGGGTCGTTCGTCACGGCACTCCGGATGAAGGGGGAGACCGTCGAAGAGATAACAGCGGCCGCCCGCGTGATGAGGGAGATGTCCGTGCACATAGATGCCGGCCGTCGTATGGTAGACATAGACCGCGACGATATAAATCTGGATGAAGAGACTATAGTTGATACCTGCGGGACCGGAGGCAGCTCAACAAACACTTTCAATATATCTACAACGGTAGCATTCGTTGTCGCAGGGTGCGGGCTCAAGGTCGCAAAACACGGCAACCGCGGCGCGTCGAGCGCATGCGGATCGGCAGATGTACTGGAGGCGCTCGGCGTAAAGCTGGACGTAGGGCCCGATATGGTCCAGCGGTGCATACTCGAGATCGGAATAGGTTTCCTGTATGCGCCTTTATTTCACAGCGCTATGAAGTATGCGTTATTGCCCCGCAAAGAGATAGGTATAAGGACTATATTCAATATATTGGGGCCGCTCTCCAATCCTGCCAACGCGACGAGTCAGGTCCTCGGAGTATATGAGCCGTCGCTTACCGAGGTGATGGCTAGGGTGCTTAAGAATCTCGGATCGAAGCGCGCCTTTGTAGTTTACGGCATGGATACTTTAGATGAGATAACTATAACCGGCAAGACCAAGGTCTC
>JAPLMF010000006.1:3822-15715 GCA_026387155.1 Candidatus Omnitrophota bacterium
AACCGGCAAGACCAAGGTCTCGGAGCTCAAGGGCGGCAGGATAAGGAACTACTACATCACCCCTGAGAAGTTTGGCATAAAAAGAGCGTCTCTTGAAGATATAAAAGGCGGCGACGCCAAAGAGAACGCCGGGATCGTCATCTCCGTGCTAAAAGGGGAGCGTTCGCCGAGAAGGGATGTAGTCCTTCTTAACGCTGCGGCGAGCCTCATAAGCGCCTTCAGGGCAAAAGATATGGAGGTCGGAATAAAGCTCGCCGCGGAGTCGATAGATTCCGGGCGCGCCATGGAAAAAATGCTGAAACTTATAGAATTGACGAACGGATGATAATCTCAAGGATAGTAGAGGACAAAAGGCGCGTCGTGGAGGAGTCGAAGCGCGCCAAGCCCCAGACTGAGCTCATACATGAGATAAAGAACATCTGTGTGAAGAGTTCGTTCAAGAAAAATATATCGAGGCCGCATCATGTGAATCTGATAGCGGAAATCAAGAAAGCCTCGCCTTCGGGAGGCATATTAAGGGCCGATTTTAATCCGGTGAAGATAGCGATAACATATCAAGCCAACGGAGCAAGCGCCATATCCGTCCTGACCGACGAGCGTTTTTTTGAGGGGAGGCTTGAGTACATAAGGAAGGTTAAGGAGTCGGTCTCTATTCCGGTGCTTCGTAAAGATTTTATAATAGATGAATATCAGATATACGAGACCGTGGCCTCCGGCGCGGACGCGATACTTCTCATAGCGGATCTTTTATCCAAGAGCGAGCTGTGCGGTTTCTATGACCTTGCCGCGTCACTGGGGCTCGATGTCCTTATAGAAACGCATAAGGAAGAGGATATGGAGAAGGCCCTGGCTACGGAGGGCTCGATAATAGGCATAAATAACAGGGATCTGCATACATTCAGGGTTGACCTTTCGATAACGCAAAAACTTATAAGGCTCATTCCTCCGAACAGAATAAAGGTCTCCGAGAGCGGAATAAGATCTTATGAGGATGTGATGTTTCTTAAATCGCTCGGAGTAAGCGCCGTGCTTATCGGGGAAGCTTTTATGGAATCGGCGGATATCGCCTCTAAGATGCGCGAGATGATGAGGTACTAATGACTAAGATTAAGATATGCGGAATAACCAATATGATCGATGCGCTGGCGGCTGCCGAGCTGGGCGTAGACATGCTAGGTTTTGTTTTTTACAATAAGTCGAAGCGTTATGTCGAGGCGAAGACGGTCAGGGGCATAGTCAATGAGCTCCCCGGATCGATATTGAAGGTCGGGGTATTTGTCAATGAGGAGAGGGATAAAGTTCTCGATATAGCCGCAGATCTATCTTTGGATATTTTGCAGCTTCACGGCGATGAGACCCCGGAATATTGCGCTCTTCTTAAGGGCGAGTACAAAGTGATGAAGGCTTTCAGAATAAAAGATAAAACGAGCTTACGGAGCGTCAACGATTACATCGTCGACTATTATCTCTTTGATACATATCAAAAGTCTTCGGCCGGAGGTACCGGCGAGATTTTTGATTGGGAGCTGTTGAAGGACTTCGAGGTATTGAAGCCTTTCATCCTCTCGGGTGGCCTCGACCCTGATAACGTAGGTAAAGCCATATTGGAAGTGGCACCCTATGGAGTTGATGTATCAAGCGGTATCGAGAGCTCTCCCGGCAAGAAGGATATAGGGCTCTTGAAGAAGTTCGTCACAAACCTCAGGAGGCTCGACTGATGATACCCGATAAAGGCGGCTACTTCGGCCCGTTCGGCGGTAAGTTCGTCCCGGAGACGCTTATGTCTGCGCTTGAGTGCCTTCGTAAGGAGTATCTGAAGTTACGCAAGGAGAAGTCATTTAGGGATGAATTCACCGGATACCTGAAAGATTATGCCGGGCGCCCTACTATGCTATATTTAGCGAAACGACTTACCGGTCATGTCGGAGGAGCCAGAATCTATCTGAAGAGAGAGGATCTTTTACATACCGGCGCCCACAAGATAAATAACACCTTAGGCCAGGCCCTCCTGGCTGTTCGTATGAAGAAGCCGCGCGTGATCGCCGAGACCGGCGCCGGTCAGCATGGGGTGGCGACGGCTACGGTAGCGGCGCTATTCGGCCTTAAGTGTGAGATATTCATGGGCGACGAGGATGTTCACAGGCAGGCTATAAATGTATTCAAGATGAAGATGCTCGGAGCCAAGGTCAATCCGGTGCATTCCGGATCGAAAACCTTGAAAGATGCTATGAATGAAGCTATGCGCGACTGGGTGACGAATGTCCGTGATACATACTATGTTATAGGTTCTGTAGCGGGGCCGCATCCATACCCGATGATGGTGAGGGATTTTCAGTCCGTAATAGGAATTGAAACTAGAAGGCAGTCTTTTAATGTTATCGGTAAGCTCCCGGATTATATAGTCGCCTGCGTCGGAGGCGGGTCCAACGCGATGGGAATATTCTACCCATTCCTGAAAGATAAAGTGAAGCTTGTCGGCGTCGAGGCTGCAGGGCTGGGTATAAATACCCGAAAACACGCGGCGACTTTATGCAAAGGCTCTGTCGGAGTATTGCACGGATCGAAGAGTTATCTTTTGCAGGACTCCGATGGCCAGATCAAGATAGCGCATTCGATATCTGCCGGTCTCGACTATCCGGGCGTCGGCCCTGAGCACTCGTATCTGAAGAGTACTGGACGGGCCGTTTACGCCGCCGTCACTGATAAGGAAGCTTTGGAGGGTTTTAATATGCTGACCCGGCTCGAAGGGATAATACCGGCGCTTGAGTCGTCGCATGCGGTATATCACGCTGTTAAGCTCGCCAGACGCCTGCCTAAGAGTAAGAATATAGTCGTCTGTCTCTCCGGCCGGGGTGACAAAGACATTGATATAGTAAGGGGTGTATTATGAAGATAAAACCGAATCTGCAGTTTTCGGTGCTGTGCGACGATATCAGGCGCGAGGAGAACGGAAAGTTTATGCTTATAGGCCTCTTTGAAGCCATTAACTCCAAGAAGTTCCCGGCCACGCATCCTTCGATGTTCGTCGTGAACCGCTGGTGCAAAGGAGAAGGGGCTTTCAGGCAGAAGATAAGGGTGGTGAATTCCAAGGATAATGCGCTGGTATTCCAGACCGATGAACAGGCATTTGAACTTGTCGATATAGATAGGCACCATACGTTAGTTTCGAAGTTCAATAATCTAGTATTTCCGTCGCCGGGTAAGTACTGGGTTGAGCTTCTCCTGGATGGGGAGCTATTCCTTAATTATCCTATTTTACTCAAAGAGGTAATAGATACTTAAAGATAGTTCCAAGAAGGCCTTTATAGCGTATATAACGGCGGGAGATCCGGACTTGGCCCTTACCGGTAAGCTGGTGCTTCTCCTGGAAAGATCTGGAGCGGACATCGTAGAGCTCGGCATACCGTTCTCGGACCCAATAGCGGACGGCCCTACTATACAGGCGGCTTCATACAGAGCGCTTTCTAAAAAAGTAAACCTCATAAAGATATTCGCTCTTGTAGAGAAACTACGAAAAGAGACCGAGATACCGTTGGTCTTCATGACGTACTATAACCCCATACTAAAGTACGGCCTCGGAAAATTCTTCGAGTCATGCAGAAGAACCGGGGTAGACGGAGTGATAGTGCCGGATCTTCCCGTAGAAGAGTCCGGTGAGCTTGTGCGGCTAGGTAAGAAGACGGGTATCCGCACCATATTTTTAGTCGCGCCCACATCCACGAAGGACCGTATAAGACATATCGTCAAACGTTCTTCCGGATTCGTTTACTACGTGTCGTCGACCGGAGTTACAGGAACCAGAAGAAGTTTGCCTGCCGATATAGTAAAGAAGACGCGGCTCATAAGGTCGATGACAGCCAAACCGGTGGCGGTAGGTTTTGGGGTCTCCGATATTAAGCAGGCCGCGGCTGTTTCAAGAATAGCCGATGGTGTTATAGTCGGCAGTGCTATAGTAAAGATAATAGGCAAAGGAGGCGGCCGGCTCATTGATGTCAAACGTTTTGCAGCGGGCCTCGCGGAGGCTATACATGGCCGAAAATAAAATTACAAATAATGTTTATGCCGTAATACTCGTAGGCGGACAGGGTAAGCGTTTAAGGCCTCTGTCGACTGATATAAAGCCGAAAGCTTTCCTGTCAATAATGCGTGACGGCAAGACAATGTTCGGCCGGACCGTTGAACGCATATCCCGCATGATCCCGAAGTCGAATATAATAGTTGTGGCTAACGCAAGCCACGAGCGTCTCGTAAAAAAGTGCTTCAAAAATATAAAGAGAGGCAATTTGCTATTAGAGCCGGTTTCGCGTAATACGGGCCCTGCCGTAGCATACGCTTCATCGGCTCTCAACACGCGGAATGCCGACGCTCTTTTAGTGGTGCTTCCGGCAGACCATTATGTAACACGGACAAAAGACTATCTTAGTGTATTAAGGTGCGGCATAGACTTTGCGCTAGACAACGAGGCCGTGGTTGTGATCGGAATAAATCCGGTATCTCCTTCGACCGAGTACGGGTATATAAGGATCCATTGTCGGAGGGAAGGAGAGAGAGTTTGCAAAGTGGAAAAGTTCACCGAAAAGCCGGATCTTAAGACCGCCAAGGGGTATATCAAGAGCGGGCACTACCTCTGGAATTCCGGGATCTTTATATTCAGGGCGAGCGTAATGCTTAAGCTTATAAAGCTCTATGCGCCCAAGATAAATTCGGTGCTTGGAGAAAAGTGCGGAGCGACAAAAGCGTATCCGAAATTTCCTGACATATCGCTTGACTATTCGATAATGGAGAAGGCACACAACATATACTGTTTAAAAGGGGATTACGGGTGGAAGGATGTCGGCAGTTTCAACAGCTTGAAAAGCGTATTGAGGCGCGAGTCAAGGCGCTTTATAGAGAAGGACGGAAAGGTCATTAAGATACTATAAGCCCCGTACCTTCTCTGGGAAATTTATAGCATATCTATAAGTATGAAGCTTATGAAAGAAGGTGCGGGGTGAAGATAATGGGGCTCGATTACGGGACCAGGCGAATAGGCGTCGCGATGAGCGACGAGCTTCTTTTGACGGCGCAAGGGTCGAATACGATATTCAACAATACCCCTTCCGAAACAATTGCGGCTATAGCCAGACTGGTAAAGGAGAATGGGGTTGTCGAGGTGATAGTCGGACTGCCCATAAACATGAACGGAAGTCACGGTCAAAAGGCTAAAGAGGTTATTGAGTTCACGGAAAACCTCATGAAGTCGGTGACAGTCCCCGTGAAGACCTGGGACGAGCGGCTTACGACGCGCGAGGCCGAGAGGGCGCTATTGGAAGCCGATATGTCCAGGGCGAAGCGAAAGCGTCTTAACGACATGATAGCCGCGCAACTGATATTACAGGGGTATTTAGACTACCGAAGGAAAGGATGAGTCATGTACAGGATAGATTCACTTAAGAATGGACTTAAGGTATCGTCGGATCCTATGGACAACATGGAGTCCGTGGCAATAGGCATATGGATACGCGCCGGCGGCAGGTACGAGAATGCGAAGAATAGCGGTATAAGCCACCTGCTGGAGCACCTGCTTTTTAAGGGAACGACGAAACGCGACATGAAACATATAAAACAGGAGATCGAGGGCCGAGGGGGGTCTTTCAATGGTTTTACCTCGGAAGAACATACCTGTTATCTGGTAAAGCTTCTTGCCAAGGACGCGGAGCTCGGGGTCGATATCTTAAGCGATATGGTGCAAAGGCCGAAGCTCGATCCGTCTGAAGTTAAAAAAGAGAAGAGCGTAATAATAGAAGAGATAAATATGTACAAGGATATGCCGTCTCACTATGTGCATGAGATACTTGCCGAGATGATGTGGCCCGACCAGCCTCTGGGCATGCCGCTTGCAGGCACCGTTGAATCCGTCAATTCTATAACCAGGGAAGAGGTTGCCTCCTATAGAAATAGCCACTACAATACAAAGAATATGCTTGTCATGGGGACGGGGAGGCTTAAGGAACAGCAATTTGCGGATATCGTTGGTAAGTATTTCGCCCAGGCCAATCCGGGACCGCTATCTAAATTTTCAAGGGTGGTTATAAAACAGAAAGCGCAAGTCTTAAATATATATAAAAAGGATACTGAACAGACGCACGTCGCGATGGGGATACATACGATAGATAGGTCCCATCCCGACAAATATGTGCTAAGCCTCTTAAATATAATTTTAGGCGCAAATATGTCGTCGCGGCTATTTCACATAGTAAGGGACGAAATGGCTCTCTGTTACGAGATATCTTCGACTATAAGGCGATATGAAGATTGCGGCGCTTTTGTCTTCAGCGCGGGCGTAGATAATAAGAAGCTCGTTGGCGCTCTGGAGGTTATTCTAAGGGAGATAGGCAGGCTTAAGACCGAGCCGGTCAGTATTGATGAGCTTGACAGGGCAAAGGAGTATTACAGGGGACAGCTTCTCTTTGCGCTGGAGGACACGATGTCCCGTATGTTATGGATCGGTGATAGGGTTATATCGGGTGAAAAAGATTTTACGGTGGCCAATATACTCGAGCGCGTAGACAAGATAACGCCCGAGGATATAATGAGGGTATCGGCGGGTACATTTAAGGATGAGAGCCTGAATCTTGCGGTCATAGGGCCGGTGAAGGATGAAGGTCGCGTGAAAGAGGTGCTGCACATAGCATGAGGGGATCTATAAGGCTTTTCAGTATTTTTGGAATAGCGATAAATATACATATAACATTCCTGTTGTTGCTGGTCCTTATTCTGCCGGGAGGTCTGAGATCGCTTGCCCTGGTAATAGGCGTCTTCTTCTTCGTAACAATGCATGAGCTATGCCACAGTCTTGTGGCGCGGAGGTTCGGTATAGAGGTAAGGGAGATAACGCTTTTCCCTATAGGCGGAGTGGCATCGATGTCCAGCATCCCCGAAAGACCCCTCCATGAGCTTCTCATATCCCTCGCCGGTCCGCTATCAAATATAGTTGTGGTGGGCCTCTTCTTTTACCCGATGAGGTATCTTCTCGGGGATGCGGTATTGTTCCATTCTTTGTCCACCGCCACGTGGCCGCTTACGCTCGGGTATATCTACTGGATAAACCTGGCGCTCGCGGCATTCAATATTATACCGGCATTTCCTATGGATGGCGGCAGAATATTGAGGGCGGCCCTCGCGACGCGGCTAGGCTGGATAAGGGCTACGAGAATAGCCGTGAACCTGGGCCACATCTTCGCGCTTATCTTCGCTTATTTCGGCATGGTCAGAGGCCACTTAATGCTCGTTGCAATAGCGGTCTTCATATACATGGCCGCATCCAGAGAAGAAGCGCAGGCCCAGATAAAAGAAACCTTGAAAAAATTCAAAATACACGATATACTGCCTTCCGAATTTTCCATATCGGATTATAATCCGGCCGAAGAGGAGACTAAGAAGAAGACGCCTCCGGACATACAGAAAGGCATGCTATGAACAAGATACTTATCGCGCCCAGCATATTATCGGCCGACTTCTCGAAGTTAGGTGAAGAGGTGAGGGCCGTTGAACGTTCGGGGGCGGACTGGATACACGTCGACGTTATGGACGGCCATTTCGTGCCAAATATAACCATGGGTCCGCTGGTGGTGAAGTCGATAAGGCCGGTAACTAAACTTCCGATAGATGTTCACCTTATGATAAAAGAACCCGAAAGGTATATCGAGAGTTTTGCAAAGGCCGGAGCCGATATAATAACTTTTCATATTGAGTCCGAAGGAGAGCCGAAAGAGATAATAAGACTAATAAAATATTTTAAGAAACATGTCGGGGTTTCGATAAAACCCAATACTGATATAAAGCTGATCGCGCCGATACTAAAGATGGTCGACATGGTGCTCGTTATGACAGTCGAACCCGGTTTCGGAGGGCAGGGTTTTATAGCCGACTGCCTGCCTAAAATAGAAGAGGTGCGCAAGATTTTCAGTAAAGATATTGAAGTAGACGGGGGTATAAACGAGTCGTTTGCCAAAGATGTTATAGCCAAGGGAGCCAATGTCATTGTGGCCGGCACATCGATCTTCGGAACCAAAGATTATAAAGATGCCATAAAAAATTTAAGGGGAGGAAATTGATGGGAGCCATAAAGTTCGGTACCGACGGGTGGAGAGCCGTCATAAGCGAAGACTTCACTTTTGACAACGTGAAGATACTTGCCCAAGCGATGGCCGACTACATAAAAAACGATAAGGGCCCGGCCTCGAAGGTAAAGGACAGGCGCGTGGTCATAGGATACGATACGAGATTTTTGTCCGATAAGTATGCAGAGCTTATAGCGTGCGTCCTTGCCGCGAACGGCGTGAAGGTTATCCTTTCCGACAGGCCCACGCCCACGCCGTCTGTCAGTTTCGCGATAAAGGACAGGTCTCTGGAGGGCGGCGTCATGGTAACGGCCAGCCATAATCCAGCCAGATATAACGGGATAAAATATAAGGCGTATTACGGCGGTTCGGCTGGGCCGGATATAACGAAGGCTTTTGAAGGATATCTGGGAAAGAACCCTGTAATTTATGCTGACCCATCCGGGCTTAAGGACAAGGGAATACTTTCATATGAGAATATAATACCAAAACATCTTGAGTTCATTAAACGGTACGTCGATCTGAAAAAGCTGAAGGCGAGGGGCATGAAGATCCTGGTTGACTCGATGTACGGCACGGGAGAGCATTATATCGCAGACCTTCTTGCCGGAGGGAAGTGCAAGGTCCAGACTCTGCACGATGAAAAGAACCCCGGTTTTGGCGGAATAAACCCGGAGCCGATATTGCCGAACTTAAAAGAACTGGCCGAAAAGACGAAGAAGGGGAAGTACGATATCGGCCTGGCCACCGACGGCGACGCCGACAGGCTCGGGGTGGCTCTTCCTGATGGAAGGCTCCTCACGGGACACAAGGTCATGGCGCTACTATTGCTGCATCTCGTCGAGGATAAAGGCATGAAGGGCGGGGTGGTGCAGACTCAGTGCGGAACGGACCTGATCAATAAGATAGGCAAAAAATACGGGCTAAAGATGTATGAGACCCCGGTGGGGTTCAAGTATATATGCGAACTCATGATAAAGGAAGATATACTCGTCGGCGGTGAAGAGACCGGCGGCGTGGCTTTTAAGGATTCGATACCCGAGAGGGACGGTATTCTTTCGGGACTTCTTATACTGGAGATGATGGCGATGCGCAAATCGAAGATCCTGGATATACTGAAGAAAATCGATGAGGAATACGGCACGTACGAATACAGAAGGTTCGATGCTAAATATCCGGATGACAAGAAGGCGAGGCTTATGGAGCTTTTGAGGACGAACCCTCCTAAAGAGATCCTCGGCAGGCCCGTCGTAGACATGAAGACGGCTGACGGTTATAAGTTTATCTGCGACGACTCCTCATGGCTTATGTTGAGGTTGTCCGGCACTGAGCCTATACTGAGAATTTACTCCGAGGGCTCAAGCGAAAAGAGGTCGCTTGCGATACTTGAGGAAGGTAAGAGAATAGCGTACAGTGTTTAGATAATGCATAGGAAAAATGGATAAGTCATTAATACGTAACTTTTCGATAATAGCCCACATAGACCACGGTAAGTCCACGCTCGCCGACCGTATATTGCAGTTCACAGGCGCTATAAGCGAGCGCGAATTTCATGATCAGCTTCTGGACGATATGGATCTCGAAAGGGAACGCGGCATAACTATCAAGGCGAGCGCCGTGCGTATAAATTATACGGCCAAGGATGGCAGGGTATACGAGCTTAATCTGATAGATACCCCCGGACATGTCGACTTCACGTATGAGGTCTCCAAATCTGTAGGTGCCTGCGAAGGAGCGTTATTGGTAGTCGACGCCGCTCAAGGCGTTGAGGCTCAGACCGTAGCAAACCTTTATCTGGCCATGGAACACAATCTTAAGATAATCCCCGTCATAAACAAGATAGATCTCCCGAGCGCCCAGATAGAGCGGGTAAAGAAAGAGATATCCGACATGCTCGCGCTGGAAGCAGACGATATAATATTGGCCAGCGCGAAACTTGGGCAAGGTACCCGTGATATCCTTGAAGCGGTCGTTCTAAGGATTCCAGCGCCCGGCGGGGACGCGTCTAATCCGCTTCAGTGCCTCATATTCGATTCAAAGTTCGATACTTACAGGGGTGTTATAATCCTCATAAGGGTCATGAACGGTATCTTGCGTAAGGGCATGAAGGTCATGATGATGTCTAATGGTAAAACTTACGATGTTCTTGAAGTCGGGATATTTAATCCGCGCGAGGCGCAAGTTCGCGAGCTTTCGTGCGGTGAGGTCGGTTATGTAGCGTGTAACGTACGTGATGCCCGCGAAGTATGGGTTGGTGACACTATAACTGATTCGGAAAACCCTGCTCAAATCGCGCTCCCCGGATATAAGAAGATCCATCCGATGGTATTCAGCGGCATATACCCGGCCAATTCCGCGGATTTCCCTTCACTCAAAGAGGCTATTGAAAAGTTGAGGCTTTCAGACGCGTCCTTCGTATTTGAGCCCGAAAAGTCGGTTTCCCTCGGTATGGGTTTCAGATGCGGGTTCCTGGGGCTACTGCACATGGAGATAGTACAGGAGAGGCTCGAGCGCGAGTTCGACCTGAATCTCGTCGTGACGACCCCGAGCGTAATATACAAGATAACGAAGAATACCGGCGAAGTCCTGGAAATAGACAACCCGATGAAACTGCCGAATTCCGGGGAGATAACGGACGTCTCGGAGCCGTACGTCAGGGCTTATATAATAACGCCGAAAGAGTTCATAGGAAACATACTCGAACTTTCCGAATCCAGGCGCGGCGCTTATGTTTCAACCGAATATATAGAGGAGACCCGCGCCCAGATAGTCTATGACCTGCCGCTATCCGAGATAATAGTCGATTTCTACGATAAGATAAAATCAATGACAAAGGGCTACGGCTCGCTGGATTATGAGCTTCTTGACTACAGGCCGACGACGATAGCCAAGCTAGATATACTGATAAACGGCGAGATCTATGATGCGTTTTCCTCGATCGTCTTCAAGGATAAGGCTTATTCCAAGGGTAAAGCTATAATAGAAAAGCTTAAAGAGAATATACCGCGTCACCTTTTTCAGATAATACTCCAGGCGGCTATAGGCGGACAGATAATCTCCAGAGAGACTATAAAATCCGTAGGCAAGAATGTTACCGCGAAGTGCTACGGCGGAGATATAACCAGAAAGCGCAAGCTCTGGGAGAAACAAAAAGAGGGCAAGAAGAAGATGAAACAATTCGGCAAGGTTGAGATTCCGCAGGAGGCGTTCTTCGCGGCGCTCAAAGCGTAGTATAACGTTTAGCGTATAGAATATAGGAGATAGAAAAGGAAAAAAATGATAAAAGGTAAAATGAAGTCTCAGACCAGGGAATGGGCGGAGTCGATAATAATAGCGGTGATACTTGCCCTCATCATAAGGGCTTTTGTGGTGCAGGCTTTTAAGATACCTTCAGGTTCGATGATACCGACGTTCCAGGTTGGTGATAGGATATTTGTAAACAAATTTCTTTACGGGGCCAGAATACCATTTACAAATATACGTCTCCCGGCCCTGCGTCAGCCAATGCGCGGGGATATCATAGTATTCCGCTCGCCGGAAGACGGAAAGAAGGATTTTGTGAAGAGGCTCATCGCCACAGAAGGCGAGACGATTGAAATACGAGACGGCAAGATATATATAGATAATAAGACTGTCGACGAACCGGCTTCGATAAAAGGGGTGTACTACTACAATAACGGGGATTACGGCGCCCGGTCACAGGTGATAAAGGTCCCGAAAGATTCCTATTACGCTCTCGGCGATAATAGTTCAAGTTCGCGCGATTCGCGCTATTGGGGATTCGTGCCGAA
>JAPLMF010000025.1:0-2001 GCA_026387155.1 Candidatus Omnitrophota bacterium
ACGCGGCCATTACAAGCAAGTGAAAAATTCCGCTTGAAATTTTCCGGGTGACGTTTAGTTAGGGTTGATCCCGCAACACGACCCAAAGGTTCCGCCATCTGCCTTGACTTCTCCCCCCATATTATGTACAATACATCAACGTGAAGAAGCCGAAGGCTAAGCGGATCAAGGTACGAAAGAAGTGGGTCATAAACCCGAAGACTCGCGTGAAGCCCGATGAAAACATTTACGACAGGCAAAAAGAGAAGAGATTATATGAAAACGAAGGAAATTAAACTTAAGCTGGGACTGCCGAAGGGCAGTCTTCAGGAAGCTACGGTAAGAATGTTCAAGAAGGCCGGGTTCAATCTTGGAATGAGTGAACGGTCTTATTTTCCGTCGATCGACGACGAGGAAATAGAATGTATACTATTACGCGCGCAGGAGATGTCGCGTTATGTCGAGGATGGCATACTCGACGTGGGCCTGACCGGTAATGACTGGATCTGCGAGAACGGATCGGATGTCGTGCGCGTTTCCGAACTTATATATGCCAAGCAGAGCATGCGTCCCGTTAGATGGGTGCTGGCTGTTCCGCAGGACTCCAAGGTAAAGAGCGTTAAAGACTTAAAAGGTAAACGCATAGCCACGGAACTTGTAAGGGTCACCAAGGATTACTTGAAGAAGAATAAAGTCAGCGCCCATGTCGAATTCAGCTGGGGCGCTACCGAGGTGAAAGCCCTGATAGGATTAGACGCGATAGTCGAAGTGACCGAGACCGGGTCGAGCCTTCGCGCCAATAAGCTTAGAGAGGTCGCCACAGTATGTGAATCCACCACCCAGCTCATAGCAAACCGCAAAAGCTGGATGAATCCGTGGAAGCGCGACAAAATAGAGAACCTAGCGATGCTCTTAAAGGGCGCAATAGCGGCTGAGGAAAAAGTAGGCCTAAAGATGAACGTCGCGAAGGCTGATATCAAAGCCGTCCTTGCTATACTACCGGCGATGAAGAAGCCAACGATATCCAGCCTTTCGGACCCCAACTGGGTCGATGTTGATACGATAATAGACGAGAAGACGGTAAAGTACCTTATTCCTAAACTAAAGAGGGCCGGTGCCCAGGGTATCATAGAGTACCCGCTTAATAAAGTCATAGACTAGGGGAGGTGAAGCGAAAATGCCGTGCGGACGAAAGCGTAAAAGAGCGAAGATGGCGAAGAAAAAAAGAAAAAAAAGGATGAGAAGAGATCGCCATAAAAAGAAATAGTTTTCGAAAGTGATATCATGGTAGGGCACCCTTAAGGGTGCCCTACCAATCACCAGCGCCCACGAACGAATGGGCTTTATTTATCCCGCCGCGACAGTCAGAAGGATGAGGCGGGATGTCGCTCGAGACATAAAGTAGCCTCGGGCTTTTATGAAAGAGATATGACCAGACCTAACCTTGCGGAACTTAAGAAGAAGGCAGTTGAAATAAGAAAAGATATTTTGAAGATGCTTCTCACAGCCGGATCCGGGCACACCGGCGGAAGCCTCTCGATGGTCGAGATACTGGTATCATTATACTATTATAAACTCCGTCATAAGCCCGAGGACCCAAAGTGGAAAGAACGCGACAGATTCCTGTTATCCAAAGGGCACGGGGCTCCGGCCCTCTACGCCGTTCTGGCTGACAGAGGATACTTCCCGAAAGAGAACCTCTGGACACTGCGAAAGCTCGGAAGCAAACTTCAGGGCCATCCGCAGATAGGACTGCCGGGGGTCGAGATATCGTCGGGTTCGCTCGGTCAGGGGTTGTCGATAACAAACGGTATCGCGATGGGGCTCAAAATGGACAAAGTTGACTCCAGGGTATACTGTCTAATGGGAGACGGTGAGACGAACGAAGGCCAGGTGTGGGAAGCGGCGATGACGGCCCCTCACTACAAGCTCGATAATGTATGCGCTATAATCGATCATAACAAGCTCCAGATAGACGGATTCTGCTGTGAGATAAAGGATATGGGTTCGTTCCTTCATAAG
>JAPLMF010000025.1:2022-10487 GCA_026387155.1 Candidatus Omnitrophota bacterium
AAAGATTTTGGTTGGCACGCTATAGACGCGGACGGCCACGATATCGAAAATATGATGGAAGCACTTGATGAGGCCGAAAAGGTAAAAGGCAAACCCACTATAATAGTTGCGCACACAGTAAAGGGTAAGGGTGTGTCGTTCGTGGAGAATAAGGTTGAATGGCACGGTATATCCCCCAAGAAAGAAGAATACGAAAAGGCGATAGCGGAGCTGGATCTGGCTCTTAAAAATATAAAGTAAACTCACCCCCAAAAAGGAGTTATAAATGTTACCCCAAAAGTTCATGATATGGAAGATGTACTTCAAGCTTTATCGTGTGCGTATTCTTATTGCCCTGTCGGTCCTGCTCCTCATAGCAGCTTCAATATGGGGAATGATGTCTTTGGAGTCGTTCTATCGCAACCAGACGCTTGCGATGATGCCGCTTCAGCTCATCATGGTGGCCTTGAACGCGCTCATATTCGTCTATATGTACATGAACCTCTTCAGCACTCGTTGGGGCAGCGCCTCGAAGAACACGCGCATGAAGAGCGACCTGGTCAACGTAAAGTGGTCGGATGTAATAGGCTTGGACGCGGCAAAGATAGAAGCATGGGAAGTCGTACAACTTATAAAGGACAGGGCCAAGGTTAAACAGATAGGCGGTAAGATAGTAAAGGGGCTTCTTATGCTGGGCCCCCCAGGCTGCGGTAAGACATATCTTGCAAAAGCGATAGCTACTGAGGCCGGCATACCGTTCCTCTCGATGGCGTCTAGCGAATTTGTGGAGATGTTCGTTGGCGTCGGCGCTTCGAGAGTGAGACAATTATTCAAGAAGGCGAGAGAACTTGCCGCCGGTTACGGAGGATGTATAGTATTTCTGGATGAACTCGACGCGATAGGACGCAACAGAACTTTCAGTCAATTCGGCGGGCAGGAGACGAACTCTACGCAGAACCAGTTACTAGTCCAGATAGATGGTTTGCAGGAAAAGGAAGAGAACGTAATAATAATAGCCGCGACGAACGCACCTGAGGATACCCTCGATCCGGCGTTACTCCGGCCGGGGCGTTTTGACCGCAAGATTTACATCGATAAGCCTAACCTCGAAGAGAGGGAGAGGATATTTGCGTTCTATTTTTCAAAGGTTAAATATGACAAGTCTCTTGACATAAAGAGACTTTCCAGGAAAGCGGTCTATAAGACTCCTGCCGATATCGAGAATATCGTGAAAGAGTCGGCGCTCATAGCCGCCAGGGATGATAAAGAAGTGGTTGAGTTCAAGCACGTATCCGAGGCGATAGAACGAATAGACATGGGATTAAAGCACAGGAGAAGTCTCGTTCCGAAAGAGAAAGAGCTGATTGCCTGGCACGAAGCCGGTCATGTGGTGGTTCTATATCTCTTGCACCCTACCAAGGATGTATTCAAAGCCTCTATAATAGGCAGGAGAGATGCTCTGGGTGTGACCCATGAGAATCCGCGTGAGGAATGGTTCACCCATTCCAAGGAAGTGCTTCTTGCAGATATAAAAACATTGCTGGCAGGATATGTTACCGAGAGGATGAGGTTCGGCACAACCTCCGACGGCGTGAGTTCAGACTTTAAACATGCTATGGTTATAGCGCACAGCATGGTCTGGAGTCTGGGTATGTCGGTCGCGGGGTTAGTCGGAGACTATTCCCTTTATGGGTCTCCGGGCCACGCATCCGAGCTTGCCGAAAGCGTCAAGGAACAGCTTAATATGGAGACGCAAGGCATATTACAGAAGTGTTTGAAAGACGTCGATGACCTTCTTAAAAAAGAGTGGAAGATAACTGAACATATCGCCAATGAACTTCTTGCCAAGGAAGAGCTCGAGTACGACGAGATCGACGCGATATTTAAGGACTACGGAAAGATACAGACGAAGTCATGAAGTTAGAAGTCAGAGATCAGAGATCAGAGATCAGAAGAAAAATTCTGTCTTCTCTTCTCTGTCTTCTGATATCCGTCTTCTGTCTTCTGTCAACAGCCGGCTGCGGCCCGACATATCCTAAAGAGAAGTTCAAGGAATCAATAATAAGGCTCTGTAAGAAAGAGTATTCACTCGACGTAAAGGTCAAGACCGTAGGTAAGACGGTGGCCATATATTTGCCACTTACGAATCTTTTAGACTTCACTTTTGCGCTTACTACGGATGCCGGAGAGAAGATAAATCAGGTTATACTGAATGTGACCAGGGTGGTCCTCTCGACCGATGCCGAATACGATTTTTACTGCGTGATGGCCCACGATGTAAGGATACCCGAGATACAGATAGTTATAATAAAGTCCGTGGAGGATGTAAGGCGTTTTCTGCTTGGTGATATATCCCGCGGCGAGTATGGCAAGAGGATGCTGATAGATATGAGGATAGCCCCTCAGGCGCAGAAAGAGCGCGCAATCAAGGATGTATTTGACAGGATGAGTATAGACAAGAAGTGGCAGGAAGGCGTGATGCAGGATTTCTTCATGTCCGATCCCGCTACACTGGGGGACATAGGATATTGGGCCGGAAAGTTTTACATCAAAGATATAAATCTACCGGAATTCCTTGCCGAAGAGATAGCCAGCCGCATCAGGCTTTCGTTCAGGGACAATAAGGAGCTGAACGATTCGCTCATCCTTAAGTCGGCGAAGGGCATTTACGCCGCCGGGGTCCAAAATGGCGGCAGCAGGTATTTTAAGATAGAGATATCCGCAGAACCCAGAACGATAGAAGCCTCCACTTCGAAAGAGGCATCCGATAAGCTATTCGGTTATGCGCTGAAAACGTCTTACGACGTTATACATGGCTACAATTTTAAGGATTTTGATTATGTGGAGATAAGGAGCCTTACTGACGGCAGAGCCTCGAAAGTGCTCAAAGAAGACCTTGATAATTATAAGCCGAAGAATACCAAGATAGAAGATGTGATGGTGTTTGACTCATTCTAAGTAAAAATGGGGATAAAAATGGCTGAAGAGCGTAAGATGATATCAACAAGGGACGGTTTCGGGGAAGGATTGGTAGAGCTGGGGAAGACCGATAAGAACGTCGTCGTCCTTTCGGCGGACCTTACCGATTCCACCAGAGCCGCATGGTTCAAGAAAGATTTTCCAGACCGCTTCTTCGGACTTGGAGTAGCCGAGCAAGATATGATCGGCGTCGCCGCAGGATTAGCGCTCGAAGGGAAGACACCGTTTGCATGCACGTTCGGAGTGTTTGCTTCCGGTAGGTGCTGGGACCAGGTGCGGGTATCAGTCGCTTATATGAATCTCAATGTCAAGATAGCCGGGACCCACGGCGGTATATCTGTCGGGCCGGACGGTGCTACCCACCAGGCGCTGGAAGAGATAGCGCTCATGAGGATACTCCCTAACATGACCGTGATAGTGCCCTGTGATGCGATCGAGGCTAAGAAGGCTACGATAGCCGCTGCGAAACGAAAAGGCCCTGTCTATTTGAGGTTGGGGCGCTCCGGTGTGCCGGTCATGACAGGTAAAGATGATGCGTTCGTCATAGGCAAATCTATGATGCTTGCCGACGGTAAGGACGTCGCCATATTCGCCTGCGGGCAGATGGTATCTGAAGCGGCGAAGGCCTGCGGGATCCTGGCCAAAGACGGAATATCGGCAAGACTTGTCAACATGCATACCGTCAAACCCATAGACAAGGAAGCTATAATAAAGGCTGCCAAAGATACCGGCGCCATTGTTACTGCCGAAGAGCACACCATCATGGGCGGTTTCGGCAGCGCGATAGCGGAAGTCGTTTCCGGGGAGTGGCCGGTGCCTGTAAAGATGGTGGGTGTCAAAGACAGATTTGGGTTGTCGGGAGAACCGGACGAACTATTCAAATATTTCGGCTTGACGGCCGATGACATTGCTAAAGCGGCTAAAGAAGCGATAAGGATGAAGAAGTAGCGGAATGAAAAATTTATGCCCTCCATCACACTCACAGCTCCCGCGAAAGTAAACCTTTTTCTTAAAGTCCTCGGAAGGCGAAGAGATGGATACCATAATATACACACCATCTTCGAGAAGATATCGCTTGCCGATAAGATTACTATTACTTCTGTGCCCCACGGCATAAAGGTCCTTTCGGACAAGGTTATTACTCGTAATCCTGAAGATAATATCGCTTATAAGGCGGCTGAGCTCGTCATAAGAGAGTTTAAGATAAGTTCAGGGGTCAGCATATATATAAGAAAGAAGATACCCATGGCCGCAGGCCTGGGGGGTGGGAGTTCTGATGCCGCAAGCGTCCTTATGGGCATGGACCGGCTATTTGGCCTTCGTATAAGCAAGTCACGCATGATCGATCTTGCCGCCAAATTGGGAGCCGATGTGCCGTTCTTCGTCCTGGGGGCCGCTTTTGCCACAGGAAAAGGAATAGGAGAGAAGTTAAAACCGTTAAATATGGGTAGAAAATTATGGCATCTACTCGTATTCCCGGGTTTTGAGTCCGCTACAAAAGAGGTATATGAAGCGTTTGACAGGCTGGATTTTGCCTTGACAGGCCATACGGGCGATGTTAAAATAGGTCGCTTATTTCAGAGTTTCACCGTTTTTAAGGTTATAGAAGCGATGCTCTACAACGACCTGCAATGCGCGGCCATTTCCGAAAAAAAGGTTTTGGGAAGCATAATAGAGCGCTTGACCGCTTCTTTAGGAAAGAAGGTAGTTCTTTCCGGCAGCGGGTCAAGCGTATTTTGTCTCTATCGAACCGGGAAGGAGGCCGTAAAAGCTAAAGCCAGGATCTATCGGAGTATACCGGCTGTAATGCGAAAACACTGGGATATATTTGTAGTACAAACGGAAAAATTCGAGGAGTGAGCATGGAGATCACCGACGTAAAGGTATTTCTTAAGGAGGGGCAGGACAAGAAACTGAAGGCGTATGCGACAGTAACTTTTGATAACTGTTTTGTCGTAAGGAATGTCAAGGTAATAGAAGGTAATAAGGGCATGTTTGTGGCTATGCCATCGAGAAAAATGAAGGACCCATGCCCGAAGTGCCATTTTAGGAATACCGTAAGATCTAAGTTCTGTAATCAGTGTGGTTCTGCGCTTCCGCTGGCCGAACCCAGACCCGCTATGCAAACGTCCGAAGATATGGCGCGCCAATCCGAACATAAGGATATAGCTCATCCCATCACCACAGAGTGTAGGGATTATATACAGAAGAAGGGGCTCGAAGCTTACGATATAGAGAAGAAGGTGGGGGGGGGCTCCTCCGAACCAAAACCGGCATCCGCGCCTTCTCCGCGCCGCGAGGCCGAAGAAGCGAGCGATATAGAACTGTAGTAAGAGTATTGCCCGGTGGTGTAATGGTAGCACACCAGCCTTTGGAGCTGAGGGTCATGGTTCGAATCCATGCTGGGCAACCACAAATTCGCTCAGCAAATCTGTGAAAGAAAATATGAAGAAAATAACAGCTGTAGTATTGGCAGCCGGACGCGGCACGAGGATGAAGTCGGATACCCCGAAGGTCATGCATGGTCTTCTTGGCAAGCCGATCATTTGGTATGTACTTAACGCTCTTAAGGCCGCCGGTATAAAAGATATTATTGTAGTAGCCGGATACGGAAGCCGTATGTTGAAGGGTGAGCTTGGCGGCGCCAGGATGGTTTTGCAGAAGAAACTTTTGGGTTCCGGCGATGCCGTGAACTCCGCCAAAAGATTTTTGAAGTTTCGGACGGGCGATATACTGGTAACGTGCGGGGACGCACCGCTTATAAGGCCGGAAACCTTAAAGCGGCTTATAGGGAAACACAGATCTTCCGGCGCCAGCGCTACCGTGCTGACAGCTAAGGTTAAGGATCCTTCCGGCTACGGCAGGATGATCAGGGATGATAATAAGAAGATATTGAAGATAGCCGAAGACAAAGACGCTTCCGTATATGAGGGATCGATAGATGAAATAAATGTAGGTACTTATTGTTTTAAATACGCCGATCTATTCGCGGCGCTTTCGAAAGTAAGATCGAATAATAGTAAAAAAGAGTTTTATCTCACGGATACGCTGTCGATAATACGATCCGGCATGTCGAAGCCGGTCGAATCGGTTCTGGCTGAGGATGAATCGGAAGTCATAGGGATAAATACTCGCGCTGACCTGGCGGAGGCTTCGATGAGGCTCAAAAATATGGTGCTTCGAGGTTTAATGGCTGATGGCGTGACTATCGAAGATCCCTCCACGACTATCATACATCCCGGCGTGAAGATAGGCCGTGATACGGTAATAAAACCTAATACTATAATAGGGTCGAACGTTACGATAGGAAAGGGTTGCGAGATCGGTCCGTTTGCGCGGATCCGCCCCGGGACGAGGATAGCCGACAGTGCCGAGATCGGGAATTTCGTCGAACTCGTAAGGACAACGATAGGCAAAGGCACCAAGGTCAAACACCATACGTATCTCGGCGATGCAGTCGTAGGCAAAGGCGTAAACGTAGGCGCCGCCACGATAACGGCCAACTACGACGGAAAGAATAAACATAAGACCGTAATAGAGGACGGCGCGTTTATAGGAGTCGGCGCCATACTAATAGCTCCGGTGAAGATAGGCAGGCGCGCTACTGTAGGTGCCGGATGTGTGGTACCCAAGGGGCATAACGTCCCTCCCGGCGTTACCGTGGTTGGTGTGCCGGCGAAGATACTAAAGTAAGCGATAACGTTTGTATAATGCGTTATGAAAAAGAGGAGTGATCTATGAAGAATAACCTTTTGGTCTTTAGCGGAAATTCTAACAGAAAACTCGCGCTGGATATCTGTAAATCGCTGGGTATAAAACTCGGCAATGCTTCCATAGACACTTTTACCGATGGTGAGATACGCGTGAAGATAAACGAGAACGTGCGCGGTCACGATGTATTTGTAGTGCAGTCAACATGCGCTCCTTCTAACGACAGCCTGATGGAGCTTCTTATAATGATAGATGCGCTGAAACGTTCCTCGGCCGAAAGAATAACCGCCGTACTGCCGTATTTCGGATACGCAAGGCAGGACCGAAAAGACCAGCCGCGAGTTCCCATAACGGCAAAGCTTGTAGCAAACCTCCTGACCGTGGCGGGGTCCGACAGGGTCCTCACGATAGACCTGCATGCCGGGCAGATCCAGGGTTTTTTTGACATACCGCTTGACCATCTTTTCGCGTCCACGATATTGACTGAGCACATAAAGAGGCTGAAGCTTAATTCGAAGCTTGTCGTTGTCTCTCCGGACGTCGGAGGCATAAAGACGGCGCGCGCTTACGCGAAATGCCTTAAATGTTCGCTGGCTATAGTAGATAAACGCCGGGTGAACGATAAGGAAGCCGAGGTCATGCATATAATGGGCGACGTTGCGGGTAAACACGCGATTATTGTTGATGATATGGTGGCTACAGCAGGATCGCTGGTAGAAGCGGTCGAGGCCATAAAGAAGAAAGGTGCCTTAGAGGTCTATGCCGCCGTGACACATCCGGTACTTTGCGGCCCGGCCCTGGAGCGCATAAAGAAGTCATCCTTGAAGGAGCTGATAGTCACCGATACAATACCGATACCAAAAGAGAAGATGCTGCCAAATATAAGGGTCCTCTCGGTGGCGTCGATCCTGGGAGAGGCTATAAAGCGCATACATTGCGCAGAGTCTATAAGCGTGTTGTTCACCAAAGAAGGAGTGTAGAATACCATGGAAAAGGTAATACTGAAAGCCGAAGTAAGGGAAGAGACCGGTAAAAGGGTTGCCAAGGACCTGCGCAACAAAGGCCTCGTCCCGGCGAATGTTTACAGATCCGGCAAGGCCGCTACCAGCTTGACGGTAGCCGACAAGGAACTGAGGGGTGTGCTTCATACGAAAGCCGGGGAGAATGTGCTGATAACACTCAAAGTTTCCGGCGGAGAATCGTCCGCAAAAGACAGGACCGTCCTCATAAAGGAGATCCAGCGCCATCCCGTGAGAGACAGTATACTCCATGTTGATTTCAATGAAATATCGCTTACAGAGGTGCTTGAGGTCAATGTGCCTCTCGTAGCTCGCGGTGAGCCGGCCGGGGTGAAGATCGATGGCGGGTTGCTGGAGCACGTACTGCGCGAACTATCTGTAGAATGCTTACCGACGGATATTCCTGCCAAGATAGAGGTTGATGTATCGGCGCTTAAGATAGGCGAACACATATTGGTGAAAGATATAAAGGTGCCGGAAGGCGTCAAGGTATTGAATGATCCTGAGCTGATAGCGCTCATAGTGAAAGCGCCTAAGGTCGAAGCGCCGAAAGAAGAGGCAGTGGCTGGCGGTGAGGAGCCGGAGCTCATCAGAAAGAAGAAAGAGGAAGCGGCAGTGGAAGGCGAGGAGCCGAAGGAAGCGCCGGTGGCAGCTAAAGAGCCGAAGAAGGAAGAGAAGAAATAGTGAAGTTCATGATAGGACTGGGGAACCCAGGGGAAGAATACTCCGGTACGAAGCACAATATAGGCTTTGCCGTAGTGAAAGAGCTCGCGAAAG
>JAPLMF010000063.1 GCA_026387155.1 Candidatus Omnitrophota bacterium
CTCATAATAGATAAGAACGGGCTGGCATCCATAAAACCGTCCGATCCCAAGACCCCCTCATCCTGCATATTCGAGTATATATATTTCGCAAGGCCCGACAGCACAATATTCACCAAAAGTGTTTATCTGACGCGCAAGAACCTCGGCAGGGCGCTTGCCAAAGAAAGCCCGGTGGAGGCCGATATTGTAATGCCGATACCTGATTCGGGCACATACGCGGCTTTAGGATATGCCGAAGAGTCGAAGATACCTTTTGAAATAGGCTTCATACGAAATCATTACATCGGCCGCACGTTCATACAGCCGAGCCAACTGGTGCGCGACTTCAAAGTGCGGATTAAGCTAAACCCTGTGCATGAGGTCATAAAGGGTAAGCGTATCATCATAGTAGAGGACTCGATAGTGCGCGGGACCACATCCCGCGGAAGGGTAAGGGCTCTCAGGGATGCCGGCGCTAAAGAGATACATATGCGCGTCAGCTGCCCACCGCTTGTATCGCCGTGCTTCTACGGTATAGACTTCCCCACAAAAAAAGAATTGATAGCGGCAAACCACTCTTTAGAAGATATAAAGAAGTTTATAGGCGTCGATAGCTTAAACTACCTGAGCCTGGAAGGCATGCTGGGAGCCATGATGCTTCCGAAAGATAACTTCTGCGCAGCGTGCTTCACCGGTAATTATCCTACGAAGATATGCAAACCACCTTCAAAGAAATCCCTGGAAAGAAAGCTCTGCAAGGGGATATCATAAATGTCGCGCGAGAAGATACTGATATTGGATTTTGGTTCACAATATAATCAGCTCATAGCTAGATCGGTCAGGGAGCTCTCGGTATTCTGCGAGATCGTCCCGCCGAATATATCGGCCGATCGTATTGACCGTAAGTCAATAAAAGGGATAATACTTTCCGGCGGCCCGGCCAGCGTCTACCAGAAGGGAGCTGTGCACTGCGACCCGAAGATCTTCAGGCTGGGAATACCGGTACTCGGCATATGTTACGGAATGCAGCTCATGGCAAAGACCCTGGGTGGCACTGTTGATAAAGCCGGCTCACGGGAATACGGCCGCGCTACATTAACCGTCACGGACAATACGACACTCTTTAAGGGCGTGCCAAAACTTAGTACTTCGTGGATGAGCCACGGGGACAAGGTCCACAAGATGCCGCACGGCTTTAAACGCATAGCGATGTCGAGGAATACTTCGATAGCCGCTTTTGAGGACAACCAGAGGCGTCTATTCGGCGTTCAATTCCACCCGGAAGTAGCCCATACCCAATACGGCAGGCAGATGCTTAAAAACTTCGTAAAGGGTGTGTGCGCGGCAAGAGGTGACTGGTCGATGAAGTCTTTCGTTCGCGAGACGATAGAAGATATAAGAAACACTGCAGGGCGCGACAGGGTCATATTGGGCTTATCGGGGGGGGTTGACTCTTCTGTGGCCGCGGTGCTGATACATAGAGCAATAGGCCACAGACTGGCTTGCGTTTTCGTCGATAATGGGCTTCTGCGTAAGGATGAGGCCAGAATAGTGCGGGAGGTCTTCCAGAAACACTTCAAGATAAATCTTAAGGTAGTCAACGCCGCGGAGGAATTCCTTTCGGCCCTTAAAGGCGTCGTCGATCCCGAGAAGAAGAGGAAGATAATCGGCAAGATATTCATACGGAGGGCACGCTCTACCCGGACCTGATAGAGTCCCGCTCGGCTTTCGGCGGACCCAGCGCGACGATAAAGACCCATCATAATGTCGGCGGCTTGCCGAAGAGGATGAACCTAAAACTCATAGAACCCCTTAAATACCTCTTTAAAGATGAGGTGAGAAAAGTCGGTAAAGAATTATCCATACCACAGGAAGTACTTGGAAGACACCCGTTCCCGGGGCCGGGCTTAGCGGTTCGTATCCTAGGCGCCGTAACAGAAGGAAGATGCGACGTTCTCAGGGAGGTTG
>JAPLMF010000075.1 GCA_026387155.1 Candidatus Omnitrophota bacterium
CCTAGGCGACGTAACAGAAGAAAGATGCGACGTTCTCAGGGAGGTTGATGATCGCTTCATCGAGACACTGAAGAATGAAAAACTTTACGACGAGATATGGCAGGCATTCGCGGTACTTTTACCGGTTAAATCGGTAGGCGTCATGGGGGACGAACGCACCTACGAAAACGTCGTGGCCCTGCGCGCTGTTACGAGCGTCGACGGCATGACCGCAGACTGGGCTAAGATACCGTATGAAGTATTGGGCAAGGTGTCGAATCGCATAATAAATGAGGTCCGCGGGGTCAACAGGGTGGCATACGATATCAGCTCAAAGCCGCCTTCAACTATAGAGTGGGAATAAGAGTCCATAGCTAAAGAAAGAAATATAGCTATATGAGGATTTCGGGTATAAGTCCGGTCATCCCGGTTTTTATTACGGGCCTCCCGGCAATCGTTCTTTCTTTTTTGATGTTCCGGGCGCCTTTCCTGCCGTCCCCCGGCAAGGCCTTCTCCCTCTTGGGGTTATTTGTGGCGATACCTGTTATTACAGCATACTCCTTGCGGAAAGAAAAAACCCGCGCGGCAGTTGTTGCTGTCATCGCGCTAGTCCTATTTTCGTTTCTTATATTTGAGATATCGCTACGCATTGCTATGGGGCCGGTGCAGAGAGGAATGCCGTCTATTAATAGCAGTGACAGATCGTTCTGGTACTTTAAGCCTGATACTGTTGGTGTCAGGCTAAAGGAAAAACACCGGATCAATTCTTGGGGGTTCCGCGGAAACGAACCACGGCAGGCGCAGCCGGGAGTGCTGAAGGTGCTGGTTATCGGAGATTCAATCCCGTTCGGGGGAGGGATCCCGGAAGAGGATATCTTCCCATTACAGGCGGAAATGCTCATTAATAAGGAGAAGGCGCCACATACAACCGTGGAGGTCATCAACGCGTCGTTTCCGGCATATAGTTTGGAACAGATCAAGAGATTCTATATTAAAAAACTGCATGATCTTTCTTATGACATCGTCATTCTTATTTTTTATATTGACGATATTAACCGGGAACTGCGGTATAAAAAGTGGAATACCTTATACACCCCGACATGGCCGGAGTGGATACAGGACCTGTTCTACACAACCCATACGATGAATCGCTTATTAACGGCGATTGGCTTTAAAGACACAACATTTTTGTCTACCAGAAAGAAGTCTTATGCCAAGGCATGGAATGGCATATTTAAAGTCTTAAACGAGATCAGTGCAGAGAGTGTCCGCAAGAATGCAAGATTCGCGGTCTTTAATATTCCCAGATTTAACTGGAATGGAGTAATAAATCAAAAAATGCTGTATAAGTATTGGAAAAATAACGTAGAGCTTGAGAGCTGGTGTCGTGATCATGGAATTCCGTATCGTGATTCGCTGAGCGTCTTTTTAAATAGGGATATTGATGAGATAAGGATGAACCGTTATGGCATACATTTAAATAAGACGGGTCATCATGTCGTGGGTAACGAATTGCGAGTTTTTATTGAGGAATTGATCGACGAAAAAACCCGCCTAAACGGATCACCTTCTGTGAATTGACGGTGCTTACAATGTCTGAAAAATAGGGGAAGACAATGTTTTACAGAATCGAAGTACGGGAAAAAGATGGCTTCTTTGACGCGGCAGGAGCGGCGGTAAAGAAAGACATGGAGGCGCTCGGCTTTAAAGGCAGGATCAAGAGCGTAAAGACTGCCCAGGTCTATCTCATTCGAGGCGACATCACAAGGTCCGCAATAAAGAAGGTCTGCGAGGAACTCCTTATAGACCCCATCACTCAGATATATAGTTATGACATACCTTTCCTGGATGAGCCTGGGGTCAAGGCTGTGGAAATCGCCTATAATCCCGGGGTCATGGATCCTGTGGAGGAAAGCATGAAGAAGGCCCTCGGGGACCTTGGGATAAAAGATATAGAAGCTGTGAGGACCGCAAAGCGTTATTTGATAAAAGGGGACCTTTCGATCGACCAGATCCGCCAGGTAGCCGAAAAGGTACTTTATAATAAAGTCATACAACACCTCGTCACGGGGGAGTCGATAATCCATCCTGAAGTCCCGCCTTACAAATTCAGACTGACTACAGTAGATCTGGTAAGTGCCGGCCCCGCCAGACTTAAGAAAATATCTAAAGACGGGCAGCTGTTTTTGAGTGTGGATGAGATGAAGACGATAAAGAATTACTTTAAAAAATTGGGAAGAAACCCCACCGACTGCGAACTCGAGACGATAGCCCAAACCTGGAGCGAACATTGCAAACACAAGACATTCCGGGGGTTGATTAAGTACGAAGGCAAAACGATAAAAAATCTCCTAAAGAACACGGTTATGAAAGTTACGGCGGAGCTCGACAAGCCGTGGTGCGTAACGGTATTTAAGGATAATTCCGGGATAATCAGGTTCGATAAGAAGAACGATATATGCTTCAAGGTAGAAACCCATAATCATCCTTCGGCCCTCGAACCGTACGGAGGAGCAGGGACAGGCATAGGAGGCGTCATAAGGGACCCTATGGGCACCGGCCTCGGCGCAAAACCTATAATAAATACCGACATCTTCTGTTTCGGCCCCATGGACTAATGAAAGGGGTCGTCTCCGGCGTGCGGGATTACGGCAACAGGATGGGCATACCAACATCGAATGGAGCAGTCTGTTTCGACGAGAACTTTGTAGGTAATCCGCTCGTATTTTGCGGTAATGTCGGCATAATGCCTAAAGACAAAGCCGATAAGAAGGTGTTTCCGGGAGACCTTGCCGTGGTAGTGGGAGGAAGGACCGGAAGGGACGGAATACACGGGGCCACATTTTCATCAGGTGAGCTTACCCATAAATCGGAAGAGGTCTCCGGTTCGGCTGTCCAGATAGGCAACCCTATACAGGAAAAGAAAGTGGCAGATACTATATTGACTGCAAGGGACCGCGGCCTTTACAACTCCATAACGGATTGCGGTGCGGGCGGATTGTCGAGCGCAATAGGAGAGATGGGTGAAGAACTCGGCGCCGAAGTATATTTGGAGAAGGTCCCGTTAAAATATAAAGGTTTAAGTTACTCTGAAGTTTGGATATCCGAAGCCCAGGAGAGAATGGTTCTTGCTGTTGATCAAAAAAAGATAGATGAACTTATAGCGGTCTTTGCCGCGGAGAACGTCGAGGCGACCGTTATAGGTAAATTTACCGGCGACGGACATTTAAGATTATTCTACGACGGCAATAAGGTATGCGATATGGCTATGAAGTTCATCCATGATGGCGGACCAGCGATAACAAGAACTGCCACATGGAAGAAGTCTTCATTTAAGGAACCCCGCCTTAGAAGACAAAAAGATCTTACCGCGGATCTTTTAAAACTGCTCGCCAGTCCGAATATAGCCAGCAAGGAGTGGATAATCCGGCAATATGACCACGAAGTACAAGGAGGCAGCATAATTAAACCGCTTCAGGGGATCCGTGGCGGAGGGCCTGGAGATGCCTCGGTTACACAGCCGGTATTCGGGTCCAAAAAGGGGATAGCCTTATCCTGCGGCATAAACCCGGATTACGGTAAGATAGACCCTTACTGGATGGCCGCAAGCGCCATAGATGAGGCATTAAGACAGATAATATCCATAGGATCGAATCTCGACCGATGCGCCATACTCGATAACTTCTGCTGGGGCAATACAAATAAGCCTGATAGATTGGGAGGACTGGTCCGGGCATCGCAAGCCTGTTATACAATCGCGAAAGCTTACGGCGTTCCTTTCATATCCGGAAAAGACAGTCTAAATAACGAATACTCTACCGGCAAAAAAACGATATCGATACCTCCGACGCTGCTCATATCCTGCATCTCCGTTGTAAACGATATTTCAAGGTGTATAACGATGGATATAAAAAAATCCGGTAATCCGCTTTACATTGTCGGATTAACCTATGACGAATTGGGCGGATCGCAGTACTATAAGATGAAAGGCTACACCGGCAATGATGTGCCGAAAGTAGATGCTGTATATGGCAGATCCTTGATGACAAAGCTATCGAAAGTTATCGAGAAAGGGTATATAAGGTCGTGTCACGATTGTTCCGAGGGTGGGATGGCGGTTGCAATCGCCGAGATGGCTTTCGCCGGCGGGATAGGCGCGGATATAGACCTGAGCAAATGGGCTCCGCCCAAAGGACAGCCTCACTTGAGCGCGGAAAAAATGTTATTTTCGGAATCTAATACGCGTTTTGTGATAGAAGTATCTGACGAAGATAAATTCCTTACATATATGTCGGGGTTCCCTGTATGGAAATTGGGAGCCGCCGCCAAAAATAAACGCCTGACGATCAAAGACCTCAATAACAAGATTGTCATAAATGCCGACATAGACGGTTTGAGGGCTGCGTGGAAAGGCACATTCGGTAATCTATAAAATGAAGAAGATAAGGGTAATAATACTGCGGACTGCGGGGACGAATTGCGACAAAGAGACGGCATTCGCTTTTGAATCCGCAGGCGCTTCAGCAGAACTGGTCCATATAAACCGGCTATCAGCAGGCGTAAAGAGCCTCGACGACTATCATATACTGGCCATACCGGGCGGATTCACATACGGCGACGACATAGCAAGCGGCAAGATACTCGCAAACGAGCTTAAGTTCGCGATAGAGGAGGAGCTCGAGAGTTTCGTGAACGCCGGAAAACTTATTTTAGGAATATGCAACGGTTTCCAGGTCCTCGTTAAAGCGGGATTGCTCCCTAACCTTACAGGAGATTTCAGGACTATAGAGGCCACACTGACTCTTAACGATTCTAATAAATTCGAAGACCGCTGGGTATATTTGAAGAGAAGTCAGGGGTCAGATATCAGAGGTCAAAACAAGTGTGTGTGGACAAAAGGAATTGATAAAGTTATAACGCTGCCCGTTGCGCATGGAGAAGGGAAGTTCATACCTAAAGATAAAGACCTTCTTCGCCGGCTGAAAAATGACGGCCTTATAGCGCTGGAATATACCGATGAACGCGGCAAGAGGGCGGGTTATCCGTGTAATCCTAACGGGGCCGTAGAAAGTATAGCTGGTATATGCGACCCGACTGGCAGGATATTCGGATTAATGCCGCACCCGGAAAGACACTTAAGTTCATATCAACACCCGGAATGGACCAGGCAGGATCCTGCAAAACAGGGCAGAGAAGGCGATGGCTTTGCAATATTCAAGAACGGAGTGAATTTCGCTAAAAAGTATTTGTAATTAACGTGTTTTTGGTATATATTTATATCAAAAAGGGGTATGCCTAAAACTCTCGAAGGAACACGAAGATCCTTCCCCACAGAAGATGTGCTTCTGGAACATATCGCAAGCACGTACTTCGCTAAGAAGAGCCGTCCCAAAACAAAATCAAGAAAGAAATCCCCGTCGTTAAAAGACGCCGCTTTCATGGTCGTAGCCGCAGGCACAATAGTAGCCGCCATAGGTTTTATACTGATAGTATCGTCGATAACAAACAAAAACTATAACGAATTACTTCGCAAAAAAATCTCCGCGCTGCAGGTCATACCGCTCTTCGATAAAGGCGCTATCAATAAAGACGTTGTAAAACGCCTGGAGCTCCTCGGCTACGCCAGAGGAGTCAGCTCTAAGGCCGCCAAAGACGCCCTCGTCCTTAAGAATCCCAAAAAATATAATTGGGCGGACGCTCTCTTGCCGCTCAGATTCCCGGTTGATCTCAACTCGAGGACTCTTAACCTCTCCATACGAGGCGCCAAGGGAGGAGAGAAGATAACCATAATATTAAAGGATTCCTCGAACAGGTCTCTAAGACTTGGGGAGCTTTATCTTTCTTCAAACTGGCGGACGGAATCGATACCGCTTGGCAGATCAAAAAACTATATAGATCTGGCGAACATAAACGCCATAAGAATAGAATACGGCCGCATAGGGGAAGCTCCGTCCGAAAAAGATTCTCTTATCGAAACGATGATATATCTTAAAGACATAAACCTGCCAAAGGAGGCATAAAGCCATGAAGATAATAGCGATAACTAATCAGAAGGGTGGATGCGGTAAGACTACGACTGCGATAAACCTGGCGGCCGCTCTTGCTTCAGTCGGCAAGAGGATCCTTTTGATAGATCTGGATCCTCAATCACATGCATCGTTTGGCCTCGGCGCGAACCTGCAGACTGTGGACAAATCCATATATAATGCACTCACCGATAACGAAGAGAAGAAGAGAAAACTTTCTGACTGCATATCCAATATATGCCAGAATCTCGATATAGTATCCTCCAATATACTGCTCAGTACGCTGGAGCAGGAGTTGAAGGACAAGGACGATGCCGTATCAAAACTGCGTGAGGCTATATTGTCAGAAAAACTGAACTACAACTACATAATAGTGGATTGCCCGCCGAGCCTTGGGTTCTTGACGTTCAATGCCCTGAGAGCCGCGGAGACAGTACTGGTTCCGATCGACATGAGCGCCTTTTCCCTCATGGGCGTAGGAAAACTGCTCGGCATGCTTGAATTGATAAAGGTGAAGATCGGGCATTCTCCAGCGGTGAACGCGGTTGCTACATTATTCGACAATCGAACGAAATATTCCCAAACAATGCTCGACGAGATAAAGTCTTTCTTCAGAGACCAGATGCTCAAAACCGTCATACGCACCAACGTAACCCTGAAAAAGGCGGCGGCAAAAGGGATCTCCGTGATACAGTTCGATAAAAAATCTAACGGCGCTCTCGATCACATGGCGCTGGCCGATGAGCTCTTAAAGGCCGAAGGAGCATTAGAGTTCGAGAAGGCGTTACGCGAATTACCTATGGCATTACCGCCCCCCGCTAGACAGGAACCTGTTAACAGGGAAGTCGACTTTACCATGAGCGCGCCGGACGCCCGGGAGATATACCTGGTCGGAGACTTCAACCACTGGAAGATAAATGACGAGTCACGGCTCGCCAGGCTCGAAGACGGAAAGTGGGTAAAGAAGATGGGGTTGGAGCCGGGGAGATACAGGTATAAATTCGTCGTCGACGGGGAGTGGACCATAGATAAACAGAATAACGATCGTGAGCAGAATGCTTTCGGGACATTTGATTCAATAATAAAACTATAGAGAGGAATGTAGATGGCGGTTTTAAAGGGCGACTTCACCAAAGAGGATCCGTGGCGCATATTCAGAATAATGAGCGAATTCGTAGACGGATTCGAAGAACTTTCGGACGTTAAAAATGCGATCACGATATTCGGGTCGGCTCGATTTAAACCTTCCAATAGGTACTATAAGCTTGCCGATGAGACCGCTTATATGATGGCCAAGAACGGATACTCCATAATAACAGGGGCCGGACCCGGCATAATGGAAGCCGCCAACAAAGGTGCCAAGCGCGCCAAAGGCGACTCGATAGGGCTCAATATACTCATACCTACAGCTCAGAAACCTAATAAGTACGTCACGAGGTCAGTGGAATTCAAATATTTCTTCTGTCGCAAGGTCATGTTCACCAAGTACTCTAAAGCGTTCATAGTCTTCCCGGGCGGGTTCGGCACTCTCGATGAACTTTTCGAGGGGATAACCCTCGTACAGACAAAAAGGGTAGAGCCACTCCCGGTAATACTGGTCGGCGGCGAATACTGGAAAGACATGATAAAGTGGATAAAAAATACGCTTTTAGCCAAGGATGCAATAGAGAAACAAGATCTATCGATCTTCAGCGTCGCGGATACCCCCGAAGAGATACTCTCCAGTATAAGGAAGTTCTATCAAAGGTAGAGGGGCAGGAGACACCCGCCTTCGCATTCAACTCATAATAGGCCGATTGCTTCGGCGGGTTGTCCGCCGAAGCCCTCTAGCTACTTACTTCTGTCGGCAAAAGCGGACAAAAAAAGGATGGCAACAGCTCTGTGTAGGTAACGTGTACCTTTAGGCCCGGGAACGGGTCACTTGTGCCGTTGTCATCCACTAGTAAGTATACCCTACGTTTTCCAAAAATGCAAGTCCACGCGATTTTTTCAAAAACTCTTTTTTGTTGTTAATTACACCCCTGTGTGGAATTAGTGGGAGTGAGCGAAATAAGCAGACTTTGAAAAAGCCCCTGACGCGTGCTACAATGGACTCATGACTAAAGTATACGATGTGATAGTGATCGGCGCAGGGCACGCAGGATGTGAGGCGGCGCTTGCTGCCGCCAGACTGGGCGCTAAGACACTACTCGTTACAATGAGCGTGGATAATATAGGGCTCTTATCCTGCAACCCGGCGATCGGTGGACTTGCGAAAGGTCAACTCGTAAAAGAGGTGGACGCCCTGGGCGGATGGATGGCCAAGGCCACAGACGCGAGCCTTATCCAATTCCGGTTACTGAATATGAAGAAAGGCCCGGCAGTACGCTCTTCCAGAGCCCAGGTAGACCGCCAGATCTACCGCTCGTATATGAGATCCGTCATCGACGGTCAGTCCGGCCTTGATGTTAAAGAAGCCATGGTCGAGTCTATAACATTTAAGAGCGGCTTAGTGAGCGGGATAGTAACATCCTTAAGCGAAAATATCCCGACAAAGGCTATAGTTATAACCCCGGGCACATTCCTGAACGGACTCATCCATATAGGCCTTGAGAACTGGAAAGGCGGTCGGATAGGGGAGAGGCCTTCCGAGAATCTCTCCGGCGCTTTAAAGAACCTCGGGCTTAAGATGGGCAGGCTTAAGACCGGTACTTGCGCCCGCATAGACGGCAAAACAATAAACTTCAAAAAACTCGCCAGGCAGGATGGGGACGAGATAATAATACCCTTCTCGTTCGAGAACAAGAAGATATCTCGGGAACAACTCCCATGCCACGTTACATATACCAATATTCGCACGCACGACATCATACGCGATAACCTCGACCGCTCACCGCTATTCACAGGCGTCATAAAAGGCACGGGAGTGCGCTATTGCCCGTCCATAGAGGATAAGATATACCGATTTCCCGACCGCGACAGGCACCATATATTCTTAGAGCCGGAGGGTATGAATACGACCGAATACTATCCAAACGGCATATCGACAAGTTTGCCGGCCGATGCACAGGAAGATATGATCCATTCCATAGAAGGACTTGAGGAGGCAGTTATAACCAGACCCGGGTACGGGATAGAGTATGATTTTGTAGATCCGACCGAGCTATACCCGACGCTCGAAACAAAAAAAGTAAGCGGACTCTATCTGGCCGGACAGATAAACGGCACGACCGGTTACGAGGAGGCGGCGGCGCTCGGACTTATCGCCGGAACTAACGCCGCGCTTAAAGTAAAAGGATCAGAGCCGCTCGTATTAGACAGGTCCGAAGGCTACATAGGGGTCCTCATTGACGACCTCGTCACAAAGGGCACATCGGAACCTTATCGCATGTTCACATCCAGGGTGGAGTATAGGCTGCTCTTGAGGGAAGATAATGCCGATCTGAGGCTAACGCCGATAGGCCACAAGGCAGGGCTCGTCTCGGACGAAAGATACGATAGGGTCATGCAAAGAGCTGCAAGAATAAGGGACGAAATAACCAGGCTTAGAGATAAGAAATTGGAAAAAGTATTGCGGCGACCGGGGGTGTCATATAACGATCTCGTCCCTTTTGAAGACAGAAGACTTCCGGAGGAAGATGCCAGGGTCGTAGAAATCCATATCAAGTACGAAGGCTTCATGGAGAGACAGCTAAAAGAGATCGGCCGCATGCAGAAGATAGAGCGGATAAAGATACCTGGCTTTATAAACTATAGCAGCATAAACAGTCTCTCATCCGAAGTAAGAGAGAAACTCTCACGGATGAAACCCTCTAACCTGGGTCAGGCATCCCGCATATCGGGCGTAACTCCCGCCGCCATATCTATATTGATGGTGTGGCTGGAGAAGGCCGGACGTTTAAAAAGTTGATAATGAAAAAACCATACAACGACTACAATTCATATCTGAAACGAACCCACGGTACCAAGGTATACAAAATTGGCCTGGACGCCGGTTTCTCCTGCCCTAACAGGGACGGGACGGTGGGGCTCGACGGATGCATCTACTGTAACGATCGCGGTTCGCGTTCATCTTATACGGATCCGGTAAAAAGCATAGCCGAGCAGCTCTCTTCGAGAATAGACTATTTAAAAAATAATTTTGGGGCGGAAAAATTTATCGCGTACTTCCAGGCCTTTACCAACACGCATGCCCCGGTAAGGAAATTAAAGTCGATATACGATAATGTGCTACCCTTCGATGATATAGTCGGTATATCGATAGGCACACGGCCCGACTGTGTTGACGATGAGAAGATGGATCTAATAGGATCTAATATCTTCATACAGGGACCGTTATGAGGTGTGGATAGAATACGGACTGCAATCCGTAAAAGACAACACACTAGACCGGTTGGAACGCAAACACACCTTTAAAGACTTCACCATAGCAGTCGAACTTGCGAAGAGATACGGCATAAAGACATGCGCCCATTTGATACTCGGACTTCCGGGAGAGACCGCCAAAGACGCCGTAAATACAGCTAAGGCACTTAATGATCTTAAGATAGACGGTATAAAAATACACCTGCTACACATACTCAAAGGAAGCCGTATGGAAAATATTTACAAAGAGGGAGGGATAAGGCTCTTGGATCAGGCCGAATATGTAGTCATGGTATGTGATCTTCTGGAAAACCTTTCTTCAGGTATAGTCATACAGCGACTCACCGGGGAGGGCGACCGGGAAAACCACATAGCTCCTCTATGGGCACTGGATAAGACTAAAACTATAAGGATGATAGGGGAAGAGTTTGTTAAGAGGGGGACGTACCAAGGGAAGATGGCGTTAGACCTTATATCTTAGTTCCGTCGGGTATCACGGCACCTTTTGTAACTATTACGATGCCATCCCTTATGAAATAATTCTCTCCGTCGTGATTCTTCAGGTTATTTATATTTCTTATCGTTACGTGTCTTCCTATGCGGGCATTCTTATCGATTATCGCCCTGTCTATTACGGTTCCATCCCCGATACCTATTCTAACCGACTCCTTAATATTGTCTTTCTCATAGTAATCGGCGCCCATCAATATCGAACGGTTTATCTTGCAGCCTTTTCCGATAATACTGCGTAATCCTACTATGGAACCTTCTATCTCGGCGTCACTTATGACCGAGCCCTCAGCGACTAACGAGTGCCCGAGCTTACAGCTCAGCATGCGGGCGGGCGGAAGGAACCTGGGACGCCAGATCTATACTGGCATCATAAAAAGACTTTATTGTACCTATATCCCTCCAATAACCATCGAATATATACCCATAACCCTTTAACTTATCTATAGAACCTGGTATTACCTCCCGACCGAAATCCACAGCATCGTCCTCAAGCGCTTTACTTAAGGCTTTAACGTTGAATACATAGACGCCCATTGAAGCAAGATACGTCTTACGGGGTAGGAGGCGCCCGGAGGAACTTTTGCCGAGTTTAAAATCATATCCTTTGAGGGAGGAAAGCGTCTCCGGTTTTTCCTTAAAACCTGTTATCTTGGAATCCTTATTAAGCTTCAGTATGCCGAGATCCTTAGCTTCGCCTTCCGGAGCAGATATCACCGATACCGTAAAATCGGCCTTATTCTTTCGATGAAAATGTATGAGATCCATGTAATCCATATCATAAAGGTGATCGCCGGCAAGTATCAATATCTCCTCGGAACCGTCAAGGTCGAGGTGGAAAAGGTTCTTTTTAACGGAATCGGCCGTACCCTGAAACCAGTTGGTATTCGTTAATGTCTGCTCTGCCGCAAGTATACGCACGAAGGCGCGCGAGAAGAAGTCAAATCTGTAAGTGTTATTTATATGATTGTTGAGAGATTCGGAATTGAACTGCGTGAGGACGTATATATCCTTTATACCGGACCTGAGACAATTCGACACCGGTATGTCTATAAGCCGATATTTTCCGCCTATCGGGACCGCAGGCTTACAGCGGTACATGGTGAGAGGGTAGAGCCTCTTTCCCTGACCCCCTCCTAGTATAAGCGCTATGATCTTCTTCATAATTGTAGAAATTATACCACAAATATATGAATATTGCAAAAGACGGCGCGTTATAATATAATATCACCAGTAGATGATCATTAATGACAGGGGGGTACATGAGAAATGCAATCGTTCTACTTACCGCCATCTTCATTTTTTCTGCAATATCTCCGGCATCTTCATTCTCTCTGAATGACAATAAATGGACCAAGCTCGTCGAAGAATCCGGTAAAGTACTGGGCGATGTCCAAAGAATGCCCGACCAGGGCATACCTGAAGATCTCCTGCGAAGTTCTCAAGGCATAGCCATATTCCCCAATACCGTCTCCGCAGGTTTTGTCTTTGGCGGTAAATACGGCCAGGGCATAATTATGATCCGCGATAAGAATGGGCAGTGGTCCCCTCCTGCGTTATTCACGATAGCCGGCGGAAGTATAGGATGGCAAATAGGCGGACAGGCCACCGATTTCGTCCTGTTAATAATGAACAGGCGCTCAATAGATGGTATACTTCAAAGCCAATTCAAGCTCGGCGCCGATGCCAATATCGCCGCGGGGCCGGTCGGCAGGACGGCCGAAGCATCTACCGATGCTCAGCTAAAAGGCGGCATACTCTCTTATTCCAGAAGCCGGGGGTTATTCGCCGGGGTAAAACTTGAAGGCGCTGTAATAGCCCAGCATTGGGACGGGGATGAGGCACTTTATGGCAGGCCAATATCGGCCGAATCGATAATGATCAAAGGCATGGTGAAGATGCCCGAGTCCGCCAACGATCTGGTAAAGCTACTGAACAGATACCCTTACAAAAAATGATATTCCGCAAATTCAAACTTCAGATAAGAATAGCCCTGATAATAACCGGACTATCCCTACTCTTCATATACGTATTCACTTCGATACAGCTAAGGAATGAAGTAGACAGGCTTAACTCCTACAACAAATACAGGGCCAGGGTAGGCACTATAATAGTCAAGACGACCATGGAGATGTTGGTCAAGGACGTAAATGCCGAAGTCGCCCTATCCGGCATGTTTAAAGCGGCGGTAGAGTCATTTTCTAAAGAAGGCATAGTCGAGAAGATATCCGTGATATCGATGGACGGAAAAGTCCTTGCAACCAACGATCCTATAGTCGAAGAGTTCGGAGAATCTAAAAAAGATATTGAGGCCTATTTAAAGCTTTCCAAATCTGTAGGAGAGGCATCCTGGTTCTACTCCACCGTAAACGACAATACGAGGATGATAGACATATTCATCCCTATATCTATAGGCCAGAGCACATACATATCAAAACTCTCCTTTTCTATAGGCAATGTCCGGCAAGCCATGATAGAAACGCTTATCCCTATAAGCCTGACCGCAATTGCTGTAATATTGGGCAATCTCTTTCTCGGGTTTATACTACTACGAACGGTAGTGCACCCTATAATAGTCCTTAACAAAGCAACCAAAGAGATAGCTTCCGGTAACCTGGATCTCAAGGTATCAATAAGAACTAATGATGAAATACAAGAACTGGGGGATACATTTAATGACATGACAATAGCCCTAAAGAAGATGAAGGAGAGGGCAGAGAACGCCAACCCCCTGACTAAACTTCCGGGCAATAACGTCATACGCGAAGAGGTAGAGCGCAGAATAAAGTCCAAAGATAAATTTGTAGCGATACATGTCGATCTTGATAACTTTAAAGCGTATAACGATAGGTACGGGATCGCAAAAGGTGATGAGATAATAAAATTCACTAGCCATATACTCGAAAATGCCGTTAAGCAAAAAGGCAACCCGGGGGATTTTATAGGCCACGAAGGAGGCGATGACTTCTTCCTGATAACTACGCCGGATAAAGCCGAGGGGGTAGCAGATGAAGTCATAGTAGGATTCGACACGGAAGTAAAAAGTTTCTACTCGCCTGAAGATCAAAAAACAGGCTACATATATGAAAAGGACAGGAAGGGGGCGCCGGTACGGTTTTCCCTTATGAGCATATCACTTGCCGGAGTGACGAATCAATATAAACCCATCTCAAGTTATGCTGAATTGACTAACATAGCTGTAGGTGTTAAACACAAAGTTAAACAACTTGAACAATCTAACTTTCTCATAGACAAACGCCAAAGTTAAATATACAAAAGCTAGGTCTCACCCTATTGCCATTTTCAGTTAATAGTATATACTTGTACTAGAGGACGAGAAGGACACACCATCTGAAAATAGGGGCAAAAGCACCTATTCATCATATACAACGGATGGTGAATAGGTTTTTTTTGTTCAATTAAATTAAGGTTTTTAAAAGAATTTTAAACGGGGGAAACACCATGAGATTCTATACGCTATACGCTATACGCTATACGCTGATACTCGCGGTATTGCTAATAATACCAATAGGGTACACCTGTGCCTGGGACAGTACTGATAACGCTGACAGGCTATCTAACGGATCATCCAATGTATTTTCACCGGGATACCTTAATGCCGCTAAACAACATGCTTATGAGGTCGTAAACCAGATTAATCAGCCTAAGAGCTGGTGGGATAACCTGGTGGAAGCCGTAAAGAATAAGATGTCAAGCGAGGTCGAAGAGCAGGCCAATACCAAGGTTACTCCTGAACTGAAGATGAAGAAGAGCAGCGGTATAGGTGAGCATAAGAAAAGTGTCAGCATTACATATGAGACGATCGTGGCCGAAGAGTCAAACAAAATCATCAGCGAGATCAGTTACGAAACTATTAACTCTCTGCATTATAACGTCGATATAGCAAGCGGCCAGAATAGGCATGCTGAGACAGCGGCAAATGGGCAGCGTTATACAGTTATAGAGGTTGGTGGTGTCAGGCACATATTAGCAGGATTTAACGGACCTGATTCACAGTCGTCCGCGGTGCTTCAGGGGGCCATATCGATAGCAGGCCAGAACGATATTGTTCTTGTGAGAAAAGGCGTCTATTCAGGGGACGATATTACCATAACAGGAGATTTCAGCGTTCCCGGCATAAA
>JAPLMF010000060.1:0-4382 GCA_026387155.1 Candidatus Omnitrophota bacterium
GGGAGCATCAGGTCTAGTATAAACAGATCCGGCTTCTCGGTCCTTGCCTTGGCAAGCGCCTCTTGGCCGTCAGTAACGGCCACTACATCATATCCGGCATCTTCAAGGACCGACTTCAATATTCCGAGTACCGTAGGACTGTCCTCAGCTATCAGTATCTTCTTCACTTTGATTTTCCGCCATCTTTAGTCATCATACTGAATAGTTCGTCGACTATCCCCTCTAACGGTGTTATGCGGTCGATGCACTGGCATTCTATAGCAACCTTATTCATTCCGAATATGATCGACGTCTTCTCATCCTGCGCTATTGTATGCCCTCCGGCGTTCTTTATCGCCTTCATCCCTAAAACGCCATCCTTGCCCATACCTGTCATTATCAGCCCTATGGCGTCTTCGCCGTAAACTCTGGCGACGGATCTCATCATGACGTCTATTGACGGAATATGTGTAATCGCCTTATCGGTATTTTGGATTCCGGAGCTATAAATATGGTAGAGCTTTTTATCTGGTCTCCCTCTGCTGCTACTTTGATCTCGGACTTCGTCGTGTATTTAAGCCATTCGACGAGACCAGCTATAAAACCTTTTGACATGTGCTGGACGACCAATATAGCCCCGGGAAAATCAGCAGGTATATGAGAAAGTAATACCTGCAGGGCCTGCGGGCCTCCGGTAGATATACCGATAGCTACGACCTTAAGATTCTCCGGCCTTTTAAAGTCCCTTACGGGAACGGAGATTCGGATTTTGAAGCGGCGTATCGGTCTTACTCTGGATGCTATCTTAACCTTGTTTAAAAGATCTTGGGCGATGGCGTTCATATCACCGGTTACGGGCACGAAGTCCATGGCGCCTATCGTTAAGGCCTGAATTATAACCTTCATGTCCATACTGCTTACGACGACTATTGGTATTGGGTTCTCTTCCATTATGCGCGCGACGGCTTCGAGCCCGTCCATCATCGGCATTCTAAGGTCCATTGTGACCACGTCGGGTTTAAGCTCAAAAGCTTTCTCTACGCCCTCCATGCCGTTCTTGGCCATTCCAACTACCTCGATGGATCCATCGGACTCAAGTATCGATTTCAGCGCATCTCGTACCAGCGCAGAATCATCGACTATCAGCACACGTATCTTGTCAGCCATAGTTTACCCAAGTAGCCTTTCTATTATGTCCAGCAAAATATCAGACGTAAATTCGCTTTTCAACAGGTATGCGTCCGCTCCCGCCTCTAAACCGCGCCTTTTATCGGCGGCGGTTTCGCGGGTTGTGACGATTATGATCGGTATGTCTTTATACATGGGATCTTTTTTAAGCCTGGTCGTGAGCTCGAACCCATCCATCCTTGGCATCAGTATATCCGTTATGACGAGATCAAATTTTTCTTGGGATGATCTATCCAATGCCTCTTTTCCATCTCGCGCTATGACGACCGAATACCCTACCGACTCGAGGATATTCTTCTCGAGCATCGCGGTGGTCAAAGCGTCCTCGGCCAAAAGTATCGTCTTTTTCTTGCCCTGGCGCGTCTTTGGCTCGCTATCTGTTTGAGAAGCTCTGCTGGTTAATGCGTCTTCTGACGACTCTATTATAGAAGGTATATCGAGAATTAGCACTACCCTGCCGTTTCCCAGTATAGTGGCTCCGGCTATGTCCTTTATCTTCTTAAGAGGCTCTCCGATCGACTTTCCGACTATCTCCTGGTGTCCGAGAAGCCGATCAACCAGTATGCCTACTCTCTTTTCAACGGACTGAACTATCACGACCGGATAGAAACTTTTTTCCATTATGCCCTTCTTGGGCAGGCCAAATAGGTCGATCATGCGTATTAGTGGCAGGATGTGGCCTCTAACGCTTATAGCCTCCTTGGTCTCAACGGATCTTATATCCTGCTGGCTTATCCTTATCGTTTCGACCACTCTCTCTACCGGCACGGCGAATATATCGTCACCCGCACTTACGAGGAGGCTTCCGGTTATAGCGAGGGTAAGGGGAAGTTTTATAGTGAACCTTGTTCCCTGGCCAGGTTTTGATGAGACATTGACCATGCCTTTTAAATTGCTCACCTTTTCCCTGACGACATCCAGCCCTACGCCTCTTCCGGAAGTATCGGTTACATCGTTTTTAGTAGTAAAACCCGGAGCAAATATTATCTGTAATAGCTGGTCCTCGGCTATATCGCTTATGCGGTCTTTAGAGGCCATCCCCTTAGCGATCGCGACTTCTTTTATTCGTTCCACATCTATTCCCCGACCGTCGTCTGACACCTCGATCACCACCTGTGAACCGAGCTGGTACGCGGATAAGACTATCTTACCTGCTCTCGGCTTGCCGCGCGATGCTCGGCCCTCTGAATCTTCTATCCCGTGGTCTATCGCATTGCGTAAGATGTGCATGAGCGGATCCCGCATCTCGTCGATTATGGACTTATCGAGCGTGGTTTCGGAGCCTCTTAGTACAAATTCTACTTCTTTTCCTTTTTCCTGGGCGAGGGTTCTCATCGCTCTGGGAAAAGCATTGAATAACGTTGCAACCGGCACCATGCGTATATTCATGACCTCGGTCTGTATGCCTGACGCCAGAATATCAATATTATCGCTCGCGGACCTTAAATCCTTTATGATATCTCCAAAGAACTCTTCGGCTTCCTTTTGTGACTCCATCTTGGCGGAGATGTTCTTTACAATCTCTCCAAGTCTTAGCTTGGATATTAGTTGTTCCCCGGAGAGGTTTACGAGCCTGTTCAAGCGGCTTATATCGACCCTTACGCTCGTGTCGTTCGAGCCTGTTTGGACCTGGCGGACTTCCGGTGAAGGCTCGGGAGTGGTTCTTACCTGCGGAGCCTCTTTTCTCCTCTGAATTCCCTGGCCCGTCTCTTGCGCCTGCCGGGGAGGGCCGCTCTCTGACATCCTGCCAGAAAATATAGCGTCTACCTCGGAGCAGAGATTATCCGCGAAAGGACTGGCCACGCCTTTATCTTCCCATGTCAACTTGTCCTCCAAAAGAGGCGCTATCGAGTCAACGCATTTTAAGAGGATGTCGAAGTGTGTTCTCCCCATACCCGATCCTTCCTTAAGAGCTTTCTCGAGGCCGTCTTCCATCGAGTGGGCTATATTGGCTATCCGCTTATATCCCATCATCGTGGCCGAACCTTTTATAGTATGAGCTTCCCTCATAAGGGAGTTTAAAAGTTCCTTGTCGTCCGGATTTTTTTCGAGTTTTAAAAGACCCAGATCCAGATTCTGGAGATGCTCCAGCGTCTCGGCCTTGAACTGTTCTATGAACTTCGACTTATCAAAAGGCATATTTCACCTGATTTTAGTTTATCTTGAACTTCTCCGATATCTTGCCAAGTTCCTTACCGAGATCCGTCAGCTGTTTTACGGCGACCTGACTTTGCTGAGCGCCTATAGCCACCTGTTTCATAGCCTCGTCGATATTCACCATAGCATCGGCTATCTGTTTGGAGCCGGCCACTTGCTGGCCCGTGGACATCGATATCTCTTTTGACTTGTCGGCGGACTCCTGCGATAACCTTGCCTCTTCATCGACAGAATTGACGCTCGTCTCCATAGACATTATCGCGTTCGACATCTCATGCTGGATTATCTCTATCAAGGCTGTGATATCTTTGGTCGATTTCGCGGTCGAATCGGCAAGTTTTCGTATCTCGTCGGCTACTACAGTAAATCCTCTGCCCTGCTCACCGGCCCTGGCTGCCTCTATCGCCGCGTTAACTGCCAGAAGATTAGTCTGGTCTGCAACGTCGTCTATGACATCAGTTATCTTTCCTATCTTCTGGGATTTTTCACTTAAGCTGGTGATTATCTCTCCCGTCTTCCCTATAGCCTCTTTTATCTTGGCCATACCTGTAAGTGCGTGGATCGCTACTTCAGAAACCCGCTTTATGCTATCTCCGACCTGTTCCGCGGATTTTGATAGCTCGCGCGCGGCCGAAGTCGTTTCCGATACTGCGGCAGACTGTTCTCTGGCCCCGGAAGCCTGTTGTTGGCTTGCGGCAAGTATCTCGCTTGAGGCCGACATTATTTGGGATACGGCGTTACGTATGTTCGATATTATAGAGTTTAGGCTTTTTGTCATAGTCCTGAAACTGTCTGCTAACAACCCTATTTCATCGGTACTGTTTACTGATACGGATGCCGTCAGATCTCCGCCCGCAATTGCCTTTGCAATGCCGGCGAGCGCTTGTATCGGATCGGCTATTCCTTTAGAGGTGTACGACGCTACCGCCACTACTATCACGGCCACTATAAGTAGTACGAAAAGAATCGCCATCTGCAGTTTCACGGTCGGTGCGAAGGCTTCGGCTACGTCTATTTCGGACAATATTACCCATCCCAGACCAGTCTCTTTATTAAAG
>JAPLMF010000060.1:4387-17724 GCA_026387155.1 Candidatus Omnitrophota bacterium
TTTATAAACGCTGACCATCTCCTTCTTTTGTGATAAGAAAAGCTTTACGGCTTCCGTATCTACCTTTTCTTTAAGAAATACGTCTTTTATAAATCTCGAATCCGTTACAAATAAACCGTCTTTATTGACTATGTAGCTTTCTCCTGTTTCCCCGAGACCGGTCTTGTCGCCTAAGATCTTATTCAGCTCATCCAGTTTATAGCGGTTTACCATTACGCCTATTATCTTGTCCGAAGAAGAGCTCTTTATCGGAACTGCGATGGCTAAAGCAGGGAAACCGTCGCTTGATATGTAAGCATCCTTAATATGCATCTCCTTCTGTCCGTAAATGAAGTAGTCGTCCCTGGACTTGTCATCGCCAATCCTTGCTTTATCCGAAGAAGCGACTACGATACCCTGCATATTTAAGATGTGCGTCATGTTGATATCGGAGTCTACAGGCTCCTTGTCCTCCCGGATATAACGGCTTAATTCCGCAGAAACTTGCGCGGCTTCCTGAGTCTTGTCTTCTATCTTCTCAAGTGAAGAACGGATAAATATGTCCGAGGCGAATCCTTTTATCACTTTCTCTTTGGTCCTTAAGTACCGGGTAACAGACTCTTCCCTGCCTTGAGATACCGCCGTAAGGCCGCTGAGTGCCTCGTGCTGTATGGCGCCGCGGGCCATGAAGTAGCTTACGGCCCCTACTATGATTATAGGTATGAGTGATGTGGCAAGAAATATCGCTATGAGCTTATTTCTGATGCTGGATGACAAAAAATTATTCATAGTCATTCTCCTTTTTTTATCCTCCCGATCTCTTCGGAGCGTAGCACCCTGTCGAGATCGAGCATTATTATTATCTCATCCTTTGTCTGTATCTCTCCTTTTGTGTACGAGGCCAGTTTTCCGCTTATCGTAGCAAGCGGCGGCTGTATTGAGCTTTCTCCGACATCGATCGCCTGCCTGACGTCGTCGGCTATTATCCCGACCTGTGAACCCCACGCCTCAGTCACTATTACACGCCCACGAGGGGTCCTCTTCTTCTGGGGAAGCCCAAAAAGGCTGCGTATATCAAGTACCGATATTATCTCTCCCCGCAGGTTCATGACCCCGATTACAAATTCGGGCATGTTAGGTACGCGTGTAACGGAATCGATTCGGACCACAGACTTTATATTACGTATATCGGCGCAATAACTCTCCCCGCCAAGTCCGAAGACGAGGACCCTTATCGTCTTCTTTTCTTTATTCCCGGACTTTTCGTCCCCGTCATCGGCGTCTATGAATATCTTCTCTTCCTGCATCTTTAGTCCTTTTTTTAGGATCTCTTGCGGATCTCTACTTTCTTATGCACTTCGTCGATTCCAATTCTGTCATCTTTGGTGAGTAGTTTCTCTATATTGACTATAAGAATTAGTCTGTTGAATAATTTTGCGACTCCTTCAAGATAGGAGGCATTCTTCAGGACGTCGTCCGGAGGAGTTATTGACGCTGTTTCTACGGATATAACATCTGAGACGGTATCGACTACTACTCCGATAAGGTTACTATCGAGCGTTGTCACTATTATACGGCTCCATCTGGACGGTTTCTCGGCGCTTACGCCCATCTTTTTGCGCAGGCTTACCAGCGGGATTACCTTTCCGTGAAGGCTTATTACCCCCTCGACAAACGCGGCCGAATCGGGAACAGGGGTGACCTCACGCATCCTTATTACCTGCCGGATCTGTCTTATATCGGCTCCGTACTCTTTATCCGCAAGCCTGAATATGACGAGTTCCACCTTATTTAGTTCTCCATCTTAAGTCGTTCTATATTGTCCCTGCAAGCCCCTATGAAAGCGGCAGTGTCGAACCCGCCGCCATATGCGAGTATATCATCAGATTTTGCTTCCGACAAGAGCTTGATGGCATTTCTGTATTCTCGTATCGCATCGGATGCCTTACCTTCGCTCCTATATGTGTGTGCAAGGTAGAAATGAGCAAGCGGAAAGTCCTTATTTATGTATATGGCCTTCTTCAGACTTTCTTTTGCACTATCAAATAATGATTCCTCCATAGATATGCAGCCTAAAAGGTAATACGCAGGGGCGAACATCCTGTCCTTGGCAAGGGCTTTTGCCAGCGAATCTCTGGCTTCGCGGAACTTACTCATATTGACGTATACTTGCGCTTCCAGATAATACGGATCTACGGAATCCCTGTTGGCGGAGATAGCTTCTTTTAGTACCGAAATAGCTTTTGTATAGTCTTTCATGTGGTACAGCTTCGTAGCTCGGACTAGCAGTTCTTCAATGTTCTTCTGAGGAGGTTTTGTCTTACTGGCCTCTGCTTCAAGCGTGGCGGCGCGTTCGGCGCGGGATATATTTTCGAGAACTTCATCGACCGTCCTGCTCTTATCGGAAGGTGAAATCGGGATCTCAAAATGTTTTTCTTCCCCCGTGGCAGTTTTTCTGTAGTATATAGCTTCCTCCCAATCGATCATCTTGAATTTGTCCTGCATGAAATACAGACTCTCGGAGTATCCTATTAGAAGATAACCACTGTCTTTAAGACCGGAATACATCTTTGCCATTATTTTTATTGTCGTCTCGAGGTCGAAGTATATGGCGACATTGCGGAAGAATATGATATCAAACCCTCCCGGGAAGTCATCGGCCATGAGGTTATGAAATCCGAATGTCACCATCTTTTTTACTTCGCTATTTATCGCGTATCTTTCACCGTTTTCCCCCGAATCCTTTACCGTGAAGTACCTCTCGGCATGTTTCCGATCTACCGGCTTTACGGAAGTCTTGCCGTAAATGCCGTGCCTGGCTCTGTCGATGGCTTCGGTGGATGCGTCTGTCGCTATTATTTGTACGTCCCAGTTATCGATATCCGATATGACGTCCAGCACTGTCATTGCTATAGAATACGGTTCCTCGCCGGTCGAGCATCCTGCCGACCAAATTCGGATCGATGGCTTTTCTGACGCCTGATCCAAACCAGGTATGTTTACACACCTGGTTTGTGAATGCGTCTTTCTCTCCACTATCTCCGGCAATATCTTCTCGCGTAGCGCTTTGAACTGAGGCTCGTTGCGGAAAAAATAGGTATGTGTAATGGTGAGTTTATTTAATAATTCTCTTAGCTCATCTTCCCTGTGATCAGGGTTGGTTATATAAGAATAGTAGGTTACGGCTGAATCCATGCCGAGAGAGATTATCCTTTCGACGAGAGCATCTTCGAGACCTCTCATGTCGTGATCTCTGAAGTAGAGACCACATCTTTCGGTTATGAACGATTTCAAGCGCGTTTTAAGTTCTTCCGGGAAAGCTATCTTCCCGGCGGCCGCTTTATTTGCGTGAGGCAAGTTTTTTCTCCAGTTCCGTTATTTTATCTTTCAGTTCTATCATCTTGAGCTCTCTTCCCACAGAGGCGTCGTTAAACTGTTTTAATTGTCTGTTCTTCTCCAGGAGGTCGTTGTAAATAGTACGTATACGCAGCATTACCGATACCTTCGCCAAAAGTTCTAGCCTATCTTGTGGCATGTAAAAATACTCTTCAGCCCCGGCATCAAGAAGCGCTTTCATCTTAGTCCCTATATCCTGGAATGTGGCGGAAGCACATATTATTGGTATGTATTTTGTTCTCTCGTCCTTCTTTAGTATTTTTACCATCTCTATCCCGTCCATCAGCGGCATAGAGATGTCGGTTATAATGACGTCGGGCTGGATCGTCCTGGCTGCCTCAAGGCCTTCTACACCGTTATTTGCGATGTCTACCTTATATCCGGCCCCTGTAAGTATCTCTCGGTATATATTTTTCTGCGTCTGGCTATCATCGACTACAAGTATCTTTCGGATGCTCATGTCGCCCCCCTTCTTTCCTGTATCGGTAGAATGAAACTGAATGTGGATCCGGTCCCAGGTTCTGACTCTGCGGTTATCTTGCCTTTATGGAAATCTATTATCTCTTTAGATATTGCGAGCCCAAGTCCTGTGCCGCCCATACGCCTGTCCGATACAGGTTCAAGCTGGCTGAAACGCTGGAAGAGCTTTGGGATGTCCTCTTTTTTTATGCCAACGCCCGTATCTTTTATCGATACCTTTATAAAATTATCCTTTTTTTCGGTTGATAAGGTTATCGAGCCTTTATCCGTATATCTTATCGCGTTACTTATAAGGTTTGCGAGCACCTGTTCTATCCTGTCTTTATCGAACTCTATGGTAGGCAGGCCATTATCCAGATCGAGTTTAATCTCAAGGTCCTTCCCCTGGGCTACGGTCGACATTATTACGGCAGTCTCCTTAACCACTCTGTTTATATCGTTTTTAACGATATCAAACTCCATCCGCCCGGCATCCAGTTTCTGAAAGTCGAGGAGATCGTTGATGAGCCGTGTGAGTCTGTCGACATTCCTTCTGGAGATCTCAAGGAATTCCTTCTGCTTCGTTTCTATGGGTCCGGCGGTGCCGTCGAGCACTATCGCTATGCCTTCCTTTATTGCCGCAAGGGGTGTCCTGAGCTCATGCGAAACCGTTGCCGTGAAGTCGGTCTTGATCCGTACTGCATCCTCAAGGTCCCTGGCGTATTTTTCAAGTTTACCTTTTGCCTCTATAAGGTCCTCGAGTATATTCAAAGTCGCTTCTTGCGCCCGCGACAGTTCAGCGGTTCTGTCTTCTATCAGGCCCTCCTGATTTACGATCAGCTGCTCCAGGTTTTTCTTTGCAGTAAGGAGATTAGTTTGGCTGGCTTTTATGGCAAATACCATATTCCTAAAAGTCTCGGCAAACTGTTCTATTTCGTCCCCGGTTCGGATATCTATTTTCTGGTCCAGATCCCCCGATGCTATAAGGTCCGCAATCCTGCTAAGCTTGTCTATAGGTTTTGAAATCACTCCCCCCAGAAAAAATCCTATGGGTATGGTCAGAGGTACGAAAAATATGGTCACGAAAAGCAGTGTCAGCAGAAATGTGTTTAAAAGTTCTAAGGCTTCGCTTAAATTCTGAGATATCGCGACGTTCCATTTTATTCCGTTATCTCGAAGGATTTTAGAATTAATAGAACAAATGGATAAAAAGGAATTTTTGTCATGCCCGGCGCCGAAGGCGGGCGATATGTAGCCATAGGCAGAATTTTTAAGTTTTGCAAAGTTTCCGGGGTCCATCAATTTTGTCGTACCAGGAGGTATATTTTTATGGACTAATATAACTCCGGAATCGTCTACAAGTAGCCCATGACCCGTTATTCCCAGCTTAAATGCTTTGAGAAAATCGAACAATCTTTCGATCCGAATGAATACTTTGCATACACCTACGATCTTTTTATTTCTATTAACAATGGGGGCGGCTATCGTCACACCCCACTTGCCGGATGAATCATCATATTCCATAGGCCCGAAGTATATAGCCCCCTTATCTTTGTTATATGTTTTTTGCCACCAATCCTCATCCGCCTGATAGAAGTCGCTAGTTCTATCCGAGGCGTATATCAGTCCCCCTAACCTGTTTGTTATGAAGATCTCCGATACGGCTTCCCGTATGCGTATTATTTCGCGCATCGAATCGGCGATTTGGCCCGAAGTACATTTCTTTATAAGATCATCCTCGTCATTTGCAGCTACCCATCTCTTATCAACATCTAACATCTCCTTCTCGATCTCTATGGTATTCATGCCGGCGTATTTCCGATTAGAATCTTCACAGGCTTCTATCCACAAGAGCCTGGACGCGTAGGTCTCGATATCCTCGATCTCGCCTTTTATATTCTCTGCCGCGGTCAGCGCAAGAGCTTTTGTTATTTCAAACTGCTCGAATCCAGCACTCTTCTTTATCACAAAAAAACCGGCCACATAGATTGTAGAAATACTGATGATGAGAGTGATGGCCGTCGTGATAGCGATAGCAAGGCCGGTCTTTCTTCTTATTCCACCGGTTACAAGGATCGTGTTCTTCCTCCGATCGAAAAGGCCCGTTATGCAGAAGAAGCTTATCGTAAGGACTATCGCGATGATCATTCTAAAAAGCTGGACCGGGACGCCGATATATTCCGTGAAATTGTCGTAATTTATGAGCGATGCCGGGAAGAAATCCGCTTTAGGGGTTATGAATCCACTAAATATGCCATACAACAATAAGGCAGCTATTGCGATCTGCGTAGAAACACATATGGTCTTAGGTGTGCCGCTGTCTCTACACCCCTTTGTGGCGATGGATAACCCCAGGACCGAAATGATTATTCCTGGGAGGCATATCAGGTATCGCGCAAAGATGCCCGCTATCTGGATTGAATTGCTCGCGGCACTCGATAAGGCCCATATTGCGAATACTGCTATCCATGCATCTTTAAGATAACCTAACTGTTTGATCCTTTTTGATATAACCCTGCCGCCGAAGGCAACCAAAAAGAGGAATGATATGGGGAGCAATATCCCTCCTGATATCTTAAGAATACCAATATTGATTGGGACTCTCCATAGGATAAAGAGGTCGATCCATTCGTTTACTCCGTGGGAGATACCAAATAGCCCTATAAGCCAAAGGTCATCCGCGATACCTAGAAAGTCATTGCGCTTAGGCATCGAAAAGATGACTACGCCCATCAGGATGAATGCCAGGCCGTAGAAAAATAATATTATGAGCACTCTCTAACCTCTTGTTTCCAGTTTCGTTTCCAGCTCTTTTATCCTCGCCTTTAACTCCTTCATCTTTAGTTCCCTATCAATGGTTACCCTCTGAAATTGTTCAAGGGACGCTACCCTCTTCTCCAACTCCTTATGGAGCTCTTTTTCTGCGGTTATATCTCTTACAGTCGCTTGTAGCATTGCGGAACCTCTTATCTCTAGTCTGTTCAGCAGGACCGCTGCATAGAAATCGTTTCCGTCTACTTTGCGATGAATCCATTCAAAGGCATGATAGCCTTTATCCATGGCTATCCTTATCATCTTGTCGGCTTCAGAGACCGAAGTCTCACCATCGGGTTGGTATTCCGGCGAAAGGCTGGCCGGAGTCTTTGATATGAAATCTGACTCGTTTTTGCAGTCGAACAACTTTATAGCGGCCGGATTGCCTGCAATAAAGCCTTTTTTCGGATCCAGTACCATTATTGCGTCTGATGAGGAAGTATAAATGGCATGGTACTTCATCTCGTTTTCTCTCAAGGCTTCGGATATCAGTTTGCGGTCAGTAATATCCTGGAAAGTTCCCATGACCTTCACGGTTATTCCATTTTTACGGATCGCTTTCCCGATAGCACGGACCCACCTGAGGTTTCTTTTTGCAGTGATTAAGCGCAGTTCCAGGTCAAAAGGTTTGTCATATTTGATCGCATCATTTACGGCTTCCTCAATTATGGACCTGTCTTCAGGGGCGTAAAAGCCGATACTTTCCTTGACCATCGGCTGGTGATCCGGATCTAGCTCGTAGATACGAAAAATCTCCTCGGTCCAAACCTGCTTCATGGAATCGACATCGAATTCCCATCCACCTACCTTGGCCATTCTGCCGGTTTCGCTCAAAAGGTTCTGCGACCTTTTCAGGTTCTCCTCCGACTCCCTGAATTGGGTCACATCAGCCGCCATGTGTATAGAACCGATCACTATATGGCTATCGTCAAATATAGGGGTCGTACGAACGTAGAGCCACTTTTTAAGGCGCGGCTCGAAGAATTCACTGTGCTCAAATTTTCCGGTAGAAAGCATCCTATTGACTTTCACTACATGAAAGTCCTTGTCGATCAGGAAAATGAAGTCGTCCATTGTATCAAAAGCTGGCGACCAGAATTTAGCGTAGTCCGGGCGATTTTTCATATTTGGCCTCTATTGATCATACTTCTTCCTCAGTTGAGCCAAGTATATTATATGTTTTTTCTCCTCCTCTATCAGTATACGAACTTTTTCGGTATGGATAGGCTCCATGTATTTTAGAAGCTCATTAAAAAAGAGAATTGCGTCTTTCTCGAAGCCTATACCATACTGTATGGCGGCCTTAGGGCTCTTTACATTCCTCGTGAATTCTTTTTCTGAGACTTGGCTGTAGAGAATGTCGTCCACTAAGGCCCTCATATACTCGGCCAGTTCACCTTTGTATGACTCCTGTGATTCGTCGATATTCACAGTATCGCGAATTGCCGCAAACTTTTTTATGTGTTCATCTTCCCAATCCCGCAGACGCGCGAAGAGCTTCTTCATGTCGTCTTCTTTAAAAGACTCAGAAACGCGCCCATAAAAGTCGCGTCTCTTCTTTTCCTTCTCGATGCCCATGTCGATGACTTCGGTGATATTGAAGACGTTGGACATTATACCCCTCCTCGCTATAAAGTGTGAACGACGATTTCAGTCAGTACAACTATGTCTTCTACGCAGAAGATACGCTCTACCGAACGATCGTAGAGAATGGCCGCATCGGCGCTGAATTCCTCATCGGCCCTTGAGATCTTTATCATAATATCTACGCCGTCCAAAACCTTTATAATCCGTTTTATATCTCCTTTGCCAGAACCATACTTATTTATCAGGCGTTCTATGGTGCGCTTACGGTATGTCGGGTAATAGCTTTCGGCGCCTCTTAGCTGATTAAAGTCAATCCATTCGCCTGAAGGTGCCGGCAGCTTCTCAGGGCTAAGTGATCTGGCTAAATAGTGAAGGATGATTATGGACGTGTATTCTTTTGCGGGAGCGTTCGTCGATTCAAGGAATACAGATTTAGTGCCGGTATCTATAATATATGTTTGCGATAATAGCGTTACTTTAAACCGGCCCTCACCCTTAAATCCCTTAATCGAGCTCCATGCCTCCTCTAGCGCCTGGCCGTAGCCCATGAGACAAGTATACTAATTTTCTTTGAATAGTCAATATTATGTCATATAATCGCTACATGATATATGATAGGTTCCAGGAAGAAGCGATACGCTATATAAACGAAGGACATTCTGTCATAGTATCGGCCCCTACCGGCGCCGGTAAGACCGCCATAGCCGAGCATGTCATAGAGGAGGCACTTAAGGAGAATAGGTGCGTCATATATACCGCACCTATAAAAGCGCTATCCAACCAGAAGTTTCGCGATTTCCAGAAGCAGTATCCGGATAGGATAGGAATACTAACCGGCGACGTCTCGCTTAATGCTGAAGCCCCTATACTCATAATGACGACCGAGATATTCCGTAATAAGATCCTCGATGATCCGGAAAGCTTAAAAAAATATTCCTGGATAATATTCGATGAAGTCCACTATATTGATAACGAAGAGCGCGGCACTGTCTGGGAGGAGTCTCTCATATTTTTACCGAATCATATGAATGTGCTATGCCTTTCGGCGACGATACCGAATATTGAACAGTTTGCCAGCTGGATAGCGTCTATACATAAGAAAGAAGTCCGTGTAGTTATCGAGACCGAGCGCCCCGTCCCCCTTCACTTCTACTTCCAGTGCCATAACCGCGTCGCGGATGATCTCGGTTCTTTCCGTAGAGAGCATGGGTTCCACCCTAATAAGACGAATGCCTTAATAAAATATGTTCAGAGTCAGAATGGCCTGCCATGTATCTACTTCGTCTTCAGCCGAAGGCGCGCCGAGTATCTGGCGGAAGAACTGTATAATCATAATTTTCTCACCCCTGACCAGAGGCATGAAATAATAGAGCTTTACGATTCTTTATGCGCTAAATTCGATTTAAAGGGTGAGCGTAGCGCGGTCGAGATGGCGCCTTTAATAGAGCGCGGCATAGCGTACCACCATGCCGGAATGCTGCCCACCTTAAAAGAGGTCATCGAACGTCTATTTACAAGCAGGCTTTTAAAAGTAATATTCACCACTGAAACTTTTGCTCTTGGTATAAACATGCCGAGCCGCTCAGTCATATTCGATGAGCTTATGAAGTTCTACGGGACTTATACGAGAACCCTTAAGACGCGCGACTTTTATCAAATGGCCGGACGCGCCGGGAGGCGCGGTATAGACAAGGAAGGCTTCGTCTATACGCGCATCAACCCGGGGCGGATACGTTTTGATGAGGTCAAACGTACGATATATGGTAAACCCGAAGATGTCCGAAGCCAGTTCAACGCCTCATATGCTACACTTCTTAATCTATACGAAAAGTACAGGCAGGATCTATTTAAGATATACCCCCTCTCCTTCCATTTTTTTCAGACCAGACCACCTCAGCAGAAGGAAGCGCTTAGACTCATGACTGCTAAGCTCGATATCTTAAGAGAGTTTGAGCTCATTAATGGGGACGAGCTCACCGACAAGGGCAAATTCGCCAAGGCCGTCTATGGATATGAACTTCTTTTATCTGAGTTATATGACGTCGGCCTGTTCGAAGAACTTGATGAGGCGGGTTTAGGTGTTGTTGCGGTCTCTGTAATGTACGAGCCGCGCAAAAATCAGAGGCTCGAGCCTGTTTCCAAGATGGCATCAGAGATTAAGAGGGCCTGCGACCAAAGCTATGAGCGGATAAAACATCGTGAGACCAGACACGTGATACGCCCTTTGTCAAAAGCTCCGCATTTTAATCTTTCCAGGGCCATGGAGGCATGGATCAAAGGAGCGCCGTTTAACAAGATACTGCAGTATACCGACGCCGACGAGGGCGAGGTCATCCGTTATTTCAGGATGTCTATTCAGATCTTGCGCGAGATAAAAGACGCGCCGATATCGCAGGATCTTTCAGGGCGCATATCGAATACGATCCGACTAATCAATCGCGGCGTCGTGGACGCTGAGAAACAGCTGCGAGAGAGTTAATAGCCTCGGTTTTCCAAGGGGGAAACGTAGTTTCCCCCTTTGGCGTTTGCGGGCACCTCAGGGCAGTTTTAGCGTCCGTTCTGTACCGCCAAGAAGTACCCTCGACAATCCTTAGGGATTGTCGAGGACCAGTCCTTGTTAATCCTTAAGGATTAACAAGTGTCAAAATTTTACGACATTCGCTCCGGCAATATCCCGAAAGTTCCGTCCATAATCAGTTTGCCACACATATTGAAGGAAAAGCAGGTGAGCGAAAAGCGAACCTGCTTTTCAAAGAAAGTCCAAGAGAAATTTTTTGGGTGACATGGCGAGACCTTGAGGACCGCATGCGCAGGGCATGGGATGGGGGTGTCCGCTTCTTATAGGATTACAATACTTAAAAAAAGCGATACCGACCTAAAGAAGTCGATTGTGGTGGTAATCCTATAGCGGACATACAGACATAACACGAGCTTATGCTTATCGATAATGAACCCCATGCCCTGCGCGGAGGACCGAAAGGTCAAGCCATGTCAGGACCCAAAAAATTTACTTAGAGCGTTGGTAGGAAGGGATTGAAGTAGCCCATGCGGAGCTTCGGGAATTCTTTTTTCAGTAATTCCATTTCTTGTTTTATTCCTATCATCTCGTCTTCAACGGGCCTTACTTTCAATAGTTTGAAGTATCTGATAGGATCGTAATTTAAATTACGCCACTGTATCATGTCAACCCCGGTTTTGGAGACAAGCTTTCGGAGCGCCCCGTATTCGTCTTTCAAGTCGGTGAATCCCGGCATCGTAAGATAGTTGAGCGATACGAAGACCCGCTTCTTCTTCGCGGTCTTGATCGAGCTCACTACGTCGGCAAAATTATATCGGACTGGCCTGTAATATTTCGTATAATAGATAACCCTCGCGCTATTTAAGCTTATCCTTACGCTGTCTAGCCCTGCATCGATCAAGCGCTCTAGTTTGTCAGGGCGACTTCCGTTAGTGTTGAGGTTTATAATTCCTTTATGGGTCCGGCCCTTTATGAGATGTATCGCTTCTTCGACTACTCCGGCCTGGGTAAGAGGCTCCCCTTCGCAACCCTGTCCAAAGCTCACTATGGCGTTTTTGACTTTACCAATATGATATAACGCTATCCCGGCTATCTCCGCAGGCTTAGGCACGAACTTTATCCTGGGCTGGGTAGCGCAAATGTCTTTTGCCGACTGATAGGATATGCACCCGGCGCAGCTGGCGTTACAGACAGGTGCTGTTGGTAGCGGGCATTCGTATCTGGATAGGAAAAAATTCTGTGCGTTCGGGCATCCATAGGTTAGCGCACATGTTTCAAGGTGCCCGATGAGTCTGTTCCCGGGAAATATTTTTTTGAAATTTTTTGCGTTACGTTTGACCGAGGTTATACTGATAAACTGAGAGTTATGTCGTTTATCGCTATCGACCCTTATAGCCGTGACATATATCTTGCCTTTGTATGATACTGCGGCGCAATATGAGAATAAAGGAAGTATCTTTGCCTCCCGGTCGTCGATATAGGCAGGGCTATATGTCGCAGTATATCCGGGAGCGAGAAAAGCAGCAACCGCGAAACGGCCGCTCGATATCATCCGATCGTCGGTCGATCCGTAATATCCTATCGCCTGTCTTTCGGGGAGCACAAATAGTTGACTTCCTTTCGGAAGTTCTATGAGTTCCGAAGGGTCGATCCGGAATATCCGGCCGGCCTTCATCGCGGCGGCCTCCAGTTCGGGCTCTTCGAAGATCCTCCCTTTCTTATCCGCGTATAGCAGTCGTGGCATAATGATTACCGGCGGGGCTTTCTGTTCTTTAGGAGTTTACCGATCAGGCGCATCTTATTCAGCCTTCTTAAGGCTTCAACCACGTACTTCTTATTGTCCGGCATCGAATGCTGGATGAGCGCTCTCTGTAGCCTTCGCTCCCTTGCGCCCTTCGGTACGTATATCTTCTTATCCGTGAACGGATCGGTCTCGGTATGGTACATACATCCGGATATCGTCATGGGAAGCGGTATGAAATCCTGCACCTGCTCGGGACGTATGCCCATAGATTCGAGTTTCAACGCCATCTTTAGCGTCTCAGTAAGTCCCGAGCCGGGGTGGCCTATTATAAAATAGTTCACCAGATACTGCTTCTTTACGAGTCTCTTGTTGGCTTCCTGGAACCTCTTTGTAAACTTTTCATACACCTCGAACTCGGGCTTCGACATGAGATTTAGTACCGAGCTTTCAGTATGTTCCGGGGCCACCTTAAGCAGTCCGCTTATATGCGAAGAACAGAGAGCCTTTAAATACGCGTTCGAACCGTCGTCGGCGGCCAGGTCGTACCTGATGCCGCTTCCGACGAAGACGTGATTCACTTTTGGTATTGCGAGCGCTTTTTGCCACAATTTTAAAGTTTCGCTGTAGCCGGGTTTCAGGCTCGGACATCTCGACGGCACTAGACACCTTTTATTTCTACAGGCACCGGCTTTATCCCATGAGCTGCATCGGGCGGCGTACATGTTCGCCGTGGGCCCGCCAATATCGGTTATAGTGCCCTTGAAGTCTTCCTGCGAAGCTATTCTTTTTATCTCATCTATTATAGACTTTTCGCTTCGGCTTGAGAGGATCCTTCCCTGG
>JAPLMF010000031.1:0-11517 GCA_026387155.1 Candidatus Omnitrophota bacterium
TGCTTGCAGATATAGTAAAGGTCGAGAGAGGTTATGAGGAAGCCATATCGGCGCTCCTCGGCCTTGATGCGCAGGTGATAATAGCCCGGACAGATCTGGATGTGGACCATGCCATAGAGTATCTTAAGTCCAATAGACTCGGCAAAGCGACATTTGTGTCACTGGAGACATTAAAGCGTATAAACGACGGAAGGAAAGATGTTGTAGGCACCGGGAAAGACCTAAGACCCGTTAGGGAATTCGTCCACACGGAAGATCAATACGGCGCGATCCTCGATCACTTTTTCGCGGACGCGTATCTCTGTGAGTCGGAGGATTCCATAAAGGGGCGTTCAGTGAGCGGTTCGGAAGTTCTCGTAACGAAGTCAGGCCTCATCTATGATAATGGCAGGATATCGGGCGGAAGCGTGCCCGATGCCGACGAGTCGCTCCTGATAGGTCGCGCCGAAAGGTTAACGTGCTTGCGCGTAGAGCTCGATCTTCTGGAGAAAGACGCTTCGAAGCTCAAGGAAGAATCTTTAAGGGAAGCTGATACAAGCAGATCTTTAGAATCTGAGATGGCGTCTCTCGATGCCCAATTACGAGTAAAAGAAGTCGATCTTTCCGGCATCAGGATGAAGAAGGAAGGATATGAAGAATCCGCGGCCAAAATAGGAGAGGAGTTCGCGCTACTGGTATCCGAACTATCCGAAGCCGATGAGACATTAAACGACCTTACTAAGCGTGGGGAATCGCTTAATACCGAACTAAACGATATAGAGAAAGAAAGGTCGTCCTCTCAAACTTTCATCGAAGAGTCTCAATCGCTTGTGCTATCGAAGAAGTCGGAGAGGGAGAGGTCAAGCCTTGAAGCGGCCACCTTGAGAGCAGAGCTCCAATCCCAAGCCAAGGATGAGGAAGGTGCCAGAAATAATCTTAAGAATCAGGAGGCCCTCCTGTTCGAATTCGAGGAGACTTTATATGCCAGGGAAGGAGCTGTTAAAGAATCGGCGGACAGAGCGAGATTCCTGGAAGAGGAGATCGTAAAGCTTGCGGAAGATAACAAGGGGCTTGGGCTGGCCCTAAAAAGTTTTAACGAGGAAGCCGCCGGATTTGAAGCGGTAAAGAATGAGATGCATGATAAGTTCAGTATCGAGGAGCTCCAGCTGGAAGAGCGAGAGAATGTCATGGAGCAATTGCGCAACCAGGTAAGGGACCTGGATGTCAAGCTTACCGAACTTAATTACAAGAAGACCAATTTAAAGGATAGGATATTTCAAACTTATAAGATAGATCTGGAGATTACCCACATTGATGTGGAGGAGAACACCGACTGGGATGCCTTAAAGACGCAGGTCGCCGAACTCAAAGATCGTCTCGATAAGATGGGGCCGGTGAATCTGATTGCAATAGACGAGCACAAGGAGCTCGAGGAGAGGTATTCATTCCTGGTCCACCAGCAGGAAGATCTTTTGAACGCCAAGGATTCGCTCCATAAGGCGATACAGAAGATAAATAAGACTACAAAAGATCTATTCCTCGATGCTTTCCAAAAGATACAGGTCGAATTCAAAAGCTTCTTCAGAATGCTTTTCGGGGGCGGGCAGGCAGAGCTCGTATTAATAGACGAGCAGGATATATTGGAGTCTGGGATAGAGATAGTGGTAAGGCCTCCTGGCAAAAAGCTGCAGAACCTGATGCTTCTATCCGGAGGGGAGAAGGCTATGACCGCCATAGCGCTTCTATTTGCGATATTTAAGGTCAAACCGAGCCCGTTCTGCGTTCTCGACGAAATAGATGCACCGCTCGACGAATCGAACGTTCTGAGGTTCTCCAATGTTCTGAAAGACTTTCTTAAAATATCGCAGTTCATAATAATAACGCATAACAAGCGTACGATAGAGCTCGCGGATATAATGTACGGCATAACGATGCAGGAGAGAGGTGTCTCGAAGATAGTATCCGTGAAGTTCGCCGATGCTAAAAAGAATATGCCCGAATCCCCTGTAGAAGAAGTTCGGGCCGAAGCGGTACCTTCCTAGATCAATATTCCTAAACTGCTGTTCTCTTTTCTTCCATACCGGTCGAATATATACATGACCTGTTCTTGCCGGCCATCTTCGCCTCGTAGAGCGCTATATCCGACCTCATTACCAGATCTTCCTTAGAGGTTGCATCCTCAGGGTAGGAAGCTACTCCGCAGCTTATTGTAAGGCGCTTATTTGGCTGGATATCTTTTTCGTCCGCATATATCTTCTCGACTTCACTGCGCAGTCTTTCGGCGAATAGGCGGGCATTCTCTTTAGAGGTTCCTGGCATTATGATGGCAAACTCTTCTCCGCCATATCTGGCTACCGTATCGATCTTGCGTGATTTGCTGCTCAGCGTCGCGGCTATTGTCTTGATAGCTTCGTCGCCCTTCATATGGCCAAGCGTGTCGTTGTAATTTTTGAAGTTGTCCACATCGACCATTACAAGGCTCAAGCGGCCGTCTTCACGCTTTGTCTTTTCTATTTCGAAAGAGAGGCTTTGTTGGAATCTGCCGTAATTCCAGAGCTTCGTTAGCCAGTCGGTATTGGAAAGGTATACTGTCTCTTCGTAAAGCCTGGAATTTTCTATCGCCAACCCCGCGTGGTTGGCGAACATAGTCAGCATCCTGACGTCTGTTTTTGTTATAGGTTTCTTATTGAATATATTATCGACGAGGATGGCGCCCAGGATTTTATCCTTTGCTCTTAAAGGTACCGTTACGAAGAAGTCCGTATTCAGGGCCTTCTGTGTATTTTGGTCTACCAGTTTTTTGGCTTCCTGATTTGTTATTTCAAACGGCATGCCTTCAAGTATCGTTAGAGCCAGAATTCCCATATCCTCGCGAAGCGGTATCTTTATGCCTTTTACAATGGAATTTAGTCTCGACTCCGAGTCACGCTTGAAGATATCGTAGCTCTCTATGAAGTTTTCAAGGGTTTTCTTACTCGAAGATATGGCGTTCCAGATCTTGCCGGCTTCTTCGGCAGAATGCGGACCGATACCCATTATGCCCTCCAGCACCGTCTCTTTTTCATTCACCAGGAAGAGCATGGCGCGATTAAATCCGAGACCTTCATGGGAGGTGAGGGCGGTGAGGATTATGTAGAATATCTGATCCAGCTTAAGCGTACTGCGCATGGCATTGGAGACCTCGGACAGGAGAGAGAGCTCCCATTCGAGGCGCTCCAATTCCAGCTTAAGCAGTTTAATATCGTCCTTCTCGAGCATCAGTTACTTCTTCGCCTGGTCTTTTGCTTGGATCGCGGCTTGCGGTGGCGGTACCTGCTTCTGTGAAGGAGGCGTGGGCATCTTTCCGAACATTATGCCCATAGCGATCTCTTTACCTTGAACTTTGCGCCCCATAACCCTAACGGCCTCGCCGGTCTTCAGTTCCGAGAGCTCGGTCGATTTGGTTATGTTGGTCCACGGCATTACGGTAAGCGTATGAGAGGTTCCATCCTTATCGTTCTTAATCGTGATCCTGACGTTCGTCGGATCCGAGGAGTCGACACTTTCGACCTTACCTGCCATCATAGAGAATTCCGGCCTGGGCGGCATCTGTCGCGTTGTGGTTACCGGCGCTTTGTCTGAAGCGGCCGGGACAGCCTTCTTTGTCTTGTCTGCTGCCATCGCAAAATTCGCGGCGCAGAATATGACCAATACTGCTAATACGAGTGCTTTCTTTACCATAAGTCCTCCTTTTGATCATAGCATAGCACACCCCCGGCTGGCTGTCAATCGATGACGGTTCTGCTCGCTTCACTCATTCCACCCCCGGTGTGAATGAGTGAAACTTCTTGACAGCCGGCTGTGAGGTGGTAAAATATAGTCAGTCTTCGGGGTGAGGTGACTCTACTTCGCATTCAACACATAATAGGCTGAATGCTTCGTAGGGTAAAAATTCCTCGACCGGCGGTTAAAGCCCGCGACTCCCGTCAAATCCGGGATTGATCCTGTGGAACTCAGGAGCCGACCGTATAGTCGGGATAGTAGAAGACGACTGGTTAATGATCCACAGAATGTGCGAGCCCCGAAGGGTAACTTCGAGGCTTTTTTTATGAAACTGAATTCGATCCGGCAGATCATAGCCGACATAAAGCGCGGCAAGATGGTCATCGTTATAGATGACGAGGACCGCGAGAACGAGGGGGACTGGCAGGGTGCTTTACCAAGCCTACCGACATAAACTTCATGACAAAGTATGGCCGCGGGCTCATATGCGTTCCCATGGAAGGTGAACGCCTCGATTTGCTTCAGCTGCATCCTATGGCCTCAAAGCCACCGGATCATTACAAGACAGGCTGGGCGATCTCCTGCGACGCAGGTTATGGCGTAACGACCGGTATATCCGTTCATGACAGGGCGCGCACCATAAATATATTGTCAGACCCCGAGGCTTCCTCCGGCGATATCGTGCGCCCCGGGCACATATTCCCGTTAAGGGCAAACGAGGGAGGGGTCCTCGTCCGCGCCGGGCATACGGAAGCATCCGTCGACCTGATGAAACTTTCAGGACTTGCGCCGGTCGGCGTAATATGCGAAATAATGAAGGACGACGGCACTATGGCCAGAACGGCCGATCTCGTCCGGTTCGCGAAAATCCACAAGCTCAGGATATGTACGATAGCCTCGATCATAGAATACAGGCGTAAGTCCGAAAAGCTTATAAAAAGATTAGCCGTGACGAAGATACCTACGGAATTCGGCGATTTCAAAGTTTACGTTTATGAGTCTTTCACCGATAAATATCATCATCTTGCGCTCGTTAGAGGGAAGCCTTCAAAGACCGGTTCTCTGGTAAGGGTCCACTCCGAGTGCCTTACCGGTGACGTATTCGGTTCGAAGAGGTGCGACTGCGGAGAGCAGCTTAAGGCCGCTATGAAGGCGATAGATAAAAAAGGAAGCGGCGTAATACTTTATATGAGACAGGAAGGCCGCGGGATAGGATTAGCTAATAAGCTCAAAGCCTATGAGCTCCAGGACAAGGGGCTAGATACCGTCGAAGCCAATAATGCGTTGGGTTTTAAGGCGGATCTGCGCGACTATGGCATAGGAGCACAGATACTAGCTGATCTTGGGCTTACGAGGATAAGGCTTCTCACGAATAACCCTAAGAAGATAGTGGGGCTGGAAGGTTATGGACTTAAGGTGGTAGAGAGGGTGCCGATAGACATAAAACCGGTCAAGACAAACCGGCGGTATCTCAGGACGAAGAAGGAAAAGCTGGGGCATGTGATTAAGTTGTAGGTTATAACTTATAACTGACGAGGCAAACAAAGGAGGTAATGCAATGGCAAACGTGATAAAAGCAGATATGGTGGCGAAAGGCAAGTCGTTCGGGATAGTGATATCGCGCTTCAATGAGTTTATTTCATCGAAACTTTTGGAGGGATGTATCGATACGCTCGTGCGTCATGGCGCCGATGAGAAGAGCCAGGTCACTGTATGGGTACCGGGAGCTTTCGAGATACCGATGGTGGCCCTTAAGATGGCGAAATCCAAAAAGTATGATGCAGTGATATGTCTGGGCACGGTGATACGCGGCGCGACGCCGCATTTTGAGTTCGTGGCTAGCGAAGCCGCCAAGGGCGTGGCTAAGGTATCGCTCGATACCGGCGTACCATGTATATTTGGGGTCATAACCGCCGATAATCTCGAACAGGCGATAGAAAGAGCCGGGACCAAAGACGGCAATAAAGGCAGGGATGCGGCGATGTCGGCGATCGAGATGGCGAACCTCTACGAGAAGATATGAGAAAGCGTACTAAAGCGCGCGAGCACGCGTTGAAGATACTTTATGCCGTAGACATAACCGGCGAGGACCCGGAGAAGTGCATCGAAGTATTTTGGAAAGATAATGATGAGTCCGATAAAGAGGTCATAGAGTTCGCGAATGCCGTAGTGCTCGGCTTTTACAAGAACCGAGAACTCATCGACAAGGTAATAACGGAATGTACGACTAACTGGCAGCTTAAGCGCATGGCCGTTATAGACAGGAACGTATTGCGCGCGGCCGCTTATGAGCTGCTCTTCTGTGAAGATATCCCGCCGAAAGTCGCCATAAATGAAGCGATCGACATAGCGAAAAAATACGGGGATAAGGATTCCGGCAAGTTCGTGAATGGAGTGCTTGACAAGGTCAGTAAATCCGAAAAAACGAAGAAGGTATAGATGAAATACGCGGACTTGCATGTTCACACATATTATTCCGATTCGACCTTTTCTCCCGAAGAGGTTTTGGCTGCCGCCGAAGAAAAGGCGCTGTCGGCCATAGCGATATGCGACCATGATACAACCGACGGTATCCAGCCGTGTATAAAGATAGGTGACACCAAAGGTATAGAAATCATTTCGGGTATAGAGCTGACGGTGGAGAAGCCCGATGCCGAGATACATATACTAGGGTATCTGATAGACTGGCGGCTCGAATGGCTGCAAAAAAAACTTAAGACTATTCAGGATGGCAGGATAGACCGCATTCATAAGATGCTCGAGAAACTTGAGTCCAAAGGCATAAAAATAGAAGCGGCAGATGTATTCGGAATCGCCGGCAAAGGATCCGTTGGGCGTCTCCATCTGGCCCGCGCGATACTCTCCTCCGGCGCCGCAAAGAGTTTCAGGGAGGTTTTCGAAAAATATTTAGGTTTTGGCAGGTCTTGTTATGTTCCGAATATAAAGTTTGAACCGAAGGAAGCCATTGAGATGGTAATTGAAGCCGGCGGTGTACCGGTGATTGCCCATCCCGGGATAATGAGGAAGGACGAATATATACAGGAGCTGGCCGATTACGGATTGAAAGGCATCGAGGTATATCACACCGACCACAATAGCAGTACGACCCGCCATTACGAAGAGCTGGCAAAATCGCTCGGGCTTCTCATGACCGGCGGATCCGATTGCCATGGAGCCGGAAAAGGCAAGGTCCTTATCGGGACGGTGCGGATATCGTATGACTTGGTCGAGAAGCTGAAAGAAGCGGCAAAAAGATGACCAGTATCGATCCGGGATACATGAAGACCGCGATACGGCTCGCGAAGAAAGCCGAAGGCATGACAAGCCCGAATCCTTTAGTCGGAGCTGTACTGGTGAAGGCGCACCGTGTGGTCGGTAAGGGATATCACAAGAGATGCGGCCTTCCGCATGCCGAAGTTAACGCTATACGCGATGCCGGATTAAAGGCCAGGGGCGCGGATCTTTATGTCACTCTCGAGCCATGCGACCATTTTGGCAGGACCCCGCCGTGTACCGGTGCTATAATAAAGGCCGGAATAAAGCGCGTGATCATCGGTATAAAAGATCCAAACCCTGTAAATAACGGTAAGGGGATGGTGCGATTGAAACGGGCCGGTATAAAAATAGTAACCGGTGTCCTCGGGAAGGAAGCTGCATTGATAAACTTGCCATATATAAAATATATTACAACAGGCCTGCCTTACGTAACACTTAAGATGGCGCAGTCGCTCGATGGAAAGATCGCTACCAGCACAGGGAATTCCAAATGGATAACATCGGAAGAGGCAAGAGCGTATGTTCAAAGGCTGCGCGGCAAGGTTGACGCGGTCATGGTCGGCGCGAATACCGTATTAAAAGACGATCCTTCGCTACTCTGTAAAATACCCGGATCTAAACAGCCGATGAGGGTGATAGCCGGCGGAAGAGCCTCGATACCATCATCGGCTAAAATATTCCGTAGTGCGGAGAAATCGAAGGTTATCGTAGCTGTCGGGCCTGACGGTAAAGTAGATCTTAAAGATCTGCTTAGGAATCTGGGCAAGATGGGCCTTATTAATATTTTAGTCGAGGGTGGTGGGGAACTCGCCGCGAGCCTTGTAAAGGGCGGACTCGTCGACCGATATCTATTTTTTGTCGCTCCTAAGATAATAGGCGGAAGGTCCGCCGCGACATCCGTTGAGGGTGAAGGTGTAAAACTCGTCAAGGATGCTATCGGGATAAAAGATATGAGAGCCGTCATGGTCGGGCGGGATGTGCTTATAGAAGGGTACGCGTAAACGATGTTTACCGGTATAGTAAAAGAGATAGGTTCAATAAGCCGTATAGATAAAAGGGGCGGGATCATCTCGATCACGGTAAACTCCAAGGAAGTTATTCGAGGTTTGAATATCGGAGATAGTGTTGCGATAAATGGCGTATGTCTTACCGCGATAACGACCGCTAATTCGTCGATCACTTTCGACGTGATGGAGGAGACCGCGCGCCGCTCGACCCTTGCGGCTATGAAGGAAGGCGCCGCCGTAAACCTCGAAGGCTCTATGAAGGCCGACGGTCTTTTTGGTGGGCACTTCGTGCAGGGGCATATAGACTGTGTCGGGACCATTCGCGTCGTCGGCAAGGCCGGAGACAGTTTTTTGATGAATATAGATGTACCAGATGGTTTCAGCGATCTTTATGTAGATAAGGGGTCGGTTACGATCGACGGAATAAGTCTTACTATAGGTGAATGCAAGGGTGATGGTTTTAATGTGTATCTTATACCGCATACGCTCAAGACGACTACGCTCGGGTTTAGGAAGTCCGGTGACAGGGTCAACGTGGAGTTCGACGTGATAGGGAAGTACATCGCTAAGGCAGCACGGAGCGAAGCGGAACCTTCCGGAAGGGGATCGGTTTCAGCAAAGGTTACAAAAAAATTTCTAGAGGATAAGGGATTTATTTGAAAAGATCCGAACTATGTGATATAGTCTATGCAAATAGAGGAGAGGCGATGTTTAAAAAAATTCTATCGACAGGTCTCATAGTTTTATTTGTTTTAAGTATGATAGCTTCAAGCGCGTATTGCGACGATGCATTGAAAAAGCTTGGCAGGGGATTGGCTAACTGCGTAACATTCCCCATAGAGATAATAGAGCAGGTCAAGCGTGTCAACCTTTCCGATGGCCCTACCGCGGCTTACACTTACGGATTACTTAAAGGTGTCAGCATACACACCTGGTTCGTATTTTTCTTTCTATTGCCCGTCGTAGTTATATATGTTAAAATAATACCTAATATAATTGGGAAGTAGCGCAGCCCGGCTAGCGCGCTTGGTTCGGGACCAAGAGGTCGTGGGTTCTCCCGCCTTAAGACAGTTGTTTGCCGGGTCGGCGGGATCCCGCCCCATCGCTATAAAAGATGCTTGGCGGGAAAATCCCACCAACATGATATAATAATGGCTCTTTTGAATCTTCAAATTTATTTCAATCGGGAAGTAGCGCAGCCCGGCTAGCGCGCTTGGTTCGGGACCAAGAGGTCGTGGGTTCAAATCCCACCTTCCCGACCATCCTACTACGCCAACAGCGGAGATTAGCCTGAAGGCTTTGTAGGACAGGCTTTTTAATGGTCGGATCATGCAGAAACGCCTACATATCTATTATACCGGCTCTGTCCAAGGAGTCGGTTTTCGCTTTACCGTCGAACGCACGGCCAACTCTTTGGGCCTTTTTGGATGGGTCAAGAACCTCGGCGACGGCCGTGTTGAGGCGGTCGTTGAAGGGGAAGAGCCGGCACTCGAAAGTTTCCGGCAAAAGATTCTAGATATATTCGATGGCTACATACGTCAAGTGAAAAGCGGTCTGGGTGAAGCTACCGGAGAGTTTGGGTCCTTCGACATAAGGTTCTAAGTTGAGATACGCCGTACTATCTGACATACACGGTAACCTCGAAGCTTTCGAAGCGGTCTTAAAATATCTTGAGACCGAAGATATTGATTCATATGTATCTTTGGGTGATATTGTCGGGTATGGCGCTAACCCTTCGGAGTGCATAAGACTGCTTCGGTCGCTTAAGCCGTCGGCCTCGATAGCCGGCAATCACGACAGGGGGGTTGTCGGGTCGTTCGATCTCGGTGATTTTAACGAATACGCCAGGGCCGCGGTTTTGTGGACCAGAAAAGTACTCAGAAGTTTGGAGTTGGAGTACCTTAAGTCGCTTTCGGCAGTACATGTGAGTAAAAAGTTTACGCTGGTGCACGGTTCGTTGAAAGAGCCGGCTGATTTTAATTACATATTTAGCAGTGCCGAAGCAGCCGAATCGATGAAGCTTTCGACTACTCCACTACTCTTCATAGGGCATACTCACGCGGCGCATATATATAAATTTGATAGTGAAAGACGCGTAGTTAACGCCGGCAGTATAGGGCAGCCGCGCGACAGAGATCACCGCGCAAGTTTCGTTATATATGACGATGATAAATTCGATATTAAGATCATCAGGGTCGATTACGATATTGAAAAAGCTCGTAAAAAGATTTTAGACGCCGGGCTCCCTGTATTTTTGGGAGACAGGCTCCGCGAGGGAGTATAAATTGGATTCTAAAGAAGCGAAAAAGAAGATAGGTGAGTTAAAGGGCGTCATTCGGCGTCACGACCACCTATACTATGTCCTGAACACTCCTGAAATATCCGACGGTGAATACGACCTCATATATCGTAAGCTGAGAGATCTGGAGGCCGAGTACCCGGAGCTTGTAACGGCCGATTCTCCTACGCAGCGCGTGGGTGGCGAGCCATCCAAGGGTTTTTCTACGGTGAAACATATAGTTCCGATGCTCAGCATGGACAATACGTATTCAGCCGAGGAAATACGGGATTTTGATAGAAGAGTTCGTAAGAACTTAAAAGACCGGAAAGTGGAATATATAGTCGAACTTAAATTTGACGGCGTCAGTATATCGCTATTGTATGAGAATGGGCTTTTTATCAGGGGAGCCACCAGGGGTGACGGCGAGAATGGGGAGGATGTCTCGGCGAACCTTAAGACAATAAGGTCGGCGCCGCTTGTATTCAATGAGAAGATAAAAAAAATCCCAGTCTCTATAGAAGTCCGAGGCGAAGTATACATGACGAAGAAGGCTTTTGAGCGTATAAACCGCGGCAAGGAGGAAAGGGGCGAAGAGCTATTTGCTAATCCGAGGAACGCCGCTGCGGGATCTCTTAAGCTTCTTGATCCAAATGAGGTGGCGAAGCGCGGACTGGATATGTTCGTCTGGGGGATAGGGTATTACGAAGGAGTTTACTTTAAAAAACATACGGAAGCCCTCGACTATCTAAAAAATGCGGGATTTAAAGTCAACCCGCATTATAAGCTCTGTTTAGATATAGAAGAGGTGATAGCTTTCTGCGATTCGTGGGAGCCTAAGAAGGATAAGCTCGATTTTAATATTGATGGCATGGTACTAAAGGTCAATGATCTTTCCGACAGAGAGATCCTGGGCGTGACATCTAAGAGCCCGAGATGGGCCATAGCTTATAAATTCCCGGCGGAAAGGACGCTTACGGAAGTCCTTGATGTAATTCTCGGCGTGGGCCGTACCGGCACGGTGACGCCGGTGGCAATATTAAAACCCGTCCAACTTTCAGGCACTACGGTTTCGAGGGCTACACTTCATAATTTTGATGAGATTGAAAGACTCGGCGTAAAGATAGGGGATAAAGTCTATGTAGAGAAGTCCGGTGAAATAATACCGAAGGTCATTTCGGTAGCTAAGGAGAAGAGGACCGGCAAAGAGAAGAG
>JAPLMF010000031.1:11559-18167 GCA_026387155.1 Candidatus Omnitrophota bacterium
ACCGGCATGGAAAGAGATATTAAACTCCCCGGCAAGTGCCCGGTGTGCGGTTCAAAGCTAGTAAGAGACCCCGAAGAGGTGGCGCTGCGCTGCGGAAACGTTACATGCCCGGCCCAGACTAAGGAGGCAGTTCTCCATTTTGCATCCAGGAAGGCGATGGACATAGATGGTATGGGTGATGCCATAGTCAACCAACTGGTTGACAAAGCCCTGATAAAGGATTACGGTGATATATATACTCTTAAGACCGAAGACATCATGAAGCTGGACCGTATGGCCCAAAAGAGCGCTTCTAACCTTATTGAGGCCATAGACAGATCAAGGTCTAATGACTTAAACCGCCTGATATATGGCCTGGGGATACGTCATGTAGGCGAGAGAGCGGCATGGGTTCTTGCCGAAGTATTCGGTTCGATCGAGAAGCTTAAGAAGACCACAACGAATGAGCTTACGAAGATCCGGGATATAGGGCCGGTTGCCGCCGGATCTGTTATCGACTTTTTTGCGAATAAAGAGAATATTTCTGTTGTAACAAAGCTTGAAGCGGCAGGGCTTAAGATGACGCCTCCCAGAAAAGAGGCTTTTGCCAAATTGGCCGGGAAGACGGTGGTCATAACCGGGACGCTTAAGTCGATGTCGAGGCAGGAGGCCGAAGATCTGGTAAGGAGGCTCGGCGGGAACGCCTCTTCAAGCGTCACCAATAAGACGGATATTCTGGTTGCCGGCGAGGAGTCCGGATCAAAACTGGAAAAGGCCAGGGCTCTGGGGGTCAGGGTCGTGACGGAAGATGAGTTTAAAAAGATAACGGGGTGAAGAGATGAAAAGGGTTTTAACATTTGCTATCGCATTATTTCTGATATTTAACATAGCCGGTTGCGCAAGCATTCAGAAAAAATTCACCAGGAAGAAAAAAGAGGCGGTCAAGATGCCGCGCATCTATCAAGTGAAGAAGTACGAGCGGAAACCGACTCCGGAACTTTATAAGAAACATTATGTATATTGGGAGTCTTTTCAATCCGAGATGATAATGGTCCTCGGCCAGAACAATAAGAAAAATATGGTATGCATAGAGCACATTCTGTCAAATCTTAGAGACATGCAGAATATGCTTCTGCCGGAGAAGGCCGCAGAGCTTGAGGTCCATATAGTAAGGCTGGCCAAAATAAAGGATATACTGGTAAAAGAGGACCTTACTACGTTCAATCGTAACTATATTATGATGACGCTTGAACGTGAATCCAGATATATAAAGAGAATCTTCATATATAGTAAGGTTAAAGACAGCATTCGTACCAGCTATGAGGACGAGCCAAATATTACAGCGGATCTGCCCAAACCGCAAGAGGTGGCGAATGGCCAAAGTCAGCCAAAAGCGGAGTAGTTTTATGATCAAGCGTTTTGTGACGGGACCTATCGAGACCAACTGCTACGTCGTATGGGATACTTCCACCAATGACGCATGTCTGATAGACCCGGGCGGCGACGCGGAAAAAATAAAGGATTTTTTGGAGGATAACGGCTTGCGTCTCGATTTCATAATCAATACGCATGGCCACGGAGATCATATAGCGGCCAATTCCTATTTCCGGGTGCCGATATATATACATGAATTTGATAAAGATTTTCTTCTCGATCCGGGTAAGAACCTTTCGGGGGCGTTCCTCTTCCCGTTCGTTTCACCCGCGGCGTCCAGAATACTTAAAGATGGCGATACTGTGAAGCTGGGTACACTTACAATGGAAGTAATGCATACTCCGGGTCATACGCCCGGTTCGATATCGATAGCGCTGGATGATGTTGTGTTTACCGGGGATACGCTATTTGCCGGCGGAGTGGGGCGGACCGATTTCGAGTATGGCAGCGAGGACGCTTTGATTAAATCGATATGTCAGAAGCTGATGCCGCTTGCCGATGACATAATAATATATCCCGGGCATGGTCCCGAGTCGACGATAGGCGAAGAAAGGAGCTCGAACCCGTTCATTTCATGAAAGAGCTTATAGCTGAATTTATTAATTATCTATCGGTCGAGCGCGGTTTGAGCAAGAATACTATTGCCGCATATAGTGCCGACCTGAACAGTTTTATGAAGTACCTGGAGTCTAAGGGCATGGCCGATATAGACCGGATAAAGCGGCAGGATATAATGAACTATCTCTTGTCCCGCAAAGATAAAAATATATCGGGCAATTCGATATCGCGGGGACTAGTCGCGATAAAGATGTTCTACAGGTTCCTTATACAGGAACGTCTTGCCAGGGAAGATGTTGCCGGGATACTGGAGTCACCTAAACTGATAAGACCGATTCCGTCGGTGCTGCTATTGGCCGAGGTCGATAAGATTTTGGCCGGTCCGGACTTAAGGGATTCGGTGGGGATAAGGGATAAGGCGGCTATAGAGCTTTTGTATGCTACCGGGATGAGGGTGTCGGAGGTGGTCAATCTCCCTATAGAGGGCCTGAATCTCGATATGGGATTTGTAAAATGCAGGGGCAAAGGTGATAAAGAGAGGATAATACCTGTAGGTAATAAGGCGAAAGAGGCGCTCTCGCGCTATATAGAGAAGGTGAGGCCGGCCATGGCGGGAAAGCGGCAGGATACACATCTATTCCTGTCGCGGCTTGGCAAGAAGATCTCGCGACAGACTTTCTGGAAGATGATAAAGAAGTATACGAAGATGGCGAGAATAAAGAAGGAGATAACGCCGCATACGCTTCGCCATAGTTTCGCGACTCACTTGCTGGAGCGGGGTGCCGACTTAAGGGTAGTGCAGGAGATGCTCGGGCATGCGGATATATCGACGACCCAGCTTTATACACATATAAACAAGGAAAGGTTAAAATCGATACACAGGCAGTTCCATCCGAGGCCTTAACAGATCCATCCCGGGATGAAATGGAGAATATTATGAATATAAAGAGTAAAATAGAGGCTGTGTTTCCGTCCAAGGCGTTTACACTTGTGCGAGAGGTCGGTCTTAAAGCCGGCTCCTTAGGGTATCGTTCATATATGGTTGGAGGCTCTGTGCGCGATATCATCCTGGGTAGGAGCCATATAGACATTGATATAACGGTCGAAGGAGACGCGATAAAACTTGGCAAGGCTATTGCGAAAGATACGGGAGCCGTTATAACCGTTTACAAAAGTTTTGGTACGTGCACGCTCGCTTTTAAGGACGGATCGAAGATCGATCTTGCCACCGCAAGGAGCGAGACTTACAAACGGCCCGGCGCCATGCCTACGACGAAGCCGAGCACACTTAAAGAGGATCTGAGGCGCAGGGACTTCACAATAAATGCTATCGCAGTTTCGGTGATGGCGAAAGATTTCGGTGAGGTCTACGACCTATTCGATGGCATCGGCGACTTGAAATCGGGTCGTATAAGGATAATGCATTCAAGATCGTTCACAGACGACCCTACACGGATATTAAGAGCAAGGCGTTTTGCCGCGCGTTTCGGTTTTTCGATAGAGCCCAAGACGGATCTACTGATGAAGAAGGCGCTTATAAATCGCGCGCTCGATACAGTATCCCCGGCCCGGATACAGAAAGAGCTTATGCTCATTTCAAAGGAGATACTATGAGCAGACAGCGGCCCGAGAGGATACAGGAAGCCATCCGGCAGGAGATATCGATGATAGCCCAATCTCAGATAAAGGATCCTCGTATCGGTTTTATAACGATAACGAAGGTGGATCTTACAAAGGATCTGCGATATGCCCGTATCTATTTCAGCGTGCTGGGAAAGAGCGCCGATAAGAATAAGGCTTTGAGGGGATTGAACAGCGCGAAAGGCTACATAAAAGGCCTCATAGCCGACAGGATAAAGCTAAGGTTTATGCCTGAGATATCGTTCGTGATAGATAACACTCTCGAGCATACGCAGCATATATATGAGATACTGAACGGTATAAAAAAACCCAAAGAGGAGACGGATGATGGAGAAGGTAATACAGGCGATAAAGAAGCATAAGAAGTTTATTATAACCGCCCACATAAACCTGGAAGGGGACTCTATAGGAAGTCAGCTGGCCATGAAAGAGCTCTTAGAGAAGCTCGGGAAGACCGCCCTTATAGTCGATAACGATCTCGTTCCGGATCACTACAGATTTCTGCCCGGATCAAAGGATATATCTAACAGGTTAGATCGCGTGCCGGACTTTGATGCTGCCGTTGTGCTCGATTGCCCGACATTAAAGAGGATAGGAAGGGTGAGTAATCTTCTTACGAAAGACAAGACGGTAATAAATATAGACCATCACATCTCGAACGAAAAGTTCGGGGACGCGATATGGGTTGACCCGGAAGCCAGTTCAGCCGGGGAGATGGTGTACCTGTTATTCAAAAAGTTCGACGTAGAGCTTTCCAGAGACGCCGCGCTCGTTCTATATATAGCGATACTTACCGATACCGGGTCATTCAATTATGACAATACGACCGGTACAACACATAAGATAGCCGGTGAGCTTTTAGGGTACGGACTCAAGCCGGCTACCGTGTCAGAAGACGTATATGACCGAAGGTCGGCGACAGATATAAGTTTTCTTGGGCTAGTTCTCTCCACAATAAAAGTGAATAAGACCGGCGAGGTGGCGTATCTGGAGATAACGAATGAGATGCTTAAAACTACCGGCGCCGACGTCGCAAAGTCGGAAGGTTTTGTCAACTACGCCCGCTCGATAGAAGGTGTGAAGGTTGCCGTCATATTCAAGGAAGAGACCAAATCACCCGGTATAGTAAACGTGAGCTTCCGCTCGAAAGGTGATGCCGATGTGAATGTGATAGCGTCAGCGTTCGGTGGCGGCGGGCACGTTAAAGCGTCAGGATGCGTAATAGCCGGAAGCCTATCTGATGTCAGGACGAAGGTGCTCTCAAAGATCGAAGAGACATTATCCAATGGACGGAATAATAGTAATAGATAAGCCTAAAGGCCCCACCAGCCACGATATCGTCGATATCGTACGAAAGACTTTGCATATAAAGAAGGTAGGCCACGCCGGCACGCTCGATCCTATGGCTACCGGCGTCCTCGTCATATTAACAGGTAAATGTACGAAGGAGTCGAGCAGGCTCTCAAGTGACGATAAGGAATACGAAGCCGAGCTTACCCTCGGGGCCAGATCCGATACGGAAGACGCCGAAGGCGTTATAACCGATTCAGGGAAGTCCATATATCCTGATCCAGTCAGGATAAAAGAAGCCTTCGACGCTTTTCTGGGGCCCATAGAGCAGATTCCTCCGGCTTATTCCGCTGTAAAACACAAAGGAAAGAAACTTTATGAGCTGGCGCGTAAGGGCATCAGGGTCGAAAAAGAACCCCGTAAGATCATGATATTGCGGCTCGATATAATGGAGATATCGTTACCGAAGGTGAGGTTTTGCGTCACTTGTTCGAAGGGAACATATATACGAAAGCTTGCCGCAGATATAGGCGAGCGTCTGGGATACGGCGCGTATCTTTCGGCGCTCCGCCGGACCCGCTCCGGAAAGTTCACGATAGCCGAGGCAATTACGATAGATAAACTTTCAACACTCTCAATTCTTAATTCTCAATTCTCAACCATACAATGCGTATAATCCGCGGCTTACGAAATCTGAAACGCCCGATAAGAGCTTCCGCTGTCACAATAGGCGTGTTCGACGGTGTCCATGTTGGGCACAGAGAGATAATCGGAAAAGTTGTAGCGCGCGCCAGGGATAAAAATATTGAGGCGGTCGTAGTGACCTTCGACCCCCATCCTTCGAGTGTGCTCTCACAGTCGAAAAATGTGGCGAGCCTCATCTCTTTAGATCACAGGCTGGATCTTTTCAGAAGGCTGGGCGTCGATACGACCGTGGTTATAAATTTTGCGAAACCTTTCGCGAATATGAGCCCTGAAAGTTTTGTAAGGAAGATACTGATAGGCAGGCTTGGAGCCAGATTTATATATACGGGAGAAAATTTTTATTTCGGCAATTCGGCGTCCGCCGGTTCCGTAGATCTTAACAGGATCGCCTCACCGTACGGCGTAAAGGTGGTTTTGGTCTCCCCCGTTAAGGTTTCGGGTGAGGTAGTCTCCTCCAGTCTGATACGGGAGTATATCACCTCAGGTGAACTTAATAAGGCCAAGCGACTTCTGGGCAGGGGAGTATCGATACTGGGTACGGTGGTTCGGGGCGCCAGATTCGCCAGGGTCCTGGGGTATCCTACCGCTAACATCAATCCGCATCACGAAGTGATACCTCCGACAGGGGTATACGCGGTGAAGGTACGGATAGGTAGGGTTGTGAGGGGAGGAGTACTTAATATAGGTAAGAGGCCTACATTTTACGCCCCCCGCGATGAGGAGCCGGATATCGAAGCACATATATTTGACTTTAAGACTCGTATCTATGGCAAAGAGATAGAGATATATTTTGTGCAGAAGATCCGGGATGAGAGGCGTTTTAAGGACGCCGGGGCCCTCGTCAGACAGATAAAGAAGGACACAGGTTTAGCTTTACAAATAATGAATAGTATGATACCATAAGCAAAATCACAAAAGGAAGGGTATAAAAAATGGCATTGGTAAAAGAGAAGAAAACTGAAATAATCAATGGTTTCAAAGGTCACGAAAAGGATACCGGG
>JAPLMF010000027.1:0-18303 GCA_026387155.1 Candidatus Omnitrophota bacterium
GATGATGCTCGATATAAGCCTGATGTTTGTAACAGGGCGAGTCTCTGTGAGGGCAAGGTGGACGCCTATCTCGGGGATCTTGTCGTACTTTATTACCGCGATGGCATCGCCTGAAGCGTCACCGGTCGGGATGAGGTTTATATTGGTCACTATCCCCTCTCTGGCCGCCATCAATATACCTTCATTGATGCTATGCGTCAGCCCAAAATCATCCGCCGTTACGATAAGTTTCTTCACCCCGTTAAATATCTCCTGCTATCACCCCATTGGAATATCTAACGGGGTTCATTTTGAGAACTTGTACGCGCACATGTCCCTGAAAGTACGCGCGACTACACCGAGCCGCGATATGCTTGAGTGGCCCTTCGTCCTTAAGTCGAATATCAGCCCATACTGACGTATCCTGGCGCCGCGTTTTAAGGCCTCCGCGAATATCTCCACATCTATGAAAGGGCTTTCCGATTTAAGCTCCATACCTTCTATAATCTTTCGCCTGTAAACTTTTAAACCCGAATTTATATCCAGAAGCGATAGCCCAAATAAGAGCTGCACCAGAAAGTTATATACCTTGGACATCACGATGCGCTTAAAGCTCGAGTCCTTTATTACCAGGCTGTAAGCCGTGACTATATCGGCACCTTCCAATAACTCTATCGCTTTCCGTATATCCTCCTCTTTGGCCGGCAGATCCGAGTCCGTATAGACGACTATATCTTTTGAAGCCGCCCGCAAGCCCGCGTTCAGCGCGCCGCCGAAATTAGAATTCTTTGTAAGCCGCACAAGCCTTATTCGGGCGTCCTTTGCCGCAAGGCCATCTACTATATCCGCGCTCCTGTCGGTCGAGGCGTCGTCGGAAACCACTATCTCATAGGAGCCGCATATTGCCTCGGCAAGCTTGCCGAGGCGCCCGATCGTAGCGGCGATATTTTCAGCCTCGTTGAACATAGGAAGCACAAAAGATACATTCATTTCTTTATTAGTCATTTGATCTTACCTCTCTTCATCATATATTTTCCGTCCGCGGGCAAAATATTCGTCAATATCGCTCTTTTACCTAGCTTATAAACCACGTAAGTATCCAGCGCGTTAAACTGTATGTAGTTCTTCTCCTTCAACACACACCATACGTGATCCTTTGAACCCAGAAAATTTACCATATCGTCGTAATTGCCCAAGTCCTGGGAGATATGACCGGTGTAGAACGCAAGGCCCTCTATGTAGCGGTCTTCCGAGCCTAATCGTTCGCCGGGAGACATCAGAGCGGCCAATTTTGCCGCTACGGTCTTGCTAGTTTCGAACTCCCCGAGCTCCGGGAGGACGAGCTTCGATACCGGGTAAAGGAATAGCAGCATCGCATAGGCTATCAGTATAAATGTCCATAGCTTCTTCCCGCTAAGAAAGGCGACAAGCGACATCGCAATGCCGAATAAAAGCATGGAGTACGGTAAGATTAAACTTTTTAATATCGACGGATAATGTCCGCTTAAGTATATCGACGCACCCGCAATGCCGAGTACGACTATTACGATGAGCGCATAATAAGAGCCCTTGACCCATTTTTCTGTTCGTTCAGATGGCCGGGATCTTAGAAAGTCGTCCCAGGACGCGCCCGAGATAAGCGCGGCAGATACAAAGCACGGAAATATGTATGTCGGTAATTTTGTGCTCGAAATCGTAAAGAATAAAAATATGGAGAAGAGCCATACCAATATAAATATCATGCCATTCCGCTCGCGCCGGTCCGGAAGCTTGGCATTGAAAACTTTTTTGAATGAGCACCATAACCCAAAGGGGAGAAATACGCTCCACGGGAAGAACCCGCCCAAAAGTATCGGTATGTTATAGTATACCTGCGAGCCTATCTTGTGTTCTGACTGTGTAAATCTGGTAATATTCTGGAACCCAAAGAACGCGTCGATAAAAGCATTCCCCAAAATAAAGTAAAAACGCCAGCCCGGGGAGCATTACGGCGATCGGCCCCTTCGTCAATACCGCGAGCGCAAAAAATGCTGCGGATAGAATATATGCGTATCTCTTTCCCTTCAGATGGCCGTAAAAGAAGAATAGGACTCCCAGGAGCATGAGGGAAAATAACATCATGTCAGTAACACAGGCTCTTGATAAGATGACGTACTCTACGCTAACCGCGAGCATCGCGGCGGCCAAAAGTCCGGTCCTCTTATTTAATAAAAGGCTTCCCAAAAGATATGTCGCAATTATGCCGATCGTGCCAAATACCGCCGAGGGCAGACGCGCGGCCGTCTCATTAACGCCGAAGGCCTTAAAAGAAAGTTCGACCAGCCAGTAAAAAAGGATCGGCTTCTCGAACTGAGGCTTCCCGAGAATTTGCGGGGTCAGCCACTCATTTTTAGCCAGCATCTCCTTTGCGGTCTGAGCGTAAAAAGTCTCATCGGGATCGGTGAGGCCCATGGCGTCGAGTCGGAAGAAGAACAGATACCAGGAAAGCGCAAGAAATATGATCACGGGCAGGATCGGTCTCTTCATCAGCTTATCCATATTTAAGTTGATTATATGTTAAGGGGTTGTGGGTGTCAATCCTAGAATTCGAGGCGGGCGCCGGACTTTATCCACCTCCCGGGGGATTCGACATTGGCGACTTCGGAATACGGTGTATTAAATATGTTCGATATCTCAAAGAATGCGTCCAGCTTCACTCCCTTACTATTAAACATATTCTTCGTTATTCTCGTATCTGCGATCACTACTGCCTGGCTCCCCACCCTCTTCTTCCAGTTCAATACCCAGGAATTCTTGAACCCGGACAATTCAAGTAAAACCCCTGCCGATATCTGCTGCTTAAGGTAGTCGAGCGCGTATTTCGATGCGTAACCATGCTTTGAATATACGTCGAGGCACGTGTAATTTAAAAAGAACCTGTCCAGCGCTATCGAGACTTCGACGCCGTTCGTTGAGGTGGTGCCTATGTTCGAAGCGCGCCAGGGAGCTTTGGGTAAATATCTTACCCAATCTATCGTGTCGTATGAGTCTCTGTAAAAATATGTAAGACCGGCCTTCAAAGATTTGCGGGAATAGTCCATGCCCGTTTCGTAGGTCCAGGAGTTCTCCGGTTTTAAACTAGAATTGCCCATATTGGCCGCATCGATATAGTAGAGCTCCGTAAAAGTCGGTATCCTGTACGCCTTTCCCACCGCTCCCCTTAGCGATAATCCATCATATATCCTGTAACTTGCCGATACCGACGGCGAAGCCTCCCATCCAAAACCGTCGAAATGGTCGGCCCTCAGGGCCAGGTTGAGATACAGTTCAGGTAATATCTTAGGCGCGGCCTCGGCGTATAAACCTTCGGAATAACGCTCGTGACTCTTCATATTGGTCGAATTTATTGTGTCACGGGCCACCTCGAACCCATACGAGATGTCCGCCAGGTCATGTGTGAAGTTGAAAGTTGATCCGCCGCCATAGCTATAAACTGTGGAGTAGTTCGTCTGCCATCCCGGACGATTTAGATCGAGCCTGAACTTATCCCAGTGTCGGCGTAAAAATAGGCTCGGCCGCACCGTCAAATCTCCGGCCTCCGCAAGGCCGGCGATATTGAAGAACCTCGTGTCGGTGTCTTCAGCCTCATTCGGATAGAGGTTTGAATAGAAGTCGCTTGCGCCGTAATCTTTCTTCGTATAGCCGAAGAGAAAATCGTACACCCCGAGGAAGGTCTTGATCGATGATGAGTTGGCAAGCGATAGAATATTGAAGTTTGTATCCTGCATATACCCGGTAGACCGGCTCTGTTGTATCGAAAAACGGTTATCTACAGGCCCGAAAGGCGCCGTGCACGATAATGCGACCTTTGAATAATCGAACGTCCCTCCCTCTGCGTCGAACGTTATCTTTTTACCTTCGGGCTTCTTCGTTATTATATTAATGACGCCACCGAACGCGTTAGGGCCGTAGAGACTTGAGCCCGGGCCTTTCAAAATCTCGACCCTGTCTATATCTTCAGGGGTGATCGGCAGGTCCATCGTGTAGTGGCCCGTCTGCGGATCGTTTATTCGTATACCATCTATCAGTACGGAATTCTCTTCAAAGGTCGTACCGCGTATACTGACATCGGCCTGCACGTTCTCAGGTCCCCTGCGCCTTATATCGATACCTCCGATATTGCCTATCATATCCGGTGTGGCATTATAGACCGACATGTCCGAAACTCCTTTTTCGAGCACCGTTATGGACCGGGCAAAACTTGAGGACGCTATGCGGGAGGGCGTTACGACGAGCCTGCCAAGAGATCTCTCGTCTTCACATCGAGACTCGGTAGTTAAACACGCTATAGATATGACGGCCGTCAAGACCGCTTTAAAGCGCATCATATCCGGATTTTAACTTAAAGGAAGGTTATTGTCAACTTGTTAGTTTTATAGTGGTTTACAATGAAACTTGCTGTGTAGCGGTGCCGGCAGCGCAGAATATATCGGCTATATTCTCAAGCGATCTTAAGACCTCTTCGCTTAGGCTCGCCCCTATACCGGTAGATTTCGGCTGGACGGATATTACAAAGATATTCATATCTTCTTTCCCCGTCTTCAAAAGATCGGTAAATAGGCGCGGAGACGGATTATGAGTGGAAAAACTGACCCTCGATATTTTGTCCAGATCGAATACCGCGACAGCTCCGGGCTGTTTGCCTATGTCGGCGGCATCTACCAGCATCAATGTATCGCAGGACGTCGACAATATCGGGAATATGTAATTCTCCGGCGCCGTCCCACAATCGAACAAAGACGCTCCCGGCAGTCCCCCGCGGCCCTTAAGTATCTCTATAAGCTTCGGCCCCAGGCCATCGTCCCCTCTTATTATATTGCCTATACCGACTATGGCGAGTTTTCCTTTGAGACGCACCGATATCTCGGCGGATAATTCCGGGTTTGGCTCCTGCGAAGGATTAATATTTTTCAATCGTGGTGACCCTTCTGCATTTGGCGCATAGAACTTTTATTCTGTCGGATCTCTCCGAGTCTTTTCGCCAGCCACTCGAGATGCGCTTTCGCGGTTATGACATCGCCGCAAGCTTCACACAACGCAAGCTCCTTTTCGTCCGTCTGAGATATCATCTGGCGCCTGTCTAATCCGGCCAGATCGAATTCCGTTGTATGTTTTATCCCGGGTGGTGAATCCGCCTTTGTAGTACATAACGCGCTGCACTGTCCGCAATAATGACACTCATCTAAGTGGAGCACCATCCTGCGTACCGCTTTTTTACGATCGACCGTATCCTTTACCTCGATTGCCCTCGCCGGACAGACGAGCGAACATGCCGCACATGCGATGCAGCCGTCGTTGGAATAAACGGGTTTACCCCTGAACCTTTTTGCCGGTGAATGCGGCTGGTAGGGGTATTTGGTGGTACACGGCCCTTTTATTATGGCCGTGATCGCTTCCTTAAGTTCCCGTAATTTAGGATATCTCATATCGTTAGAATAATTTCACCACGTTCGACGCATGCCTGGCCAGGTTGCCGGTGAAGTCCAGCATGTCGAAGTACATGTTTGCGCCGAGCGGTGTGCAGATACCCTGCACCAGTCTGTCGGCGTGCTCTTTTCGGTATCTCTCCACCAATTCTTTTACCTGAAACCCGTTATCTATCACGCGCTGTCTTATCGCCGAGTCATGGTACTTCAAAAAATCGCGCATCATCTCGACCGACTTCTTCATGACATTATAAGTCTCCATGAACTGGCTGACGCTCGTTTCGTCGAACATGAGCTTCTCAGCCACCTTGACCTCCATCCTCTCGACAAGGCTTGAGGCCTCATCTCCCATGCGTTCGAAGGTCTCGACCGCCTGCGCGAGTATCGACAGTTCCTTCTTGTCACCCGCCGCCTTCGAGAGGTCCAGGATATTTCTCGTCAACGACTTCTCCGATTCGTTCAGGCTCTCCTCTTTCACCATCGCCTCCGAGAGATACAAATCCTTATTTTCCATAAAACCTTTTTCCACAAGGCCGAGGATGTCGCTCACCGTGTCGGCCATTCCGAAAGCTTGCGTTCTTATATCGCCGATATCCATTCTCACCTCACTTTATATTCTTGATATCTTCACCGTATTCATCAACGACCGTCTCCGGGCATGGTTTAACACCCGACCGGTAAGCCCCCCTGGCCAGCGCATGCGCAGAGACCGGCGCGGTAAGGATTATAAATAATAGGCACAAAAGCGCTTTTATCCCGGTAGCCGTGAAACCCTTTATCAGAAATAACCCGAATAGTATCCCGCAGGTTCCGAGCGTTATACATTTGGCCGAGGCCTGCAGCCTGTTATAAACGTCCGGAAGCCGTATGATCCCCAGACATCCGAAGAAATCGAAGAATAGCCCTACAAGTATCAGCGCATATCCTATATGCTCAATCATCGAAGTCTTTGCCCTCCATCGATTTTGACAGCGCCATTATCCCTATAAAACTCTGCAGAGCCCAGGCTATGCCTATGTCTATATACCAATCACGCCCTGTCGGAATGCTAAGAAGAGCGCATAGCCCCACTATAAGGATGCCGAGCATATCTATGGCCACGGCCCTGTCTGGCGCGGTCGGACCGCGCAATACACGCCACAGGCAAAGGCCGGCCGACATTACAAGCCAAAGAAATGCCCTGGCCAGAAGCGGCGATTGCCAGCGGAGCATCGACGGCAGCGGCGCGGCGAATATCAATACAACAGCCGCCGATATCGCTAAAAGTCCCAAAAGCCAGCGCATCCTCCTGCCCATATTATTCGAATACCTTTCTCAATATCTTTTCAAATCTGTCGACTACCGGAAGACGATCCGAAATCGCAAGCCCGTCTTTTATATACATCCTGTGAACATAAATAAGGCCGCGCTCTTTATCTATATCGACCGTCGTCGTACCGGGTGTCAGGGTTATCGAGTTTGCCAGAAATGTCAGCCCAATATCGGATTTAAGCGCAGTCTTTATCTTGACGGTCCCCGGCCTTATCGGAAGGTCCGGGTGTATGACCCTATAAGCGACGTCTAAATTGGCCTTAACACATTCCCATAAAAATACCGCTGCATACCAGACGAACCACAGATACCTGGACGGCTTTCTTAAAGGATTCGCGCCACTGTCGAACATATCGCTCGTCATGAAAGTGACGAATGCCGCGACGGCTATCCCGGCCAGCGCATTGGTTATGGTAGGCGGCCAGGATAACAGCATCCAGATGGCGAACCATAACAGAGACAATATTATTTTCAATATCATTTCAATACTCCCGCGACCATGGCGGAATAACTCTTGCCGTTCAATATGACCGATACCGCTTCCTTCAATACCGCGTTGCCGGTATTAGGCAGAAGGAGTATCGCCATCGAAGCCGATATGATTACTAGCGTGACCATCGCGATGGCCATAGATACGGTAACCGCCCCTTCCCGTTGCCCGCGTATTACGGATTTGCCGAATATGACCTGTGTAATCGACCTGAAATAGTAAGCCAGTGTCAACACGCTAACGACCACCGCCACCAGCGCCAGGACCGGGCGGCCGGCCTGTATGCAGGCGAGTATTATGATAAGCTTCGACCAGAACCCGCCCAGCGGAGGGATTCCGCATATGGAAAGCGAACCGACGAGCGTCGCCGTACCCGTGACCGGAGAATCCTTCATCACGCCTCTTATCTTCCCCAAATTCCTGGTGCCGGTAAGTCTGGTGATCGCTCCTGAAGCCAGGAAGAGAAGCGGCTTGAACGCGCTGTGATTCAGTAGATGGAATAAAGCCCCGAAGACCGCAAGCGGAGTCCCCACCCCTAAGCCAAGCGCCACATAACCGATCTGACTTATGCTTGAATAGGCAAATAACCTCTTAATATCGACCTGCACAAATGCCAGGATGCTGGCAACGACCATTGAAGCAACTCCCAAAGCTATAAGTACCATCGAAACCTGCGGCGTCATCTCGAACATCACGAAGAATATCCGCATTATAGTATATATGCCGAGGACTTTCGTCGATACCCCGGCTAGCATAGCCGATATCGGCGCCGGTGCAGAAGAGTACGCGTAAGGAAGCCAGGCATGGAACGGGACTAAGGCCGCCTTAATGCTGAAAGCCACCAGGAGCAGTACGGTCGCAAATTTCAAAACATCCGTCTGCTGGCCAACAGATATCACCGAGGCTATCCCCGCTATGCTTAAGGTTGATGTGTGCGCATAGATAAGGGCGATGCCGAGCAACACAAATACCGAGGCCAGGGCGCCCATCACGGCATACTTGAATGCCGCCTCCAGGCCGTCCGGCGCTATGCCGAACGCTACGAGAAAATATCCCGATATCGCGGCTATCTCAAGAAATACATAAAGCGTGAATATATCTCCCGATATTAGCACGCCGTTTATACCCGCAAGCATAAGCATGAATAATGAGGAAAATTTCCAGCGATCCGTATAGGTATTAAGATATCCTATCGAATATACGGCCACTACGAGAGCCACTATATTCATCGCGACGAGAAAGATACCCGACAGTCCGTCGACCACGAACGCTGTCCCAAACGGGGCCTGCCAGCCGTAAGGCTTATGGACGAGCACCTTCGACAATGCGACCGAAGAAGCAAGATATAGCCCAAGGGTCGTAACGCACACCGACGCCGCGCACGGTATTGCGTCGCCGGCCCTCTTGAACTTCTTGCCGAAAGGCGGTATAAGGAAGGCTGCCGCTAGCGGTACGAATATCATGTATGGTACTAACGCTTGGGGTGTCATCCTTTAAGCCTGTTTATCTTAGTTATATCGAACGTCCCGTACTTTTCATATATCCTTATGGCTACCGCCACCAAAAATAGAGTCAGGGTTAGACCCAACACTATCGAAACAAGCACCATGGCCTGAGGGATCGGATCTACCATATTCTTTATAGACTGGCCTTCTGTTAATATGGGCACGCGCCCCTCCTTGCAATATCCTATCAGTATCAGGAATAGGTTAACGGCATACTCCATTATGCCGATCCCGATTATTATCTTTATTATATTGCGTTTACGCACTACAGAGAAAAGCCCTATCGAGAATAGCACAAAACACAAAATATACGCGGTCATCTACTATCGCCTTTCCTATTCTGAATTTCTATCGCTCTTCGAAGCCAGGACCAGTGCGATGAATATGGCGAATAACCCTGTTCCCACTATTACCATCTCACATATGGCCCCTATCTCCTCCGGTACACGTCCTGTCGCCACGCCCAAAAGGAATATAAAAGCGGCGGGCCCCATCACCATCCTGAGTGTATTTGCGCGAAGCTTCCTTAGGGCCGCTTCCTTGCCAAAAGCTAGCATTATGTGTACGAACGCAAGCGCCAATATGACACCGCCGGTAAACCCTCCCCCGGGAGATACTCCCCCGGTCATCCCTATGTAAATGCCGTAAATGAGTATGAATGCGAGCGTAAGCCTGGTGACGGTCTTGACTATGACGGTCATGCCTTTATTGGGGCTTTTATAGACCATTGCCGCCTCCGGTCCTTCCTATCTTCCGAGATATGGCCAAAACCCCCACCACCGCGGTAAAGAGCGCGGCCACTTCGCCCAGCGTATCGATCGCCCTGGTCTTCATCAGAATAGTCGCCACGAGATTGCCTGTCTCCTCTTTAGCGGGTACATTCTCCATGATCGGCTGCACTGCTCCGGGTAACGACGCCCCAACAATAGGAATACCTTTTAACGCTTTATGCGCAACCATGAGAAAGACCACTACAAAGAATAATGTCGAGATCGTATTGAATAGCCACCTACCGGATGTGCTAAAAGGCAGGTCCTGCCTGGTCGTCGCGTGCACAAGTATTATCAGGCTCAATATCTCCACGACGAGCTGCAATATTGCAAGGTCCGGGGCTTTCAGAAGGAGGAACGCCATGGCAAGACCCACCCCCACCGCGCCTATAGCAACGACACTTGAAAGAAGGTCCTTCACAGACACCGCTATCACCGCTGCGGCTATCATGAATATTAGTACAAGATGTATCTCTATCACTGGCCTACCTCAAAAAGATGAAGAACATTATACCTATCGCCCCTAAAAGGCACCAGACCATGTAGGTTGGTAATATACCATTATGGAGAAATCTTAGAGGCCTCGACATAGCCTTGATAATGCTGCTCGATATCGAGTATATATCGAATCCGCCTCCGGCCTCGAGCTTCACGGCCTTGCCTACCATCTTTATGTCAGTCACGGTATTGTAAAATTCGGTCCCGTCTACCCTCCCGAGTTTATCGGGATCCCAGCCGCCGACAAAAGTATCGGTCTGACGAAATTTCGCGGTCTTAAGCAATAAGTACCCTCCGACGCCTATCACAAGGCCGGCTAATATCAATAGCGTCGCCGGCATCGGCTGCCATGCCCCGGAATAGGATATCCCGAGCCCTATGGCCGGAGCTATCAACAGCGGTAGCGGCAGGACGAAAGCGCCGATGCCGAATATTATGCATATGGAAGCGAGTACGACGACCGGCATGGTCATATTGAAAGGCGCTTCTTTTATGTGCGCAAAGTCGCCGTCAGGCCTTCCTAAAAATACGGCGTGGATAAGTTTCATGAAGCTTGCTACGGTAAGGGCACTCCCGAACATCGCAGCGACCAGCCATAGAACTTTAAGTTTGCCCCCTAGTCCGACGGAGGCAATGACCCCCTGATACAACATCCACTTTGATACAAAACCATTAAAAGGCGGTATACCCGATATCGATAATGACGCCACAAAAAACGCCGCGAATGTAATAGGCATGTACTTCGCAAGGCCCCCCAGCTTCGAAAGATCGGTCTCCCCCGACCTGTGCTCGACGTTTCCTGCGGAAAGGAAGAGGCAGGATTTGTATATGGAATTGTTCAGCATGTGAAATAACGCCCCGGCCATCCCTATGGGATTGGCGGTGCCTATCCCCAGAACCATGTATCCTACCTGGGAGACCGCGTGATATCCCAAAAGCTTTTTCATGTCGTGCTGCACCAAAGCGAATAGCACGGCGAATACTATCGTTATAGCGCCAACTATTAAAAGAACGAGATTTGCGATATCGCTCATTTTGAATATGGTAAGCGACGCTCGCATCAGGAGGTATATTCCGAGCAGCTTATCTACCGAAGCCGGCAAGTACGCCGTGACCGATATGGGTGCGTGTTCGGCGACTTCCGGGACCCATGAGTGAAAAGGCATCGCTCCGGCTTTTGCCAACCCGGCAGCGGCAATGACCAGATACGACGAGAAAGCGGTCAGGCCGGACAGTCCTATCCTCGAAGCGCCCATATTAAAACTACCCGTTATGTGCCAGATGAGCCCTACGCCGAATATTAGGAGCGCATCCGTCCCGCCGACTATTATTATCGCTTTTTTGGCCGCGACGGCGGAAGCCTCCGTACCCGCGATATTTACCAGAAGGTACAGCATTGCGGCTACGATCCCCCAAAATACCAGTAACGCTATAAAGTTAACGGAAAATGCTGCTCCGAGAGCTGCGCCCAGCGTTATCAGAATATACCCAAAATAACGCCCCAGAGATCTTGTCGAATAGGTCAGTGAATATACCGACACCGTCAAAGCAAAAAAGGATATGCCGAGCGCTATAAATGAGGAAAGATTGTCGGAGGCCAGCATGATATTTGATCCTAATTGCCATGGGCCGGGCTTATTAATGAAAAGATATACGCTTCCGGCAAAAACCGCCAGAGACACTAATAAGGATACTATCCTCGCCAGGTCCTTAAATCTATCCGACAATATCAGGCAGAATAGCCCGGCCAATAACGGCAGGCCTACCAGCAACTCCAATGAATTGTAACCAACCATCTACTTTATCCCCATCTTCTCTTTAATACGAGCCGTCGCTTCTTGCGAAAGCCTTATGAGCTCTTCCACATTCATAAAGATTTTGTCCTTTGTATCGACTATCAGCATACGTTCGGTGCAGCAATAGCACGGATCTATACCCGCTAATATTATCGTCGCATCCGAAATCGTCTCACCTATAACAGTCTCCTTGAAAGTCGGGAAGTTCATATAGGTCGGGGCGCGTATCTTATGTCTGGTTGGTGAATTGGTGCCATCCGACTTTATGTAGTGAAAGCATTCGCCTCTCGGCGCCTCCGCCAACCCTATCCCTTCGCCTGCCGGTATATCTTTGGGATTTGAATCTATCGGGCCCTGCGGCATCTTATCCAGACACTGCCTTATTATCGATGCCGACTCATACATCTCAAGTATCCTCACGACGGTCTTGGCGAATACGTCGCCCTCTTCACGGGTTATGACGTTCCATTTTATCTTATCGTAAGCCGCGTACGGGTGATCGCGTCTCACATCTATATCCACCCCGGAGGCTCTGGCCACCGGTCCGAGAGTCGCATAGTCGATAGCGGCCTCTTTTGTGAGGACCCCTACGCCCTTAAGGCGGGCATGTATCACGGGATCGTCTAAAACCGCTCCTTTAAGCATATCGAGCTGTTTCAGGAATTCGTCCAGCCTCGTCAGTATATAGGAGACGTGCTCGCGCTCGATATCGCGCCTGACGCCCCCGACCTTATGCATCGCATAGTTCTGGCGGTTCCCGGTCACCGTCTCCATTATGTCGCATATGAGCTCCCTGTACTTCCACGCCCACATGAATACTGTATTGTAACCCAGAAAATGTCCCGCAAGGCCCAGCCACAAAAGGTGGGAATGTATGCGTTCCAGCTCCTGGTTTATGGAGCGTATATACAGGGCCCTTTCAGGAACAGGTATATCCGCTATATCCTCTATCGCCTGCACGCACGCTATCGGATGCGACGATGAGCATATCCCGCATATGCGCTCGACTATAAATATCGATTGGTCGAAGTTCTTGGATTCGGATATCTTTTCTATGCCCCGATGGTTGTACCCTATACGGACATCTACGTCGACTACCTTCTCGCCGTCGACAACGAGTTTGTAGAACTCCGGTTCCTCCTGGAGCGGATGGTACGGACCTATCGGAACATGCGCTTTATGGCTCATTCTTTCCTCGAATCTCTCTTTGGCACTACAAAGTTTTTTCTCAAAGGATATACGCCGGACGGCCAGTCATCCGGAAGGAGCAGCGGCCGCAGGTCTTTATTACCATCAAACTCTATCCCGAAAAGTTCATGTATCTCGCGTTCTATCCACCACGCGGATCTGGTCACTTCCGTTATCGTATCTATATGCGGGTCGCTCTTATCTTTTAGAAGCGCGCGCACGGATATCACAAAGCCTGAGGTGTCATACGAAAAATGATAAAGTATCTCCAGGCCGTCGAAATCATCGACCGCCGAAGCTATATTGAACCTGAAAGCCATATCTTTAAACATATACCTGACGATATCTACAACGTCCTTAGGGTATATATCTATGTAAGCTCTCTTGACGCTTCGTCTGGAGACCTTGAGTACCCGCGAGCCGAAGTGATCGGTTATGCTTTTAAGCGCTTCGTCTATATTCATCCTTTTATTTTCCTTTATTCTTCTCTTTGATCTTTCCTATGAGCTTCATAAGGCCCCCTATTATCGCCTCCGGTTTTGGGGGACATCCCGGTATGTAAGCGTCTACTGGTATTATCTCGTCCAAGGGCTGACCGGTATTGTAACTATCCTTGAACAATCCTCTCGAGGATCCGCAGGCGCCGAAGGCGACTACAAAGGCGGGCTTCGGCATCTCCTCGTAGAGTTTTTTTATTATCGGAACTGTCAGCCTGTTAGTCGACCCCGTGCACAATAGGACGTCGGCGTGCCTTATGCTCCCGACGAGCGTTATGCCGAACCTTTCGAGATCATACCTCGGGGTCAGGCAGTCGAGTATCTCGATGTCGCAGTTATTGCAGCTGCCGCTCGACAGATGAAATACATATATCGATTTAGATAATATAGTTTCCCTTAATCCCATACCTAGTACCCCATTACGGCCAATACGCACGAAAGAGCGGCCAGAAAGGCAACCGGCCCCCAGAAAAACTTCATTGCGTGATCTATCCTGACTCGTGGGTTCGTATTTTTTATTAATATCATGATGAACACTATTGCAATATATTCGAGTGCACCCTTCATAATATCGACTACACCGCCCGAACCCACCCCACCGCAGTATAATGTCACGATAAGAACCGGCAGGGCGAAGATCATTATCGACTTGGCGAGTTTGAAAAACCCTAGAGCTTTCCCGGAATATTCTATATATACCCCGGCCATGAGCTCGGTCTCCGCCTCCGGCATATCGAACGGGACAAACCCGAGTTTAGCTTGTATGCAGAATATCATAGCCAGGAATGACAAAACCCCGGAGGGGCTCCCTATCACGGCTCCATTCGCTGCCTGGTAGTTTATTATATCCCCCAGCTTCAACGCATAACCGGATTTTACGATCGGCACGGAAAGCGCCAGAAGAAAAGGTAGTTCATAAGATAGCATCAGTTTTATCTCGCGCGAGGCGCCTACGGTGGCAAGAGTATTTGCCGAAGAGAAGGCGCCGAGCATCAGGGCTATCGGCGGCATCATCAAAAGATAGACAACAACTATCACATCCCCCAGAAACCCCGCCCTTGTACTGCCATTAGCCGAAAGTAAAACAGTTGAAGCCAGCGTCGCGGCGGAGAGCGCCAGCAGCGGCATACCGAGAAAATACCCTCTGGCGATGCCTTTGGGTATGAGCGTCTCCTTATACAAAAGAAGCTTCGCCGTGTCTAAAAAGTTCTGGTACCATGGCGGACCGACCCTCCACTGCAACATCGCCGTCACTTTCCTATCTACCCAGCCTATGACAAGCCCGGCCGCCCCGGAGAACAAGAGTCCCGGAAAGACAAGGAACATGAATAAATATTCGGCCAGGTTCATCTCTTTTTGGGGGCTTCTTCAACCCTCTCCCATTTAAACGAGGTCTTGACTAAAAGATTTTCCGAGACCCTGTAGATCTTCTCTTCTATCTTCTCTTCGAACTCACCATACTTTATACCACCACACTGGCACGATTCGATGCATATAGGGGCATCGTCGTCCTTGGCTCTTCCTATACAGAAGTCGCAGCCCGAAAGCAGGAATGGTATAGTCTCCGGGTATATCGTGCCGAACGGGCACGCCCGGGAACACGACTTGCACGAAGTGCAGCGCATCATGTAGCGCTTCATCATATTATATTCCTGCAGCTCCAAGGCATCCCACGGGCATGCGGCCACGCACGGGGCGTCGTCGCACTTGCGGCAGATTATGGAGAAATGCGCCAGCTCACGAAGGCTTGATATACCGTTATTACCGGGATGCTGTATATAACTGCACAGCATATCGCACTCGCCGCATTTGGAGCATATGTCTAAGTCAATAAGCAATCGCTTCATATTTACCGTATAGCCTATAGCGTTACTACTAACCGCTAAACGCTAATCCCAAATGTTTGGCAGCCCCTTTATCCTGTCATACGTGAACACCGGGCCGTCCTTGCACGCGTAATAAGGTCCTATTCTGCAGTGACCGCACTTGCCTATCCCACAGGACATGTTCTTCTCCATCGAAAGATATACCTGGCTGTCCTTGAATCCAAGGTCGAGAAGTTTAAAGGTCACAAATTTCATCATTATCGGCGGACCACAGACTATGGCCACACTATTCTCAATATCAAGACCATCTTTTTTTAATATCGTCGTCACCAAGCCTACATTTCCCTTCCAGATATCGTCGCCGACATCCGTCGATATTTCGATATCGACGTGTTTGGCTTTTGTCCGCCATAAGTCAATCTCGCTTTTGTAGACTATATCCTTAGGAGTGCGCGCGCCGTATTTAACCGTTATCTTCTTATAGCTGTCGACTTCGTTAAAGAGCGCATATAGAAGCGCTCGGAGAGGAGCAAGAAGCTGTCGAGCGGATACCCGAGACCATAGGGCCCCCTTAAACCGAATATCTCTCCGGGCTTTGCCTCGTGCATAAGCTTTGTTATACGGCCCGCGCTCATTATCGTAAAGTCGACCGTATCTCTATTATCGTGGTTGGATGACGGAGTGAACGGCGCCTCACCTATCCCGGGCAAGCTCACCTCCATGAACTGTCCGGCCCTGAAGCTTATATCGCCTTTTGGCTTGAGCGTAAAAGTTTTTATATTGGCCGTCTCCGTTACGACGTCCAGAACTTCGGCCTCTATACTCTTATACAGATCGTTCATCAGTTTTACACTTTTCGCTTTACACTTTACGCTTATTTATGCGGCGGCTTATTCCACTTTCCGTTAACGAGCCCTTTTAAGACCTCTCTTATGTCGATGTTTCCGGCGCAAGCGTCTATGCATCTTCCGCATCCGGTACAGGCTATCCTTCCGATAGTCTCCGGGAAAAAGCTGAACTTCTTGTCAAAACGATTGCGCATCCTTTCATAGAGATGCTTTCGCGGATTGGCACCTCCGGCTACGCGCGCGAAACTTTTGTAAAGGCATGAGTCCCATACGCGATTACGTATCGGGTGAGCGCCTCTTGATTCATCAAAGAGCAGAAAACAGTGACATGTCGGGCAGATCAGGTTGCACGCGCCGCACTCTACGCAGGTCGAAGCCGCATCCTGCCACAGTTCCTGCAGATTATATTTATCTTTGATCATACCTTTTATCTTGGACGCATCAGGCGTGCCCCTTTTATCTATGAAATCCTTGACCTCGGCGGATACGGCTTTGCGGTTTGAATCCCTTATCTCTGTGTGACGCGTGCTGGCGTCCTTGAAGAACATCCTGTATCCGGAGACTATCGCCGCGCCTTTGGCGGTGGCCACTTCCACGAGTATGTTATTATCCATGATAGATAGGTTCATGTCGAAATTTGCTGTGGGATACGAAGTGCCTTCTATGGCGATGCAGAAACAAGTCTCTTTTGCAAAAGTACAATCGACCGATATTATCGTCGTATTCTTTCTATTCGCCGTATATATTGGGTCTTCAGACTCTACACCGAGAAAAACCGAATCCTGTATATAAAAACCGGCGAGGTCACATGACTTTACACCGGCTAATATTAGCGGTTTGGGCTTACCTTTATCGCCTCCTGCAACCTTTTCGCGGGCATGGCTGAAGAAGGACTTCACCGGCTCAGACTGCCTTATCCCTCCAAGCTCTATATTATCCTCTTTATTGGAGTCGAAGTCGGCAAAATAGAAATTCTCACCACTTATATATGGAACGACGACCCTGGACCCGACTGACAGTCTGGAAAATAGGTCGAAAAGGTCCTTCTTGCCTATTGTATAAAGGTTGTTTTTCATATAATTATATAAATTACGGGAGAGCCATTATTTTAGCCCCGGATCGTGCCGCAAGTCAAGTCAGAACTTGACTATCATGGCCCTCGGAGGGCAAGCCTTGACGCATAGTTCGCAGGCTATGCACTTCTCGGGATCGAATATGACTTTCATCGTCTTCTTGTCTACATAAAGCGACTCTGTTGGGCATATCGATATGCAGGCGCCGCAATGAGTACAACGGTCCTCATCCCTCCTAACATCCTGATCCAGCGGCTTCAACTTCACCCCTATAGAGGCAAGATACTTTATACCTTTCGCATAATTCTCTTTGGTTCCTTTAAGCTCGAGGACCATCAAGCCTTCCTCTTTCGGCGTTATCTTGGCCTGGAGGATATTGAATACAAGATCATGGTCCTTAACGAGCTTATAGACTATGGGTTCGTCGACCAACTTATGTGGAAATGTCAGGACTATGCGCTTCAACACCATGGATATCTCCTCTCTTAAACCAGCTTTATCTCTCCCCTTGTCCCCATCTTATCTCCGACGATTATCAATACTCCTTTTACTCCATCGATCGACATTGCGATTGCTATGCCTTTTTCAATATCTTCTTTGGACTTCACCGCGTTCCCGGCCGCAGTAGCAGCAGCGTCCGCGAGAGCAGTCGAGTCGGATATTATGAGCGTCGCGTCGGTCTTGCCAAAACTCAGGCTATGACTAACAGTACCGCTCGAAGTGCATACTCCGATACCGTTTTTGGCGTCCTCTATCCGGATGGCGAGCCGCCCGGTAAAAGGCGACGCTTCACCGGCATATATACCTATCGTCCTGGGGACGAGGCTTCGGATGAATATGTCACCGCCGTTTTCTATGATAACCTGTTTTGACGATTTAAGCAATTCTCTTCCTACAAATTCCGAGAAGGCTCCCGCTACCGCCGCCATCGGCCCCACACCGGCAATTTTTCCGGCTTCGGCCATCACCCTGGCTATCTTCGGAGCGTCGTCTTTTAATTCCAAAGGTTGGAGGGAGGAAAAAAATTCAGGATCGGACTCGATATAGGACTCTAGAT
>JAPLMF010000027.1:18316-60452 GCA_026387155.1 Candidatus Omnitrophota bacterium
GACTCTAGATCTAACCTTAATCGCAATACGGCCCGGCAGGCTTCTTTTTTCAGATCAAGATCCGCATATATCGATAGATCCGTCTCTTTCTCCGTGACCTCAAAATATACCAGGTCGTCTGCCTTTGCCCATCTTCTGTAATTCCTCGGTTTGTACATTCTTTAACATATCCTCGGCAGTTGTTCGCCGGATAACATATCTACAAGCCTAAGTCCCCCGGAAGTTGTTCTCATGTAGACTTTGCCTTTATGATCGGAAGTTATTCTACCTATCACCCTGGAACCCTCCCCGAGACGATCACGCCTCAATGCTTTTAGGACCTTACCGGCATCCTGAGGAGCCGCGATAAATACAGCCCGGCCTTCGCACGCAAGGTAGAGAGAGTCAAATCCCAGAAGCTCGCAGGCTTCCCTGACTCCCTCGCTTACCGGAATATCCTTCTCTTCCAGAGCAATGCCAAAACGCCCACTGGATACTATCTCATTTAGTGTCGTCCCAAGCCCGCCGCGAGTCGGATCGCGCATCAATCTGATGTTTTGGGAAACCTTCAAAGCCCCGGCGATCATTCCATTCAGGGACGAGGAATCGCTCTTCACATTCGTCCCAAAACTTATCCCTTCTCTTTTGGACAAAACGGCTATCGCGTGTTCGCCCAAACTTCCGCTGACTATGACGACGTCTTGCGGCCTTATTTTATCGGTTGAGAGACCCGAATAATAGACCTTGCCGATCCCGCTCGTATTTATAAATATCTTATCGCAAGAGCCTTTTTCGACGACCTTGGTATCGCCTGTGACTATGAGGACCCCGGCAATCTTCGCCGCGGCATTTATAGATTTTATTATCCGTGTGAGCGTCTTTTTATCAAGCCCTTCCTCGATGACAAGCCCGAGGCTTAAATAAAGCGGCCTGGCGCCGCAGACCGAAAGGTCGTTTACTGTGCCGTGCACAGCCAGCGATCCTATGTCGCCGCCCGGGAATATTATCGGCTTCACCACATATGAATCTGTCGTGAACGCTATCTCTTCGGAGCCTACCTTTACGACCGCCGAATCGGACTTTCGCCTCAATATACTGTTGCCAAGCTCTTTCATAAAAAGAGAGTCTATTAGCGAATGCATCGCCTTACCGCCGCTTCCGTGCGAGATCGTTATCCTATCCATTTATATTACCCCTATACTTATAATAAGCCGCGCATGTGCCCTCGCTGGAAACCATGCATGCTCCTATTGGGTGCTGGGACGTGCACGCTTTACCGAACAGCATACATTCCGTCGGCGCTATCAGACCTCTTAATACATCACCGCATCTGCATCGCTTATCCTCTTTTGGCGGACGAACCCTCGGATGGAACTTCACCTCAGCGTCAAGATCGGCATAGGCTTTCTTTATCTTAAGGCCGCTATCGGCCACCCTTCCTATGCCGCGCCATACAGAGTCGCATTTCTCGAATACCTTGTATATACAGACCCTGGCCTTCGGATTGCCGCCGGGGGCCGCTATCCTTTTATATTGTATCTCCACTTTCGCCGGACTTTGTTTTATCAGGATTGATATCGACTGCAATATGTCGAGCGGCTCGAACCCCGATACGACGCACCGCTTCTTATAAATTTTGGCCAGGAATCGGTAAGGGCTCGTCCCCGTTATCGCGGATACGTGCCCGGGCAGGATAAATCCGTCGACGTTTAAGCCTGAACCGGCAAGGCTCCCGAGAGCCTCCGGCATCGTCTTGTGAGCCGACAGGACCGAGTAGTTCTTTAATCCGGCCTTTTTCGCTATTATTATCGATTTGGCTACCGTCGGCACCGTCGTCTCAAAACCGACTCCCAGAAAAACAACCTCTTTTGTCGGGTACTTTTCGGCTATCTCGAGCGCATCCGTCGTAGAGTAGACGGTCCTTATATCACGCCCGTCCGCCTTCTGGATTTCCAATGTCGAGTGAGACCCTGGAACCCTTAGCATATCTCCGAATGTCGCAATGATGACGTTCTTCATACCGGCTATCGCTATAGCCTTATCTAGATAACCGTTCGGCGTCACACAGACCGGGCACCCGGGCCCTGAAACAAGCTCTATATCCCCGGGAAGGATCTGGCGCAGGGCAAACCTGAATATTGACATCGTATGCGTGCCGCAGACTTCCATGAAACGCCATTTCCTATTTACGGCGGCCCTTATATGCGCGGCTTCTTTCGCTATAAGGACCTCGTCCCTGAACTCATCGACGTATTTCATCTATATCCCTTATCACTCTTAGCGTTGCCTTTGCCTCTTTTGCCTTCACCCGTTCTATTGCAAATCCGGCATGTATAAGAACATATTCTCCGATGCGCGCGTCTTTTAGAAGCGACATATTGGCTTTCCGTTTGAGCCCTCCGGCCGAAACGATGGCATCATCGCCTTCTATACGCACTATCTTCATCGGTATTCCTAAACACATAGATATCTCGCTTGCGTTATAGCTATCTGTCCCACCGGAATCCCAGAATCGGTGGTGGGCAAGCCTGTATGTCTGTAAACATTAAGTCCGGACTTATCCATATATTTTATGATCTTGCCGGTCAGATACCGGTTCTGGAAGACTCCGCCGGATAGTACTATATTCTTCACGCGTTTATTTTTCCCTAAAAGGCTCACGGTCTTTGCTATCATACGGCCAACCGTATTATGAAATCTGGCCGAAATGACCGCCTTATCTACACCTTTATGGATATCGGCTATAACGCTTTTAATTATATTCGGACAATCTTCGGGTTTAGTTATATATTTATATATGTCTTCACAATTCGTTGCCGCTATCTTTTCAAATTCTATCGGCAGTTCAGCCTCGAAATCGGCCTTCTTCCTGCCGAGAACTAAACTTGCGATCGCATCAAATAGACGCCCGGCGCTGGAAGTAAGGGGTGAATTTATTCTCCGGTCGATCATCTTCTTAATAATGGGATTTTTACACTTACCGACGGCCGCATATCTATAGCTCTCGGTCATGCGCCAGGGTTGGCGTACGGCGGCGTCCGCTCCGGGCATCGCTACATATTCTAAATGCGCCGCTCTCCTGAAACCTTTTAAACTCCCGATAAAAAACTCCCCACCCCATATATTACCATCGGTGCCATAACCTGTACCGTCGAAGGCGACGCCGATAACGCTGCCCTTGATATTATTGTCAACAATACAGGAGGCTATGTGCGCTTCATGGTGCTGAACAGCGTATAGAACATAGCGTTTAGCGTTTAGCGTATAGAATTCTGCGAAACGGGTCGAAAAATACCCCGGATGCATATCATGGGCGATGATATCCGGCTTTATGCCGGTCGTCTTTATAGCCTTAGCTATGGCCTTTTTATATCGCTGGAAGTTACCAAGATCGCTTAGGTCCCCAAAACCTTCGCAGAGGAAAGCTTCACTGCCCTTAGCGAGCGCAAAAGCCCCTTTTAAATCCGCCCCGCATGCCAGGATAGGCTTTCGCACCTTAAAGGGGAGCTTCACCCGTCGTGTGTCCATAGGCTTATTATACCAAATAAGTTCCTTGGCTAGATAAATTTTTAGGGTCCTGCCCCCTTGTTAACCCTAAGCCTCGTTATGCTCTCATTGAAAATACTCCTCTTACAGATGGCGGTAGTTTTGCGTTACCGCCTTCCGCTCGTCGTCCCGCCGCATTGGGCATGCGGCGGGCCTGTGGTAAAATTTTGATGGCCGCTGAATCTGCATACAACACAGCGGTAGATGGGGTTTAAACCCCATCTACCGAATATGGCTCTTTATAGTGCAGTTTCAGCGTCCGTTCTGTATCGCCCATAAGAATCAAAATTTTACAACATTCGCTCCAGGCGGATAACGCCAAAACTACCGCCCTATCAGCTCGCTCCGCTAATTCCATCCCCGGCATGGAATAGAGCCACTTGAAGGAAAACCAGCTGCCGTCTTTGCTATCGCTGATTTTCCAAAATAAGTGAGCGAGAAACTTTTCCGCTTGAATTTATAAGGACGCCGAAGGAGCTGTGCCTGGCGGGGCGTCGAAGATCGCGAGCGGGCATGGGGCTGTCTAATAAAGATGAGGCGAGCGAGCGATCTTCCGAGTAAAATTTTCTCGCCGGGAAAATTTTACGTCCCCGCCAGACACAGCTCCTGAAGGCGGCCTTAAACAGGAAAGCGGAAAATTTCGAGCGAACGCGTTAGAATAGAAAGACTGCCGCTGCGACGACGGTCGTGAAGTTGCCCTCAGGGCCGACGACCGCGGTCTGAGTGGTATTGGACGTGCGGACTATCTTGTCACTTAGGTGGTATATAGCTTTATTTTCGTCCCACGACTTGTCCTCATCGAATTCAAGCCCCAGTGTGGACGCTAACATTTCTACCGCGAGGTCTTCGGCAAGGTCACCGGCGACTTTTTCGTTCTGCCCGAAGGCATGGTGCTCACTTAAGTACCCGTATGCGGCAGGATCCGCCGGAACGGCACAGCCTATCGATACCGCTATCAGGCGGTGAGGCTCATTGCCGGAACAGCGCGACATAACTACATAAGTTATCATGCCGGGATAGACTTCTTTTAAGCCCTCATTCTTCGATATCATCTTGCATTCCGGCGGCAGGATGCTCGAAACCTTAACGAGATTACACTTCTCTATACCGGCTTCGCGCAGGGCCAGCTCAAAGCTCCGGAGTTCCGCTTTATGCGTACCGACACCCTTGGTAAAGAACATCTTCTTCGGGACTAAAAGGCTTTTCCTCGGCAGTAGAAGCATATCATCTCGCTTTCATCATCTCTTTGTAGGAAATATATATCCAAGAAGCCTGTATAGAAGTTTTGCGGCCAGAAAATCGCTTGCAATATTCCCTTTTATCGGACAGAGCTCCACTATATCAAACCCTACCACTTTCTTGTCCTTGACTACTCCTTTTAGAAAATCGATCGTCTCATACCATCCCAGCCCGCCGGGTTCAGGCGTGCCCACGGCCGGTACCATCGAAGGATCAAAAACATCCAGATCGACCGTTATATATACGTGCTCGGAAAGGCTGGCCGACGCCCTGTCCTTCCACATCGGCATATCGAGTATATCATATACATTTATCGACTTTATCTTGCCGTTTGGTTGTGAGGCCAGGAAGTCCTTCTCCTCTTTAGAGTAGCTTCTCATGCCTACCTGAACTATCGGGCAGATCTCCGATATCCTGCGCGCAACGCAGCCGTGGTTCAGCTTCGAACCGAAGTATACGTCCCGCATGTCGTAATGAGCGTCCATCTGCAGCACCGAAAGATCTGGATATACATCTTTAAGCGCCTTCACCGCGCCTATCGAGACGGAATGTTCGCCGCCGAGCAGGATCGGGAATTTATTGGCCTTCAATATCTCGGCCGTCGATGCGCGGACTTTTTCAAGAAGCGCCTCAGGCTCAAGGCCTTCCACCGTCAAAGGCTCCATGGTATGCAGACCTATCTTAAAAGTCTCCTGGTTGAGCTCCTCATCAAACCTCTCGAGATACCTCGAGGAATCTATTATGGCGGCCGGGCCATCCTTAGCCCCGTGTATATATGTGGTCGTCTTGTCGTAAGGCACCTGCAATATGGCGGCCTTCGACTTCTTGAAATTGGAATAATCTTCTTCTAATCCGAGAAAATTTTTAGGCATATTATCCATTTTTGATAAGCTTTGCCGACAATGCCACTGTCATCTCTATTACTTTAGCCGCCCTCGTCTCATCCATCGCCCCGACCCCGCAGGACGGCGTCACAAGTGATGAAATAAGATTTCTGTCCACGCCTTTGTCCGACAGCATCTTTACGGCCTCCTCGTATCTTTCTATGAGGGACTTACGGGTCTCTGTGTCTATCGCCTCGGACGTAGGCACCATGCCCCAGGCTATCGTGCCTCCCCGCGATGTAAAGTTCTTTATATCAGCGTGATAGAGTGAAAACTCTTTCATAAAATTATAGGCGTCAAAGTTCAATATGTCAATATCCCTCTTTAAGAGTATCGACCAGTCCGTATTACCGCAACAGTGGATCCCGCAAATGGCGCCCTCTTTCTTTATTGCGTCTACGAGCTCGTCAAGCTTATCGGCGGCGTTCTCGGCGCTTATATTAACAAAGCTCGAACCTATCGACACCAGATATGGCTCGTCTATGAATATGATGACCGAGGGATGTATCTTCTTGAGACGCCTTATCTGCCACCTGGCCTTCATGACGAGCGTCTTTGTAAGGATCTCGAAAAGATCCTTATCATATATCACGGGCCTCTTGTTCTGGTCGGTAAGAAACAGGCCGTAGCTTAAAGGCCCGGTGATATGCCCTTTAATATGTTTTATATCCTTACAACCCTTTAACGCCTCCGGAAACTCGTATAGGCCCTTCGCCCTGGCTTCCGATATTCTGAAGAACTCAACATCTCCGTCGAGATATTTGGAATATACGTTCTCTATTTCAGCAGCCACTTTTGAAGTATCTATATGTATAGTCTTCTTCTCTTCATCGATAGACAAACCGGGCAGGCCTTCGGCATATTGGACATACATATTCTCGAGGAATGATCTCTTGGGGAGCTGCGGCCAGAACGGTATCGACTTAAAATTTTCACAGATGACCCGGCAGGCCGTCTTCGGGTCAGTAAAAGGAACGCTTCCTACGCCGGTGGCTTCAAAATTAAACTTCAAACTATCTACCCCAGCTGCTCAAGCGTTTTATCCTTTTAAGCATATTGGGATGCGTGCTCATAAGCTCCATCATCTTGTCACCGAAGCCTAGCTTGACCTGTTTATTAGTAAGTGCGGCCATCTCCGAAGGCGATATGTCGCCGGATTTGTCAAGGTCCAGGTTTTTAAGGTCGCTTAGATCGTTCATCGCTCTTGACGGATCATTGGCAAAGAAGGCCTTCATCCCCTCGACGTCTTTTATAGCCTCTTTAGGCATTCTGGCGGACCCGTATACGAGCTTATAAAGCGCCGAAGCAAGCGCCGAGGGCCGGTTACCTAGATCTACGGATCCTTTGTCGGCAAAATACTCCCTGATCCTTGACGCGTAAAGAACAAGGAGATTGGTTATAAAGTAGAATAGAAAAGCGACAACCCCGATAAGGGCTGTCCCGCCGGAGGAGTTCCTATCGCGCCTATCGCCGAAAAAAAGCAGTTGCCAGGCTATGCGGTATAATATCATCGGTATCACAGAGAGAAGCGTTATCGTCAGGACATCACGGTTCTTTATATGACTCATCTCATGTCCCAGCACCGCTCTAAGTTCCTCGTCGGACAATAGGTTCATTATGCCTCGCGTCACGCATATCCTACCGTCCCTTATGCTGCGCCCGAAGGCGAATGCATTAGGTATCTCTATATCCGCCACCCCTATGCGTGGGGTGGGTATATGCGCGGCTGTGGCAAGCGCCCTGACCATCTGATGGAGCCTGGGGTTCTCACTCTCTTTTATGTACTTTACGCGCATCGACCATTCGACTATCTTAGGCCCTATCATGTACTGAGCGAGCATTATCACAAACGAAAATACCAGGTAAAAGTAAAAGTTCGTGATGCCCATCCTGTAGCTTATCATCGAAACTACAGCATATATTATCGCGAACAATATAGCCGTTAAAAGAAACATCCTTAATTTTAATCCCAACATAATTCTCCCTCCCCTTCGCTATCCTTTAAAACTGCGTCTGAACCTTACAGACCCATTCCTGATAGGCTGTAGTATTCTTTCCCCACAGCATCATGCCGTATTGGAACTCTAAATTGAATAACTTATTACCCTGTCTAAGCACGCTATCCCCTCCGAAGACTTGCCATACGCCGCCGATACGCCATATGCCGTAGTCTTCCTTTATGTGTCCCGTTCCGGGAACACACATATATCCATCGAGCTCGCTCTTTACGAGCAGCCATGTCGTAGGCCAAAAACCGCCCTCTACAAAATACGGTATGTCATCACAAACTTGCTTCGTGCGCCATCTGTATCCGGTCTCAGCGCCAAAATAGCATGGAAGCTTGAATTTCTCGGTTATGGGTACGGAGAATGTCTTGCCTATCAGGATCCTCTGTTCAACCGCATCATCTCCTTTACCTATAGACGGTGTATTTGTCCATGGGGCTTCGGATCCGCGGTGTATCCCATATCCGGGATATATAAATACCTTCGTCTGTGTGCTCATGACGAAAGGAGCATCCATGAATCTCCACCTGCCGCCGACTTTGACCGAAGTAATACCGTGATTTTTATGAGAAAATGATCCCCATGAGACAGGCCTATCATACTCTTTATAATGAGCTTCTTTGTATTCTATACTGCCAAGGGCTGTCAGCGAATCGGTAACGCCGAATTCCAGCTTAGGTTCCTGCACGAATTCCCAGCTTCTGGCGTTATTATTCAGCTTCTCTTTCTTCCAATTACTGTTGAAAGATTCTTTGGCCCAGTCCCACTTCATGTAGTACTCGCTCCATACATGATCTTTGGGAACAGTCCATGCGCCGGCAAATACGCTCTCTATGCAAAATAAGGACGCTAGGATAAAAACGGAAACGGCAACAAATATAAAGCTCTTTTTCATGCATTCCCCAACGACTTACTTTTTATCCAATTATACTACGTACTGACGGTTTGTCAAAATTTTATACTACCCAGAATTTCACATGGGAAATTCTGGATTTTTACTAATCTACAGTTTATCCCGATTTTGCTATGTCAAAATCGGGGAACTACCTCTTGGATGCGGCGCGTTCAAGCTCCCTCTTCACATCCGAGAGCCCTGCTTTTGGGTCAACCCCTTGCAGGACGGACCTCTGTATCACGTTATCTATATACCTCGTATAGGCATCCCAATTGGCTATCGCCGGAGGCCCCTTCGAATCTTCGGCCTGGTCGACAAGGACTTTCTTGAATTTAGGATCCATATCGATCATGGCCCATGTCTTCTTATTCGGAGGGAAATAAGTGTCCTGTTTGATCAGAGCGGCTTCATATAAAGCCTTCTGCATCTCTGGTGTGGAGAGATACCGAATGAAGGCCCATGCCTCTTTCTTATGTTTGGACTGTTCAAATATCCCCATTATCCTGCCGCCGATGAGGGCTGTTCTCTTGCCGGAAGGGCCTTGCGGCAGCATAGCTATAGACCATTTACCGGCTATCTCCGGGGCTGAAAGACGTAAATCATCTATCTTCCAGTTGCCGGATATTGCCAGGGGGAAATCCCCGGTCCTCATGCCTTGCTCGAGAGGTATCTTCGTCTTCGGTACATTGTACTTCGTATAAAGCTCGGAGAAGAACCTCATCGCTCTCTCCGCTTCCGGGGAATCTATCATGACTTTCGAGTAGTCGGGTGAGTAGTAATCCCCGCCGGCTTGCCACAGGAACGGCGAATATCCTATCCAGCTCAAAGACCCCCAATCGAAGATCATTCCTTTGTTGGATTTATTGAGATCCGCCAGCACCGCTTCGAGTTCTTCCCATGTACGCGGAGGTTCTTTTACGATGTCACTTCTATAGTACAAGATATATTCGGTCAGATCGAACGGAACACCATACACCTTGCCTTTATATTCTATGGAATTCCACAGGCCGGGAAATATCGTCTCCTTTATAGCTCGGACTTCTTCCGGATATGCCGCCGCCAGATCTACCATTGAATCGAGAATGCCGAACTCTGTGCCCCAGGTAAGGCCCATCGTTCCTATGTCCGGCGCAACACCTCCAGCTATCGAGGTCAAATATTTTGAATGTGCGTCGCCCCAGGAGATGGCCTCGCAATTCACTTTTATTCCGGTCTTTTTTAAAAAATCTTCCGCGAGGGACTTTATCGTTATGGCTTGGCCTTCGGAGCCTATCAACCACATCATTATTTCCGGGGTCTTCCCGCTGCCAGCATCATCGGCTTTCTTCCCGCATCCGGATATTAACAGGCAGCTGACAAGGATCAAAGCTAGAATTTTTTTCATTTTTTTCTTTTGGCTTCTGACTTCTGTCCTATATTCTAGCAAACACCTGTTGCATCACAAGCGATGCAGCACCGCAGGCTATCGAATCCTCTTCCAGGCTGGTGGGAACTATCCTGACTATCTTAAGGCTCTCCTCATAAGCCCATTTCTTCGCCCCGCCGCGTACAGCGGCCATGAATACGTCCCCGAACTTCTCTATCCCGCGTCCTATGACTACGGCATCCGGATTAAAGAGATTTATGAGGACCGCTACCTTCGCGCCGAGATAATCTCCGGCTTCGTTGAGTATATTACCGGCCACCTTATCGTCCGTGGCAGCCGCTTCCACGATCATCTTTACCGTTATCTTATCGGGATTGCCTCCTGCCAGGTCGAGTATCCTGGAAGAAACCTTATCGTCCCTGAAATAGTGCTTCGCGCGCTGCACTATACCTAAGTCTATGCCCCTTGACCGGAAACCGCAGCCGTAGTCATATTTGGCCCAACAGTTATCATCTTTATAATCCGGTGAAGGAGGGTTTATGTTAAGCTCGCCGGCGCTTTTTGAGGCGCCATAATAGATCTCGCCGTTCAGTATGAGGCCGCAGGAAGAATCTGAACACATATAAATTATATTCTCGGCTTCCGTATTCAATCCAAGCCCCATCCACTTTTCACCGAGCGCTCCGGCTGTGGCATCATGCTCGACCAGCGTAGGCGCGTCAAGATCTTTTTCCAGCAGGGACTGCAGATTTGTATAGTTGAAGAGTCCTCCTTTTTCCACCGCGTATCTCACGACACCTTTATAACGGTCGAGCACTCCCCAACTGCCTATGCCTATCCCCCTAAGCCTCTCTTTGTCTATCCCGGACTTATCAAAAGCGTCGCGGGCGATCCTCCGTATCTTCTCAGTAAACTTATCCTGCGACTCTTCCTCTTTCTTGATCTTGGCTTTGGCGACTATCTTGCCGGCCGCGTCAACTACGACGGCTATGGCGCAGGAATCTTCCATTATGTGGGGGCTACCAAGATCTATCCCTATGGCATAACCGTACTTGGCATTCAGATCCAAAAGTTCGGGCCTGCGCCCTCCGGTGGATACGTCGTATCCGCGCTCGAGAACGAGGCCTTTTGCGATGTAGTCGTCTATGTAGTTGGATATCGTTACTATATTCAGATGAGTTATCTTCGATATTTCGGCCCGCGATATCTGACGGGTCCTTCTTATTATATCGAGTATGGCTAGATTGCGTCGCTCCTTTTCGGTAAAGCGGTCGTTTCTTAGAACCCTTCCCCTTATGGCCATACTTCCTCCATCCGGTTGGTCTTAGGCTGTTACCATACGCTACCAGCTAGATTCTATATATATCACTCCGAAGGTCTTCCAACCCTTAAACCCGCCCCTCATGAGCGCCCAATTCGAGACATATCTTATCCACGCAAACGTCAGGAATTTGCTGGATGGCTTCAATTTCGCTACCGGCTTAAAGTATCTGTACAGGAATACCAAAAACAGCGCCGCCCATATTGGCAGCCACATAGTGGCTACTCCGGTAACCAGCGTCTGGATCATGTTTATCACTAAAGCAAGCCCGAACGCATGCATAAAATGATAGTCGCCTATATAGATGATGCCGGGGGCGAAAAATGGTATCACCGCTGTAATGTAGTTAGGCGTATACTGCAATTGTATCTCCAGAACATTCTTAGCGTGTTTCTTTACGGCAAGCGGGTGGCCGAAACCGTAACCGAAGAGCTGCTTGCAATAAGCTGCCAGTGTCACCCTGTGCATATGATCAACTATAGCCGAAGGCTTGTAATAGAGCTTGAAGCCTTTTTTCAATATCCGCAGGCTAAAATCGACGTCCTCGCTCGTTATCTCGTGCCAGAATTCCCTTCCTATCGCATCGGCGGCTACCTTGGATACGGCCGCGTTTGCCGTAGCAAAGAACGGGCTGTGCATATTGCCGTTCAATTCATGAGGAAGATCCTTGATTATGCCGGGATAGTAACCCTCTTTGGTCATCAAACATCTTCCCGACACGGTAAGGAACTTCGTCTCTTCGCAATAAGCCTCTACGTCGTTATTCGGATCGGTCCTTAAAGTATGGATCTCGCCTCCGACCATACCTATCTTAGGATCGGCAAAGAACGGCTCAAGTATTTTTTTCACCCAATCGACGCGCGGAGCGCAGTCACCGTCCGTAAATAATATATAGTCGCCTTTTGCCATTTTAAGGGCCGCATTTCTGGCTTCACCGGGTGACTTTGAATTCGGCACTATGACTATCTTTATAAGATCGTACTTCTTCTGCCACTCCCGTATTATTTCGACGGTCTTATCGGTGGAACCGCCGTCGCCGAATACTATTTCCATCCTATCCTTGGGATAATCCACCTCGAGCAGGTATTTTAAGTTTGTGTCTATCGTCCTCTCTACGTTGCGTATAGGATTTATGATCGATATAAATGGTAACTGCTGCATTTCCTCTAACCGCTCCTTTCTAAATTTAGCCTAACTCCACTTCCACTTTATGAACTTTGCCGTCATTGAATACCGGCGTCACATTACCCTCTATCTTCATTCCGTCGACTTTAAGGTGCTTAACCCCTTTATTTATACCCTTGGGGTTTCTCACGTGGATATCATAGGTAGCGTTCCTAAAGACCCTTTTCACTTCAAACGACTTCCACCTCTTCGGGATACAAGGGTCAATCACCAGGCCATTATAATCCGGCTTGATCCCCAGGATGTATTCCGATATGGCAACGAAGTTCCACGCCGCCGTCCCTGTAAGCCATGAATTCCTCGCGCGGCCGAAGTTCTGATTGGACTTTCCTGTTATGAACTGCGAATATATATAACATTCCGTGAGGTGGATATCGGCCATCTTATTCTTTGTAGTCGGAAGTATCGTCTTATAGTACTTATACGCTATATCTCCGCGGCCCAGGATCGTCTCGGCTATCATCGCCCAGGGATTCGAATGGCAGAATATACCACCATTCTCTTTCAAGCCCGGCGCAAATGTCGTCACTGCTCCGAGTTTCTCGTCGTACTCGGTATACGGCGGATTTATCAGCATTATCCCATACTCGGTATCGAGTAGCCTCTTGACGCTGTCCATACAGGTGAGGCCGCGTACGCCTTCCGCTATCCCGCTCATAACCGCCCATGATTGCGGAAGAAGGTCTATATTACCGCCTTCTTTGCATTTTGCCGATCCCACCGGTTGTCCGTATTTATCTATTCCGCGTATATACCATTTCCCGTCCCAAGCCTTTTTGTTGAAATTATCTTTTATACCGAAGGCAACCTTGCTGTACTTCTCATAATCTTCGACGCGATCGAGGAGATTTGCTATCGTAAGAAATTCCTGTATCTCGAGATACAAAAGCTCGGGGACCCATGTAGTCTCGGCGATCTCGTTGCCGACACCCAAATTAAGGCAATCGTTCCAATCGGCAAAACGCATCTTTACGAAACCCTCTTTACCCTTCTCGCTCAATACAAAATCTATGGCCTTCTTAAGGTGCTCATAAATAGAGGCGGACTCACCGTCTATGAATTTCACCCTCTCATCTAGGAAGGCGATATCTCCTGTCTCTTTCATATAAACAGCGGTCGACATTATAAGCCATAGCGGGTCATCAGAATATCCGCCCTTCTCGCCTGTCTTAGTAAGCGGGAAGAACTTATGGTACGAAGAACCATTCTTGAACTGATTTGACGCAAGCTCCATGATGCGCGCCTTTACCCTTTGGGGTATGGCGTGCACAACGCCGATAGTATCCTGATTTGAATCCCTAAAACCCATCCCCCGGCCTATACCGGCCTCGTAATATGACGCGGAACGCGACCAGTTAAATGTAGTGCGGCACTGGTACTGATTCCAGATGTTTACCATGGAGTTAACTTCGGGGTCCGGTGTCTTGGCATGGTAGTGGTCGAGATACTTGGCCCAGTAGGCCTTAAGCTCATCAAGTTTCTTATAAACGTCCGTCTCTTTTAAATATCTCGAGTAAGTCTTTTTTGCCTCTTCCTTCGTCTCGGCAACGCCGAGGGAAAATATTATATCTTTCGTCTCGCCTTTCTCTAGCGATACGTTTAAAGATACGCTCGCTATCGGGTTACCTCCCGAAGCTGTAGAATTAAAGGACTTGCCATTTTCAACCGCCACCGGATCCGATTCAGAGCGGTACCTGCCTATAAAATCCTCCCTATCGCAATCATATCCCGATATCTTCTTATTACATCCGAAATACGAAAGTCCGAGTTTGCCAAATTTAGGCGCGTAACCGGTCTGGTGAAATATGACGTTGCCCTCATTAACAGCGCTTGCTATATTAAGCGTATACTGGAAATCGGTCATGTCCATTTCGGCATGCCAGAGACAGAATTCTAAATACGTAAATATCTTGATCTTGCGCGTTTTTCCGGAATTATTGATTACCTTAAGCGCCCAGAACTCCATATTTTCCCCGAGCGGAACAAAATAGTCCGTCTCGGTAGATATGCCGGCGTATTTTGATTTGATCGTCGTATATCCCATGCCGTGGCGGCACTCGTATTTATACCCTTTATCCTTGCGAACCGGCTGCCCGGTAGCCGACCAATAGTCACCTGAAACCTCGTCGCGGAGATATATGTATCTCCCTGGACGATCGACGGGAATGTTATTATATCGAAACCTGGTTATTCTCCTGTCCTTGGGATCCTTATGAAAGCTGTATCCGCCCGCCGTATTCGACATTAGCGCGCAATATTCGTCGCATCCGAGATAATTTATCCATGGGGTGGGCGTATCGGGCCGCGTTATTACGAATTCCCTATTCTTATCGTCAAAATATCCGTACTTCATCATATTTCGAAGTTCCTCTAATCTGAAAGCTTCACGTTATCTATATAGATCGGCCCGCGGTACTGGATCTTCCCGTTAGATTCAACACGTACGCCCATCTTCTTTACATCCGCTCTGAAACCGTCATCTATGAAGCGCCTCCACGCCATGCTCTCCGGCGTAAGGTCAGCCTTTATAACGGTCCATTCACCCGGCGTGAGCGGTATAGATCTGTTCATCTCCGTCCATTTCCAGCCTTCACCCACGGTAAGTATGATCTTGCCCCTCAGGCCTCTTGGCGCGTTATTCGGCAAAAATACGTCAGCCGATACAAAACTAAACGGGCTCCAATCGGTCACGTCGACTACGCGCTCTACATACGCGGCCTGCCAACCAGGGAGCCCAGAAAAGTCGACATCAAGTTCAAGCGCATACTTGCCTTCGCTTGCATTAAATTCGGAAACGCTTAAAGATCTGGCGACATGGTCTTTTTTGGTCGTTGCCCAGTCGGGTATATCCCAGCCCTGAGGGTCCTTCTCAAACGTATATAAAGTTACCTCTCTTGCATAGGATGGCCCGGCGACAAACGCAGCCGTTAATAAAATCATAAAAAATATGTTTAAGATTCGCATAAAAAAATAAGGCGCTTATTTATAGAGACTTCTCTTCGGCGTCGGCTTCTTATACCACTCCCTTACGAGGTTCTGTGCGGGTTTATTCTGCGGTGTAAAACTCTTATTTCCCTTGCCACCCAGATTCTTATTAGTCCCCCACTTCCACCAGTACGCCCCGTAGAACCACTCCTTGGACCAAAATAGTTCGAAGACGGCGCGATAGCAATCTTCCTGCAGCTTCATGTTAAGCGGCTTACCAACTGCCTCTTCCCACGGCCTCTTAGTGATATCCTCGGCGGAGCAATACCCGATCTCGGGGAATATTATCGGTTTATCCACCTTCTTCTGGAACTCTTCCATATCCTTTATCCAGGGGCCCCACCCGGCTTTTATCTCCTCATAAGTAGGTATCTTTTTATCTGATAGCGGGAAATACGCATCTATGCCGACATAATCCATTTTGTCCCAGAACTTGACATATTGATATTCGTCATGCCAGTTCGCGGCATATGTGAGAGGCCCCTTGTATGCTTCTTTTATAGGGGGTATTACGATCGTCTTCCATTTATCCTCTTTGATAGTAGACACAGAAGTGAGCTCCGTCCCAATGCAGAACATATCGCATTTCGTCTCCTCGGCGATCTTTGCGTAATGGACTATGAAATCCCTGTAGTTCTTGAACCACGCATCCCACTCCGGATTAGTGGAACACGCTATCTCCCCGCGGAACTCTCCCTCGGATGTATCGCTGATATCGAGATGGGGTTTTAGCATTACCTTCATACCAAGTGAATGGGCTTCGTTTATTATGCTGATGACGCTTGAGTCACTTGGAGTACTTTCGGCGGGATACATCCTATTAGTGGAGCATTTCTCCTGATACCAGGTGGGTGTTACAGCTACCCAGGTTGTGCCGATATCTTTAACGACCCTTATCGATTCATGCGAACCATTGGAAGAAAATGCATCTTTCGACCATGTAACATAACACATGCCCTTCTGGAACTCAAAAGCAGGTCTAGGGGCAAAGAGCCCGGACCGTGAAAGGGCCATATATCCGAATACTGCAGCCGCTATCAAGAGTAATATGAGTGCTGATCTTTTTTTCATGATATTTCCGGTTATTATACAATAATGGTTCTAAAAACACAACCCTTTATATAATTTCATCCCGAGATGGAATTTTCCATCCCGGGATGAAAAACATGAAAAACGCTCTTTACTTCGTCAACCTCAGGTTGTCAATATATATCGGACCGGTATATTCCGGTTTCTTGTTCGACTCGACCCTGACAGCCAGCTTGCGCACGTCTTTGCGGAAGTTATCGTCTACGATCGTCTTCTTCCAATCCTCGCTGCCCGGGATCAGACTTGCCGATATCGTAACCCATTCGCCCGGAACCAACTGTGTCGATCTTGCCATCTCGGTGAACTTCCAGTTCTCGCCCACCGTGAAGACCATCTTGCCTTTAAGCCCGATCGGGGCCGTCTTCGGTATATATATGTCTACCGATACCGCCTTATAAGGAGTCCAATCGAAATACTCAAAATCCTCTACAAGAGCGGCGGTCCACACTTTACCGGGAAATGCGCAGTCTACTTTAAGCGACTGGATTCCCTCACTGGCAAAGTCCTTCGATACTTCAATGTTCTTTGCCACATGGTCTTCCTGCTCCATAGCCCACTCCGGCACCTCGAAGCCCTGAGTGTCTTTCTCGAAACCGAACAGCACCTTATCTTCGGCGCGCGCGGATATCTGGAAGAGACAGGCTACGATCACCGCCATACCTAACACCACTATCTTCTTCATACGACACCTCCTTTTATTTTACCCACACTATTAGTATACATTTTTGACTGTTAAATTTCTGTTAAAATAACATTAAATATTTCTAATCAAGGGCGGACTAAAGGAAGCGATACGATGAAGGTGGTGCCTTCACCCGGATGGCTTTGGACCGATATGCCGCCGCCGTGAGATTCTGCGACTGCCTTAGCTATACTAAGCCCCAGCCCAAACCCGGAACTTGAACGGGATTTATCCACACGGTAAAACCTGTCGAATATATGGCCTATCTCATCCTCGGGTATGCCCGGGCCGGTATCCTTTATACTTATATTGGCTGAAGCGTTCCTCTTTACGGCAGATACCTCTATCCTGCCTTTTTCCGGCGTATATTTGAACGCATTCTCTATTATATTAAGGAAGAGGATCTTTAGCTGATTGGGATCCCCATATATCCACAACCCTTCGAGCCCTGAGAATGAAAGCATTATCTCTTTTAGTTCCGCCAACCCTCTTACATTATTTGTTATACCTTTCAGAAGCACAGTAATATCCAGTTTTTCGCTCTTCTGCGATATCTCCTTTGAATCGAACTTGGCCAGTATCAGAAGATTCTCTGCCAGACTTATTATCCTGTCGGTCTCCTCGAGCGCGCTCTTTAACGTCTCCTGATACTCAACGTTTGACCGCGTTTTTTTAAGTATAACCTCAAACTCCCCCTTCAGTATGGTGAGGGGCGTCTTCAGTTCATGGGAAAGGTCCGCGAATAACCTGCGCTGGGTATTAAAGGCCGACTCAAGCCTTCCCAGCATGTCGTTGAACGTTTCGGCCAGCTTCTGGATCTCGTCTTTTGTATTCGGGATCTTCAGCTTTATCATCATATTCTCGGCGCGGATCTGATGTATCGTCTCTATCATATTATCAACGGGATGAAGCGTGACTTTGGCGAGGAACGCCCCCATAACACCTGTGGTCAGGACGGTTATAGGGAAGAGCAGAAAGAGTCCCACTTTTAAGTTGTTCAAGGCTATCTTTATCGATCCAAGAGGACTTGCTACTTGTACTATGTAAGCAACCTTCTCATTCTCGAACACGGGCGCCGTATATATCCTAAAATCGGCCATGGTATCGAAACGCTGTTTCCCTTGAAGAACCGGGATAAATTCGCCGCGGGGTATCTCGCCTAAACCTGCTATATTCTTTGAGGAGGCGATGGCCTTGCCGTCTGTATCAAAGACCTGTACCATGATGTCCAAAAGTTTCGGATCGGTCGACTCCTCCTTCACCCATCTCTGCGCTATCCTCGAGAAGTTGGCGTTCCTGCGTTTGCGCAATATCTCCGACGCGTCGGCGCCGTCCATAGCTTCGAGGTTCGCTGCCTGCCAGTAAGTATCTATCGCCTGGGCGATACCACCGGCCTTGGATTTAAGGAGAGTATCCATGTTGCTATTCAAGCTCACATTGACGTTATGGTAGAGGATGAGGCTGAAAGATGTAAGCGTCAGGGCCAGGATCGCCATATAGAGGATCGTTATCTTAAACCTTATCGATTTTAAAAACATATCCCCTTCCGCGTACTGTGTGGATCAATTTTTTCTTATGGCCCGTATCGATCTTATTCCTGAGATAATTTATATAGACATCTATGACGTTGGTGAAGGTATCGAAATTTATGTCCCACACATGCTCCGATATCATCGTCCTGGTCACGACCGTTCCGGCATTGCGCATCAGGTATTCCAGAAGGGAATATTCTTTTGCAGTAAGGGGTATCTCTCTCCCGGCGCGCGTCACTTTGTGCGTGGAGAAGTCCATTATCAGATCCTCGACCTGTATCACCTTGGAACCCGAATTCTCTTTCTTCCGCAGGACGGCACGTATCCTGGCCAGAAGCTCCTCAAAAGCGAAGGGCTTCGTCATGTAGTCGTCGGCGCCCAGGTCGAGCCCATCAACTTTATCCTTGGTGGCGTCTTTTGCAGTGAGCATTATCACGGGGGAGAATATCTTCTCTTTACGGATCTCTTTAAATAGACTGTGACCGTCAAGTTTGGGGAGCATCAGATCCAGGAGGATCAGGTCATATTCGCCGGTCTTGGCCAGGAAGAGTCCCTGCTCGCCGTCATACGCCGAATCCACGGCGTAACCCTCTTCCTTAAGGCCGCGCTTAATAAAGTCGGCGATCTTTTTCTCGTCTTCGACAACAAGTATGCGCATACGCTCCGCTCAAAATTTTCCGCATTCTAATGGCGGCACCTTCGCGGCCGGTGATAAAATTTTGATGGACAATGAACCTGCAAACACACAAACGATTAAACAGTTTCATTGTCCGTTCTGAACTGCCGTAATGTATCAAAATTTTATAACATTCGCTCCAGGCGGACCGCAAAGGTGCCGCCATTGCAGCGAACAGAAAAATTTTTCGCCTCTCTTCTATCAAGGTCCTCTGAGGGATGGGTGTTGAGCGGGGCGTCGAAAATCGCGAGCGGGCATGGTTCCCGCCAAACACCTTTGAAAATGTACTTACTGACATTCTATAGCTATCTCCTTGTTTGGCGGGAGAGCGAGCGATTTTCCGAGTGAAATTTCCTCGCAGGTGAAATTTCACGTCCCCGCGAAACACCCACCCGAGAGGACTTTGGAAATAGCGAAAAATTTTACTTGAGCCTCTTGAACCACTCCGACAGGATCTTCTCGCCTTTTTTGCCGCGTAGCGTGTATCCGAGAGGACCTATGTCGGGCCTGGGGAAGTAGTTCCACCAGTAGAACCCTTTAAACCAGGGCCTGTTTGTGAGGACCATGAACAGGCTTTCAAGACAATTGGCCTGCTCGTCCTGTGACTCGATCTGGGAAGCGAGTGTAGGCAGTATCCGCCATGGCTGTTTATTGGAACCCAGCACAGTATCATATCCTATCTCGGTAAATACGATCGGTTTATCGTGGCCTGAGGTCTCAAGCCACTTCTCCAGTATATCGGCCTGCCTGTTCCACGCGGCTATCAGCTCCTCCTTCGGAGGATTATTTTTATTCGTAAGTGGGAAGTACGCGTCCATCCCTATATAGTCGACCGCGTCCCAAAATGACACCGTCTCGTACTCGTCCCAGTTTGCGGCATATATAAGGGGGCCGTTATAGACTTCCTTTACCGATCTTATTATGTCCAGCCACTTATCCTTCCACCTTTCGGTCGTGGTGTTCGAAAGTTCAGTGCCTATACAAAGGAGCTCGACATCATACTTTGCAGCTAAAGAAGCGTAATGAAGTATGAGCTCCTTGTAGCTTGCGAACCACTCATCGCTGGGTATGATATTTGATCTGGCGTCTTCATCAACAAGATCTACGTGGGGCTTCAGCATAACCTTCATACCGAGGGAGTGTATTATGTTTATAGCGTGGCCTAAAGACTCATCACTCGTCGTCTTCTTCGCATCGTAGTATATCTTCTTAGAAGCAATGTCATCCTGATAGTAGACAGCCATTAGGGCTATCTCCTCCACACCCAGCTGTGACAGATATATGAGGCTGTAGTCGGACATATCACAGCTTAACTCATTGGTGTTCCACGAAGTGTAATTTACGCCCTTCTGGAATTCAGTATTGACTATAGGCCCCGGGGAAGGGACTATCTGACCTTCAACAAGATTTATCTCTTCCCTCTTCTTCTCTATGGCCGACTTCTCCTTCTTGCCGGAAAACACCTGGTCATAAGGAAGTTCGCCGGGGTTCTTGTCTTTAGGCCCATACGGTTCTATCTCCCATATGGATATACCCCATTCGGGGTTAACCCTGGAGAGGCCGGCTATCTTTATATACCTTGCAGTAACGGGTTTGAAAACTACCTCATTTGTGCCGCCCCTCTGCCCCTCCAGCGCGACTACCCTGTTCCATGTTTTGGCATCGTCGGAGGATAATATCTCGAAACTGGGCGCGTAAGCCTGCTCCCATTTTATGACGATCTTCGAGACGGTCTTCGGTTTACCGAGGTCCATATATATCCACTCGCCTTCCTTGTATGCGGAAGACCAGCGGGTCTCAAGATCTGCGTCGAACGGCGCCATGGGATCGGGCCTCGGCGCCCAGTCCGGAGTCTCGTCGAAACCGGAGACGGAGGCCGATTGCACTTTAAGATATACGAGATCGTCGTTCGCACTTCGCGCGGCTACAACTTCTTGGGGTTTTTGTACCTGCTGCTTATCGTTCTCCTGCGCGCACGAGGCATTCGTAAACACAAGCATGCTTAATATAACACCAAGAAATACCATTTTTGTTCTCACAATATACGGTCTTTTATTCATAAAATCCTTTCAGCCCTGTTAATACTATGCCTTTCATGAAATACTTCTGGAACACAAGGAACGCTATGAGCATAGGCGTCGTCGCCACGACGGCACCTGCCATGACCATCGCGAATCTCGTGCCAAACTGGCCGTTGAGCACGGAGAGGGCGAGCGGCAGCGTTCGCATCGAGCTTGAGTTTATCACTATGAGGGGCCATATGAAATTGTTCCACTGCTGCAGGAACGTAAATATCGCAAGCGTCGCCAGGATGGGCTTTATCATGGGCAGTATCATGAGCCTGTAGATCATGAACTCGCCGCACCCGTCTATCTTGGCCGCATCGATAAGGTCGTCCGGTATCGACATTATGAATTGTCTGCACAGGAAGACGCCGAACACTCCGGCCATGACAGGTATTATCAGTGAATTATAAGAATTGAGCCATCCGAATTTTCTCATCAGGATAAAGCCGGATATAATATTGACCTGCCACGGTATCATAAGAGAGCCCAGGAGCACGAAGAATATCTTATCCCTGCCCCAGAACCTGTGCTTGGCGAATGCGTAGCCCGCCAGCGAACAGAAGAAGAGGTTCGCGACCGTCACGACGGACGCGACCCAGATCGAATTCAGGATGTAGCGGAACATAGGGACTAGACCAAATAGGTCCTTATACGGCAGGAGCGTCGGATGCTTCACTAGAAAAGAAGGCGGATACGATTGTATCTCTTCAACGGGCTTTATGCTGGTGACGAACATCCAGACATACGGAATAGCTATGGAGATCGCGCCGAGGAAGAGGAGAGCGTATATCACGCTCTTTATCGCGACATTTTGGGACCGTTTGCTCTTCGGAATTTCCATATCGCTCATTATATCAAAAACTGTCTAAAGCTGCAAGCCTGACCATTTTTTCCAAGGCCGGTATTACCTTCTCAATCCCTATACGCACCATTTCCCTCGCCCTATCTTGCGAATCCGCAATAGCATAATTCCTGAACTCCGGTGCATTACCGGATGGCCTGAGATGCGATATCTCACCATTATTAAAAAATATTCTTATGCCGTCTGTATAATTTACATTTTCAACTTTTCCAAAACCATCATCGCCTGAAAATACTCCTTCTATTCTCTTTTTAATAATTTTGAACTCTTCTGCATCATCCAAATCTTTAGGGGTTAAATAATTGATTATAGCCTTGCCCGTTTTCACAGGAAATTCTTTTTTCCTATCTGCATGTGTGAATCTTGAAGGGAGTGTTTTTAAAAATTGCGAAATATTATCCCCGCTTTTTACAATCAAATGTATAACACTTAAAAGTGGAAGTACCGCATCTCTGGTAGGTAAAGCCTTAAGGGTTTTATCTCCAATCGTAAGATCGGTTCCTGTTAAAAAACCACCATTCGATTCCCATGAAAACACATTCCATCCAACTGAGTGTCTACTGATGGAATCATTCATTGCGGCAATAACAAAAGGGGAGCCGATCTTCGTCTGGGTCAATTCTATACCTTTGTCTTTACAAATCTTCATAATAGAATCATTTGCACTAACAGGAACACACACGGCATCTACCTTTATATTTAAATTTTGCAAACCCAATATAGCAAGTAATCCTAAAATATCACCGGATATATATTTTACAAAATCGGTCGGTTTGCCTTCTTCATATTCCCTGTAAACCAGAAGCGGCCTATCCGAATCGCCGTCTAATGTTATCCCGATATCGAGATCATTATCCACGAGAACCTTCTTAAAGAGTAATAAAGTTTTATCAGAAACACTTTCAGTATCAACCGGAACAAACTCATCACTTCTTAAAGGTTCATTGTCTATCTTAATGTCAGGCGCAAAAACTTTAGCGCCTAAACTTTCAAAAATGTCTTTTATGATGTCCCTGCCCACTGCGGAATGTTGATACAGAAATATCTTTGTCCCTTCAGGAAAAAATTCATTGCCGAACGCGTTTCTGTATCTATCTATATATAACTCTCCGGACTTGCCCGTATAACATTCAGCTTTTAAGAGCTCATTAAATTTAGACTCAAGCGTTGTTTTAAAGGCTCCATTTTTATCAAAAATTGAATATCTTGCGCAAGTAGAATAAACTTTTGCCCTAACTTTCATTACATTTTCCAGAATACCCGGCTCATCTAATTTCAATATCTCTCCTGAACGCTTTGTAAACTTTATACCATTCCTATCCGCCGGTATATGACTACCTGTAACCATAATACTGGCCATATTACTTTGCATTGCATAATAAGCTAAAGCAGGACTGGGCACCTGCCCTTCGTCGTTTACTATACCGCCCATATCGCAAATAGCAGCTGCAACAGCCCTCTTTATCCTATATGTGCTGGGCCTTCTATCTCCGCCTAAAGCTACATTATTACCTTTTTTAAATTCTCCGGCATTTGCAAGATATGCGATAAACCCCCTTGCATTAACATAGCATTCCATATCGGTCATATTTTCGACCGTGTCTCTTAATCCGCTTGTACCGAATTTTAATTCCATCTGGCATCCTTTTCAAATATCAAGATATTATATCAGAATTGACTGAAAAAAACTATATACTGTGAAGCCTGAAAAGGAGTAAGATGATAGTGATTAATTTCCCTATAGGAGAATTTTATCGGTGGATATTAAAAGCGTATTATCAAAAAATCTTGGCATAACGAAGCTTACGCCGGCCTCTTTAAAAGAAGCCTTAGCGCATCATTATAATCACCTGCCTGATGACGAAAAGAGGCGTATAAATCGTGAAATCGCCCATTATGTAATAAAAGCCATGGGGCTTCCGCAAGATAAGAAAAGATACGAAGCTACCGCAAAAACAGGATCCTTATCGGACACTCGCGTACTGGGAATAAATTACTTCGGTCCTCTTGATGTTACTATCCAGTGGAAGACCGAAACGGACGGCACTCTCACGCTGGCAGGATACCGTACGGATTCGGGAGGAGATCAGATCAACGTATCGAAGGTATTCAGCGCTTTTCACGAAAATATCGCGCTGGTGGCGTGGACAGGAAAAGCGGGCGGAGAGATCACCGATGTTTGGGAAAGAAATTTCCTGAATTCAAGAATAATTCCAACACTGATCCGCGACACCGAAGAAGATGAACGGGCAGCGATTTATAATATAATTGACGGCGATACGCTTCCCGGAATGTTCGGGTGGGCAAATGAACTGTCAGGTGAAACAGTAGAGAATATCAACCAGGAAGCCTTGACGATGCTTAACCGGATGCTTAAAGGAGGATCGGATAATATCTGGATGACCCTTTCGGCGGGAGGACCTATAAGATATAACAGGCGCCTTGCCTATTACGCTTCACTTATAAAAGAGGTAAAGAAGAAATATCGGGACGATGTGAAATTACTGATCGATTTCAAGTTCATGTCCGGCCCTGCGGAGACCATGTCGGTTCTGGATATTCATAGAGAAACGCCTCAGGATATAATTAAACCTAATCTGGAAGAATTTATACAGATCCTGACCTTGAGCGGTTTGGCAGAAAAAGGCGCTCTTGATAAAAATGCAATTACCGAAAAAGTCGTTAAAGCATACGCAATAAAATTGAGGAACAAATATAATCTTCTGGGAGTGCTTGTTTCAATGGATAAATCCGGATTGGTTCTCGTTATGAAAGATAGGATCATTAAGGAAAAAGGTATCAGTATAATACAGGCATGTCCTACAGGCGCGGGAGATTCACTTAAAGCGGGCCTTCTTTACGCGCTTTCCAACGGAAAGTCATTTGAGGAAGCTGTACATACCGGAAATCTTTTTGGGGCTTCAACGGCTTCTATGGAAGGCTCTCAAACTGTCACTCCGGATAGTCTTGCCAAGATAGAGACTTTAGCGCGCATACAAAATGTAGTGCCGGAAATAGAAATGCCGATGTCTCTCGGCACCGGCATTTCTTCAGAACAATAAATTACTTACACCGTACCTCTACGGTCTTCGAGGCTATCGCGGATATCCTCGGATTTTTGTCTTGTTAGCGGCACACGCATAACGAAAATAATAGCGACGACGAGACCCACGACCGGAAGAGATGCAAGGCTTGCGCGGATCCAGAATATAGTCTGAGGCGCCTGCACATTAACTTTCCAGGTAAAACCAGACCATGTCAAAATAAGGCCGGAAAAATAATACCCGAGTGAATTCCCCAGTTTAAGGATATAGGAACCGCAGGCCGTAAAAGAACCTTCCCTTCTTCTACCGGTATTCAGTTCATCGTAGTCCATAATGTCGGCGCCGATGGCGCTATGCAGCATCCAGAGACTAGCCGCGGCCATTCCCATCAAACCTGACGAGATCGTCTGCAGCCATTTGATCGCCGGCGTATATAAAAACCAGGAGCCGCCGTAACCGCATATGCCTATGACGCAGGCCACCACTGCCGCCTCGCGGTTGCCGATACGATCCGCCAAGAACTTATGCAATGGTACGCCTATAAGGCCGCCCACCATAAAAGCCACACCCATCCAAAACTGCCAATTATCTCCCGAAATTCTGTTGCCGCCGGCTACATAAAAGACCGTGGCGTAGTAACCAAGCGAGCCCACCATACTCGTGCCCATGGTAAAAGCACCGCCCATGACCATCATCTGACGGAATGGCTTACACTTAAGCGTCTCACCCAGGGAACTAAGAATAGAGACCTTCTCTTTAACCTTTACCACTACTGTCTCATAGTAGCGCTCTTTAACTCTGAAGAAAATAATTATGGAAAAAATAGCCATTACTACGCCCAATATTGCTGTGTACATCCGCATTCCCAGGAGGGTATTCTTTTGCGCTGTTCCCGGAATTAGAAACCAGGCAAGGTTAGTGAACCGCAAAGCGTAAAAATTACCCAATTCCGAAACCTTCTGGGTCATACTGCGATAGGACATTATGGAGGTCCGCTCATGATAATCAGGCGACATTTCCGCGCCAAGACTATAGTAAGGTACGGTAAAGGCACTGACTATAGGATAATAAAGCATGGTGGAACCGATCATGTACCAAAAGACCGCGGAGACGCCGAGAAATTTTGCATCCGCCCAGGACGGCGACACCAAAAACAGTATCGGTAGGCAGAGTCCGCTAAAAATACCGGCTATCAAAATAAAAGGACGGCGACGACCCCATTTAGTACGTAAATTATCGGACAGCCACCCCACAATAGGATCAATAAGCGCATCCCATACCCGGATCAACGTAAGCGCCAAACCTACCAGCCACGGTTCAACACCCAAATACATGTTGAAGACCGCAAAAGCAACAGCCGGGTACAACCAGAGGCCCCACATATCGACTGCCGTGCCAAGACTATAAGCCATCTTGGTGCCCCTCGGAACACGATCTCGCGGCGCTTTCCTTCTTTCAACAAATTTAGGTTCTTCCATTACGTTTTCTCCTATTTCCTTTTTTGAACATTGCTCTTAGCGATTATAACATGCATCGATAAGACGCTTTAAGCTTGTAGTAGCCACGCATTGAACCGTATCAGCACCGCCGTAATAAATTTTAATTTCGCCGTTATCTTCTGCCACGGCGCCACAGGTAAAGACCACGCTGGGAGTCTGTCCCACAAGTTCGTATTGCTCCTCGGGGATCAGGATCGCGTCTGCAGACATAGCCTTGACTTTTGCCGGATTCTTCAGGTCCAAAAGACAAACACCTAATTGATAAACAAAATGCGATCTGCACTGAGTACGCACTCCGTGAAAAATAGTCAACCATCCCTCGGGTGTTTTAATAGGAACGGCTCCCGGCCCAATCTTTGTCCAGGCCCAGCGGATCCCCTCCCAGTTCCTAAATACACATTCACTCTTTCCCCAAAAGATCAGATCGGGAGAATAAGACACCCAAATATCCCCTGTATCGGATCCGGTATTGGGACGATCAAGGCGCGTATACAATCCGTTGATCTTCTCCGGGAAAAGCACTCCGTTGCGGTTATCTGTTTCAGAAATAAACCCCGCCCATTGAAATTTCTTAAAGTCCTTTGTCTTCACCAGGCTCAGCCGGCAGGTGTGGCCGCTATGCGCGGCGTGGACCATATAATATATATCTCCGAGCTTTGTAACGCGCGGATCATAATACATACCGTCTGAATACTTCTTAAACTCCGGATCATCGTGGGGCATATCCAACGGCTTTGACCGAGGGTTAAAATGATAACCGTCCGCGCTTTCCGCGATCCAAAAACGGTCAACCAGAGCGGAATTCTCCACCCGGCAAATCATAATATAAGTTTTATTGTATTTCACGATGCCGGAATTAAAAACATTTTTAATATCAGCCTCGGCGGGAAAATCCTTACCTGTCAAGATAGGATTTCCCTCATACCGCTTGCATATAGGATACTTCTTTGTTTTCATATCTAATTTCCTCTCTTTTTAGGACTCTTTTTATTATGCAATATCTAACCACTCTGTATCAGCTCTATTCCATTCTAAAATTGGATGCCCTCTACCTTCAAAGTATGCCCGGACTTTTTCTTGATCGTATTTTAACAGGTCTTCAAGAATAGGCACTAGGATGGAAAGAACATTATCGGATATTACGCTTCTTCGACAGATATGTCCCATATAAGGTGACGGAGAAACGGTTATTGGATAACCATTGTAGGACATGATATGTAACATCACATGAACATCGCTTGAACCATCTCCTACATATATTATGGCATCCCTGGGAACATTCTCTTTTTCCTTTAACATATCGAGGGTGGCTACTTTCGCATGCCCGGCATTAGTTCTTTCAACATCCTGGACGATGCCATTTTTATAAACAAAAGTTGTGCCGTAGACGTTGTCGGCAGGTAAGATGTGTTCTACTGCTTTCTCAACACACTCTTTAGGCGCCGCGGATACTATATACGTGCTGAAACGGCAATTATCAATTCCTTCAGCCAGGATCTTCATTAGTTCGGGGACCCCTTTCTTGAGCTGAATCTCTTTTCCTACTTCATAAAGAAGGTCTTTAGATACTTTCCCGATATAATCAGGGTCCCGAACTATCAAATGCGCGAGCTCTCCACCGAGCTGTACGATGTTTCTGCGTTTTATATCTTCTATCTTCCGGTCGAACGCTTGAGCGGATATTCCCAGCTTTGCGCTTAGTATATTTCCTACATCTCCTACAGAGAGTGTCTTGTCAAAATCAGAAGCAAAGATAATTTTTTTCTTCATTTTTAACGCACGCCTTCTTCCTTAAAATGTAAATGTTTTGGAAGTATAACACTTTCAGAACTGCTTGTCAATAAAGGGGTTCGAAGCTTACTAATACTCAACCTTCGTCTTTACAAACTTTATGTTGATTATCGTTATTATAAATACCACCGCGAATACGATATAACCCAATGCGGAGGCGTACCCCATCTGGAACTTCCTGAATCCCATGTCGTACAGATATGCTACAACGGTCAATGCTGAATCGAGCACGCCGCCTATGCCGAACTCGCTCTCCGTCATTATGTATATGCGCTCGAATACCTGGAACGACGCTATGAAGCTCATTATGACGACGAATACCATCGTAGGTTTTAAGAGCGGCAGTGTTATGTGCCTGAACTTCTCCCACCGGCTGGCGCCGTCAATATCCGCCGCCTCGTAAACGGTATTGGGTATCGTCTGGAGTCCCGCCAGGAAGAGTATCATGTTGTAGCCAATACCTGCCCATATCGACATTATCATGATGGCGGGCAGCGTCCATACCGGACTCATCAGCCAGTCTATGGGCTTAAAGCCCGCTAGCATGAGACAATGGTTTATAAGGCCGTACTTCTCGCCTGCGAACATCCACTTCCATATCACGGATAGCGCTATTACCGAGGTGACGGTCGGGATGAAGTATATTGTGCAGAAGAAGTTCTTAAACTTTATCTTCTGGTTGACCGCCATAGCCAGAAGAAGCGAGAGTATGACCCCCGGAGGTATTACACCGACCGTATAGAAGATCGTATTACGTATCGACTTCCAGAATCTTGGGTCATTGAATAATATAGTCCTATAATTATCGAGGCCGATCCATTTCGGCGAGTGTATGCCGTTATATTCGGTGAACGACCAGTAGAAAGAAGCGACGAGCGGCCCCAGGACGAACACCGCAAAGAGGAGGACCACCGGCGCAATAAAAATGAACGACCACTTCTGTTCGTTCATTTTTGCTAAGAAGCTGCCTCTTTTTATCATATCTTCCTATACGCTAAAACGTTCCGTACTTCGCCATGTACCTTCTTATCATCTCGAACGACTTTGGTACGTATTCCAGCTCTTCCTCTTTGCCTTCGTACTCTACGTTAAAGAAGCCGCGATAGTTGGCTTTCTTAAGTATCGCGAATATCTTGTCATAGTCAAACTCGAGTTCCCTGCAATCGGGAGAGAGTTTGTGGATCTTGGCGTGCATGTGGGTCGCATAAGGGATCGACTTCTCAAGCGCCGCGTACGGATCGGGATCGTGATAGTTGCCGGAGTCAAGATTAAGCTTCACCCACGGTGAACCCACGTCTTTTAAGAGTTTCAGCGTCTCTACCGATGTCGGGAGATATCCGCCGCTGTTGTGAGATTCGACGGCGAGAGTGACACCTTTCTTCGCGGCGTATACCGCGCACTGGCTTATGCTCTTTACGACCTTAGGCCAAAGTTCGGCGTGCCTCTCTTTAGGCGCCCATCCGGCGAATATGCGGAGGTTTGGGGAGCCTAAAAGATATGCGGTGTCCGTCCAGCTGTTTATCTTGGCTACCTCGGCCTTCTCATCAACATCTTTATCTTTGCCGAAACTGTTGCCCGGTGAAACGGCCGATATCGTTATGCAGAGGTCCGTCGCAAGCTTCTTTATCTTCAAGAGGTAATCCGGCTCCTGGCTCTTTAAATGGATATCGATTATATCCACCCCGCCTATTTTGAGATCGTTGGCGCACACATAAAGAAGCTTCTCCATATCCATCTTGCCGGATGCGAAAGTCCTGTTATACGACCAGGTGCAGAGTCCTAATTTCATTTTACCTTCACCCATTTTCCTTTAGCACTGGATTCGTATGCGGCGTTTATGACAGCCATAGTGGCCCTGCCCTCTTCGCCTGACACGAGCGGCTTATTCTTCGTTATGACACAATCGATGAAACAGTGGACCGCGTTCTCCCAGCCGGAAGCCGTGGACCCGAGTTCAGGATATATTTCCTCGAGTATACAGTTCGGGTCGTCGCCCTTCCCGGTCTTGGCTATGACGACCCTGACGGGCTTTTCGGTCCCGATGGACGTCGTCATCTTACCCTTTGACCCATAGACCGCCGTCGTAACCTCGTAAGGCCTAGTCGTCCACGAGCATTCTATCTCGCCCTTCGTGCCGTCTTCGAATTTGAACAACACAGTCGCGTTATCGTCGACCTTTACATCTTTTTCGATCGTCCTGATGGTAGCAAATACTTCCACTATCTTCTTCCCGGCGAACCATCTCACGAGGTCAGTAATGTGCACGCCTATGTCTACCATTGCGCCGCCGCCGGACTTTGACTTATCATAGAACCAGTGGGCCTTGCCTTCCGACCAGTACTCAGGACCCGCGTGGCCGATCCTGCCACGTATGTTGTGTATCTTGCCCAATACTCCTGAATCGAGTATCTTCTTCGCGGCCTGATGGACAGGATCAAACCTCTGGGTCTGCTCTACCATGAGGTATACACCGTTCTTCGCCGCGGCCTTCGCCATTTTGTCGGCGGCCTTGGCAAATATCGCTATCGGCTTCTCCACAAGGACATGCTTCTTGTGTTTGCAGGCTGCCACCGCCATCTCTTCATGAAGGTAGTTCGGAGTATCGACGAATACGACGTCGATGTCTTTGCGTTTCACGACCTTCTTCCAGTTAGTCTCTATCTCGGCGCCGCTTAGCTGGAACTTATCTTTAAGAGCCCTTGCTTTGGCCGCATCTATATCACAGAGAACTTTTACTTCCGCCTTATCCTTGTAATTAATCAGGTTCGGCAAGCTCGCGCGCTCCGCGATCTTTCCACAACCGATAACTGCCACTCTAACTGCCATTTCGGTGTTCCTCCTTTTTTATAAATACACTTTCGCGCCCCTGCGCGACGATTCATAGATCGCCCAAACCAGCTTCTGGGTCTCGAGTGCATCCTCACCCGTTATTGCGGGTTTACGCCCGGCCCGCAAGGCATCATAGAAGTCCTTTATCTGGTTATAGTGGCAATAACCCCAATAGTCTCTTACACCATCGCCGTAATCGATATACTCATTTTTTTTCGGCGCGGCCTTCTCTTCTTTGCCCTTAAAATACCATATTTTCGCTGAATCTTTTACTATATTTACGCGGGCTTTTTCACAATCTATTTCTATCTCAGGATCGTCGTCGTAGGAATAGTAGTTTATAAGATAAAAACAGGCGTAAAAACCGTTCTTGAACCTGATCACGCCTTCGGCGGAATCTTCTACATTTATAAAGGAATGAAAACGAACCGCTACCTTCGATTCTACGTAGTCGATGGGGGCGGGCGAGAGCCACCTGAGTATATCCAGGTAATGTATCGCCTGATCTATGACTACGCCGCCGCCTTCTTTGTCCTTGCGGCCTTTCCAGTCGCTCTTCTTGTAGTAGCTGTCGGGCTTGCAATATGAGAGCACCAGTTTTGCTGACTTCATCTTCCCCAAAGAACCGCCCTGCACCCTTTTCTTTATCAATACGGAGCTGGGGTTGAACCTGTTCTGAGATATCACACCGAAAGTTATCCCGGCCCTCTTTGCCGCTACGATCTCTTTTTTAGCATCGGAAGGGTTTAAGGCCATCGGCTTTTCTGTCAATACGTTTATACCGCGCTTTGCGGCTTCGATGATCATTGGGGCGTGCAAATAATGAGGGGTGCATATATGGACGCTATCAAGGCTCTCGGAGGAGAACATCTCCTTGTAATCTGAATAGGAGTTACATCCGTATCGGCGGGCTTTTTCCGCGGCGCGGGAATGCCTTATATCGCAGACTGCGGCTATCCGCACGCCCTTTATACGCCTCAAAGACTCGGCATGCATGGGAAATATCGTACCGCAACCGATTATACCTACATTTATAGTGGACATGGAGCTCATCAGGGCTAAAACCCTGCGTTCCTTTCAGTCTATGCGACATCCCGCCCCGTTCATTCGACTTCCGCGGCGGGATAAGAGAGATTAGGTTATCACAAGGCCATTATACCGTCAATCTAATTCCAAACCTGGTTTGGATCCGCATGCCAAACCAGGTTTGGAACTTGGAACATGGGCCTGGGTGGAATGCTAGGCTGCTGAGAGTGATGCGATGAGCATACCGTTTAAAGTTGCAAACTCCTGCGGATCCCTTACTTCTATAGGGGGCAGGACGAATATAAACTTTCTGGCAAAATCCCTGCCGGAATCGGTCACGTCCGGTATTCTGGAAGGCGGAGCGCCGGTCAAAAGCTCATATATGCGAGAGAGCTTTTCCATCCTCTGGCTATAATCATTTATATATAAAGCCCTTAAACCGGCCAGTATACCTTCAAGCTGCCTAAATGTGCCCAGCCTTCCGCCCTCTGCCTTAAATACAAGGAACTTGGCGTCCTTAGGCATCTTGGACATAAAGGCCTCATCGTCAAGATATCTCTCGTCATCGAGAGCAATATCCACCAAAACATCGCGTCCGGTAAGCTCCATCTCCCGGAGCTTTATCTTCTCTATCATCTTCTCGGGATGCCTCATTTCTTCTTCGGTTACAACAACTATCTTTTCACTTGAATCCGGATATTCATCGTTCCACCGTTTGACGACACCAGAGAAGACTGTCCTTTGCGTTTTGGATTGCCCGACATACTCGTGCGGAACAAGGGCCTCCGGTATTATGTGATATATGACCTTACTGTCTTTGACAGGAGGAACAAGATCCTTATTTATCCGTCCTATGGCTTCTATGTCACGCTTAATCCTGTCCGAAAGCGTATCAGTCAAAGCGCTCTTTTTGATCAGCCATTCCAGCCATATCTTTCTCTCCCTGGCGCTGCCTTCCGACGTATTATACTTTACGCGGTCATATAAAGCATGGATCCTGTTTACAACTTCTCCGCCGGCCTTATATTGTCCCAATATATAACCAAGGCCTGCCGCGGCATTCCGGTACATAACGCCGGGTTCGCTATCTTCTTCCAATATTTTAAGGAGCTCCGACGCGTATCCCGGATTACCGGATTTGCCGAGAATATTTGCCGCGACCCGCCGTACCGCAAGCGGCGCTTTAATATCCGCCAGCGCCGATCTAAGGTATTCTGTGTCGCCGCCCAGATCTTTGAGCATTACGCGCGATTTCGCTATTGTCGTCGCGGAATCAAGGCGCATCAGTTTATCTTGTAGTTTGCCAAGCGGCGCGGCATCGCTCATTAATATCTCTTTTCTCAAATCTGCTATCCTGTATGCCCTCTCCTTCATTATCTCAGAAAGCGGCCTCGCGTAACCTTCCTTCTTCCACAGATATAGCGCCCAGTATGTATTGACCCACGCCACATCTATCACGTCGCCGCCCGTAACGTGGTCTTTAAGCCATTTCCTTTTTGTGGGCTCCAACATTGCTTTCAACCCGCCTTCAATAAATCTGTGCAGTATCTCTTCTTTGGATGTAGCTATACCGCCGTAATTGATAAGCCACGAAGGCTGCGATATTATCCCCTTCGCGAGCATTAGGCGCTCTATACGCGCCACTTCTTCCGGCCGGGACGTCTTCTTGCCGATAGGCGCGTTTGCCGCGGAAGCGAATATCCTGACCTTTAAATTTGCCACATCTTCATCGGTCTCTATCTGATAGGCCTTCGCGGCAGGAATGGCTATCAAGGCATCTTTAAATAATATGCGCTTGGAGGCTTCCCTGGCGGCCGCCTCATCCTTAGACGACATCTCCGCGGTGGTCGCGATAACTTCGCTTGAGCCCAATATTTCGTAGTTTGCAGGATTAAAAACAAACCTCTCGCCGCGTTTGGCGGCGGCGGCCTTATCTCCCGCAAGCCTGCCAATCTCTTCTAAGGGAATACCTCCCGAATTATAGATACTGCCGAAGTCCAGATCAGAGACGCCTACAACCCTAAAATTGTATTTATTGTAAACTTCGGGGTGTTCTAAAAATAGCTTTATGATATTTCCGCCGACTTCACCTAAACCCTGCAATATTATCGTCCGGGGTTTATCGGTAGGTATATTGAATTGTTTGATGACACTTTCATTGTCGAGAAGCGCGCAGATGCTTTCGAGCACCGACAGTGATGTCACGCGCCATGCATCATGTGACAGGTATCCTTTTTCGGCGCTGCCGCTTGTCGTCAGCGGTATGAGCTCTGTATTCAGGTCCTTTTCCGCCTGTATGCCTATTCCATCTATGAGCTCCATTATATCGCCTACATCCATATAGTTAGGCCGCATGTCAGGCCCTTCGATGCGGCTTACGCCGAGCGTCCCCAGATCTATGAATGCTTTGACATACAGCTCTACGGCGCGCCTGACATTGGCGATATTCGCGGGACTCGCCTCTTTCTGGGCGCATTCGATCCTCACTCCGCCCTTTGCCACTACAAGGCCGCGGTCAAAGAGGTCTTTGTCGCCATAAACTGCCGTAGCCGCAAAATAGTTATTCCCGTCAACATAAAGGAACGACTTGCCGCCTTCAAAGAATACTTCGGCGAGAGGATTCTTAAATGACATATCCCTGGCCAGGTCCGTCGCTTCTTTAAGCGCGTTCAACGCACTGAAATCGCCGTTTTCAGATGCTGTTATTGTGTAATAGAGAGGAAGATCTTTGTCGCGGAGCCCTAAAAGTTTGCCCAGATCGCCGCTCAGCATGATGCTAAGCCCGGCTTCACCGCGCTTATGGTAGTAGCCGTCTTCATTAGTCTTTATGACAAGGGCCCTTAGCGCCGCGAGTTTTTCTTCGGGCGTACCTTCGAGCGCGTCTCGCACTATCGGCAGCGCCGCTATCTTATTAAGAAGGATGTCGAGCTTTGCGGTCTCTCGGGCCTCGATATTTCTTATGAGGGAGCTTACGAGCTTAAGACGCTCTTTATAAGCATTGTTCGGGCCGTGATCTTTACCGGTGAGGTGGGCAAGTTCGTCATCTTCCAGAATTGTCTTACAGAGACGTTCTGAATTCCTCTGAAAAATACGCTTTAATAACTTCTCTCCTATATAAATGGCCCCGTCACGATAACCAGCGTGAGCGATATTGGAATGGGCTATATCGTTATTCCACCCTATGGCAGCCTCTCCTAGAACTATACGAAATTTAATCGGGCTGCCGCGTAGTCTATGAAGGTTGAGCCAATTTTTAACATTGGCCGATTCTTCTTCGCTAAAAAATCTTGTAATTTCAGCTGGCGGACCGCGGCACTCATTAGGATCAGTGGCCCCGGGCTTATATCCGTTGACATAACGGACCTGGTACGCCTTGAGCACTCCGTCTTCAATGGTAACTTCAAACATCTTGCCGCTCGCGATAAGATCGCTTATTAAAGTATTGGAATCCGGAGCTTTGGGGCCTTTTAAATCCTTGTTCGGCGCGATCGCGGCTGCGGCGGTGACTTCTTTGCGCTCTACGGCCGCATTCCACTGCCTGAGATATTCAGCCGAGGTCAGACGCGCTTCAAGGATACCGCTCAGCTTGACGGCGGTGGCTTGATACTTAGCGACCTCTTCAGGGGTTTTTTCCAGGACAGCCATCAGCGCGGTAAAATACGACTCAGGTTTATTGTCTTTAGGGATGATGGTATTGCCTTCGCCGGGAATGTCCAGATTTATAGGTACGCCCTGCGACTGCAATATGCCTTCGGGCAGCGGCGGAGCGAGCTGCAAGCCTCCGCACACACCTACATCCGCTTCGGAATAACCGGCCGCTTCCGTCTTTGGATCGGAGTCCTGTATCTGGACATCCGTCGCGGCGAGGATAGCGCGCTGATCCTCAATATCTATATTGTGAATAATGGTAAAGCTGCCTTTATATACATCGGGCTCTGCCTGTTTTTTCCTGGCAATATCCCTCTCTATGTCGGAAAAACGCTTGATACTATTCACCATATGAGGATTGACAGGCACATTAGCTCCTATCACGACCTGTATCCCTGCCCTTACCATCTTCTCTATATTCTCAGGGGAGAACGCTCTCGTCGGAGAGGCTTTTTCAGGTACCACCCTGCCGGTAAAGGAGACGACGTACTGGTCCTCTCTTAAGCCAAGCTTTTTTTTGGATTCCCGTTTTGTAGCGAGGACCTCTCCGGGGGTAGGCTCTTCCACATCCGCGTCGGGGAAGAGGCTAAGCATATTCTCGCGAAATATATGGGCCGTTGAAGCCCTCACGTCGCCATTCGTTACCGATACCATCATATTGGTAAGATGATCCCATTCGTCGTGATTGTCATATCCGAACCCACGCGCAGGGCTTAGGATATCATCAACATGTTGGGCGCTTACACCCGCGTACCAATCGGCCGTACGGGCACCGGCCGAGGTCAGATCGACCACATTCCCATAGGTATGATAAAAATATTTCCAATATTTCTCATCGATACCGATATACCTCAGAATATCATCGCCGGTCCTCCTGTCCCACCAGACCCTGTTTGGATACGTATGGGTACTGTACCCGACCATCGCCCTACCCAGTATGGGATCTTCCTTATAATAGATATTTCTGAAGAGGGGCGCCGACCCGAGCTGGCCGTCGTTAAAATGGATGGCGGGCGCTCGGTAATCATCTGCCGCCACGGCGGCTTTCCTTTTCTCAATAATCTTTATTAATTCAAGCGAAGCCCTCGAAAAGAAAGCGGAGAACTCCGCGTCCGATACGAGGTTGCCTTCATCCGGGTTCCTGTAGTGGTATAATCTTTCGGTATAGTAAGGCACTTCCGTCTCGGCCTGGCCTTTTTTATAGCCCTTTATAAGGTAGCTCTCAATACCGAACTTATTAACGGCCATATAACAAACGGCTACGGCTGTAGAATTTCCTATAGGGACATCGAACCTCGCCACCTCTTTTATTTCTTCGGCTCCGACCCCTAATAACGCGGAGTAATTAGTTTCTTCATCCTGTCCGGTCTTCTTGTTCTTCGTCCTCGCGTAATATGGCTCGCAGGTCTTCAGGGGCTGCCCCCCGCATTTCAAAAGATCGGCGAATCCTATGCTATGGGACTGCTCTACCCTGCCCAGGCCGCCTCCGGCATTCCAAACCTCGGAAGACACGACCCATACCGAACGGTCTCTAAGCGAACGGGCTTGTCTGGACATCCAATCCTCAGAGATCTCTTCTTTAAGCATTAACAGAATAGAGTCGACTACCGGCTTGCTCCTTACATCCGCGCATTCCGGGCTCGTAAGTACGGTAACGAGCGACAGTTTCTCTTTCTTGCTGAGCAATCTTACCGCCCTGAGTATGGGGTATCTGGCTTCTACCGGATGGCGCTTGTTGGCAGCGGCAATCTGATCACATGCTGAGAGTAACTCCGAAACACTTCTGTCGCTCTCCCAGCCCACTTTAAGGGCCGCGCTCAGCTCTTTCAGCAGATACTTCCAGTTATCTCCAACCATCGCCTTAGGGACGTCCACCTGTTCCGATTTAGCCTGCTGATACCTTTTCCAGGCGCGTATCTTTTCGCCAAACTTATTCTTACCATGATTCTCAAGATCCTGGAGCGTGAGGCCCCTTATGTAATTCTCGGGCATATCCTTCCAGAAAATAGCGGCGGCTATCTGTATAGCCAGTAAATGAGTTGAAGTATCGTGCTCTGATGAATATTCGCCGCCTCTGCCGAATGCCGCGTGAAAAAATTCGTGAAAAAGCGCTTCCAGCCTGTGTTCATACAACGGACTTCTCGGATCAAAAAATTCGGCGGCGAGCCCTATCGATCTTTTGGTGCCGAAACCGAGATAGTATTTTTCCAAAGATTCGTAGACTGACTTGATAGTACCTAATTTCCAGCCCTCTGATGCATTTCTAAATAGAGCTATGGTTTCGAGCAGTTTATCTTTTACCGCATTGGGGGCGCGCGCCTTTATTATCTCTTCCAGCTCATCCAGGGTCCTTGAAAAAGACTGCGACTCATTCCACGGTGTAATGCTTATATTCTCCAGATCCACATCATTAAACCTGTGGCCTATCAACGGCTCGTCCGAAACGCCTGCCTGTGGATGTTCTGATAAGAAGATCTTTACCGCGAAACGATCCGGCGTATCATAGCCGCCTCCCAAACGCGATACAGCCGCGGAGTTTTCAAGCAGACAGACCCTTATCTGACCAGAAACTCCTTTTATAGGTATCGTTATTATGCCGTAGTCATCTAAGGTAATTTTGATATTCGGATCTATGTGCTCCATATAAGAAGGGTAATTATGTAAAGCCTTGACTGCATGGTCAACACCTTGCGCCTCTATAAGGCATTTTTCGCCGATGCGGCAGGCTATCTCCGTCAGAATAGCATAGTCCTTTATTTTATTATTGCGGGTAGTGTCTCCGGCGGGAGGGGTCGGATCGGAAACAATTTGCGGCGCAAGGGTATCTTTTGGAAAAACTTTAATATCGGCAAAGGCCGCGGAGGACGTGACCTGGGTCAGTATTACGAACCACGTCAGCGAGTGTAGAAGCAGATTATTTTGTTTCTTATCCATCGTCCTCTTTATGGTCAAAAAAGGTACCCGGCAATAATTCGGGTACCTTTTACCTTTCCCATCCCTGGATAAAATAATGGTTACAGCGACTTCAGCGCCGCCTGCGCGGCCCTGTACGCTGCGCTTGCTGCCGCGAGATCCACCGGCACTATTCTCGGCAATATCCTGAAGAAACCTCTCTTAAGCAGCTCAATCACGTCGTCAATAGTAAAAGGCTTATTATCCGGTGCAAGAGCTACTCTATCGAGGGCCCAGAACACGAACCTGGCGCCATCTCTCGTATATCCGCCCGTAGCCCCATCTTTATACAGGACATTTGCTACCGCTATCCTGAGCGCAAGGTCTTGTAGCCCGGGGACGGGCATGTAGCGCCCCCTACCGTCGCGCATCTGCTCGACATTAATGACACTTCCGTACTGTGTGGCCGCGGCTGCGATCTTTTGGTCAGGAGTCGTCGTAACGACGGCCCGTACTTTACCCTGGTTATCTGTCATCGCCTTTTGTATGGCTTGCAGAAGAGCGCTTCCGGTACCTCGTATATTAATGATCCTATTACCGGCCTCCTGATTTATAAGACTCTGAGCAGCCTGTACTGTGCCGCGCAGCGCGTCTTCAACAGTCGTATCGAATGCGTTTATGATCACTCCATCATCCACGTCGAGGCTCGTAATGAGACTTTTCATCTCTTTGGATGCCAGTGTATTGGCAAGATATTTGATCTGTCCGGTCTCTTTATTCTCGACAGCAGCTATCTCGGAAGCGGTCATCTCCAGAGATTCCGCGTCTCTTCGATTTGGAACGTCCTGAGTAAATACTTCGGCTGGCCCTTCCAACCCAAAGAGCTCATAAGCGCCGCCGGATGCCGCGAGAATAACATTCTCGCCTTCGTTAACTACATACCGCTTTCCCTGACTGTTCACTACTTCTATCTTGCCCTTTGTAACAAAGAGCGGTATATCTTCACCCTCATTCAAAGAAGAAGCTGATATGGAGCCACCCTGATCTATGGTATATCTGCCTGTAATATACCTATCTGTCTGGCCCACTACTTCAAATTCCGCCTTCTCCGGCTTCTTAGCCCGAACGGCTCGAACTTCAAGCTCGCCGGCTCGACTCTGTTAAGTCCTCCCTGTCTCTGGGCTTCCTCCAGCGCAGCACGCGTCTTCGCAAGGGCGACCTCGTTCATCGTAAGAATGTCCTTACCTTCTCTGCCGGGATTTTGGCTTCTCAATTCTTCCGCCGTCATTTTAAGCGAAGCACCGGGTTTGGTAATAAGAAACTTTAGGCGATCAAAGAAGGAAACCGTACCATTCTTATCTTCTTCGGGTGTAACAGCCTTAACCTCATACACCTTTACCTGGCCGTAAGCATGGGGTACATTGGCAGGCACTATCATCGGAACGCCCGGCTCAAGCTCAATCTCGTTCATCACCTCATGCATCCTGCCCTGCATACAAGCCTCGATGATCTCTTCAGCCGTCATATTTTGTTTAAGCCCGAGATAGGCCTTACCCTTCTCGAGCGGCACTATCATCTCGCTGAATGTGTGGAGCTGCACCGATAGCGGAACTGCGGATGCGAGCACTTTCGCGGTTATCGGGGAGGCCCCGAGCTTCGAAGCTACTATGCGTTCGGCAACCTGATCATCAGCCGCTATCCCAAACTTAGCCGCAAGGGCAAGCCGCTCGGCCTCGGTCTTTGCCCCCATCTGCGCCAATATGAAACTTTGGACGACAGACTGTCCCCACATATATCCCTTAGAACCCAGGTTAAATTGCGGCTCCATAGGTATGGGCGCAGCGGATGCAGTAAGTCCTACGACCTGCGCCGCGCGGGCGACCTGATCCGGAGTTATTATGACAACCGGCCTCGTCGAACTTCCGGTTTCAAGCGGCCTGTTTAAATATCTATCCATATTATTATATCCATAAAGATCGCGCATAGAGATGGTTCCTTCTTTTGGGGACGTATGTGCCCTAAAACTTATCGTCAGTTTGTCTGTTCTATTGGCAACAAAGGCTTCCTGGCCATTAACGGTCACGGCAATATAAGGGACCGCTGCTGTCAATGTCCTAGGGGCAACTCCGGGGATAGTAAAAGAAAAGTCTTTGAATACCAGGCCGCCTAAATTGACTATTTCATCAACATAGTAAGGATAGGCAACGGTCCACGATCCTCTCTCAAGACGATAGGCTGTGCCGCCCTTGTCATCTTTATTCCACTGTATGCCTCTGCCGCTTACGACATACTTGATATCCATACTATCATTCTGTAAGTGTCCCGGCCCCGTCGATGTATGCTGTATCGACCCGGGCAGATAGTCATGCAGAAATACCGTTGTATGATATCCACCGATGTGCAACATCAGATACATGACCATCTTTGGCGACTGCGAATCAAACTTCTCTTTATCGTATATGGCTTCGGCCGATATGTTCGAACCGAGCTTCGCCACGCCTTCGGCCCCGCGCCAGTACATACCGTAAGACGCACCTTCGGCGTCTGCTATATCTATGCCGGAATCTATCACTGAATGCGTATCGATATAGCTTAAGCCCCTGTCTTTATCCTCGGCCCTAAGCATGTCCACAGGATTTACGGTAAGAAGTAATTTTTCAGCTCCCGGAACCTTGTCTTCTATGAGTGAAATTATCGCAAGCGCCTGACCCGCCATGATCTGTAAGCCCCTGGAGACTTCAGGATCCGCGACATCGAGAGCGCGCTGCGCTACAAGTGCGAAGTACTTTTTAAGGTCCTCTTTGTTCGTAATCATCCGATAGAACTTTAAGCGGTCATTTGCATCTATCTTGAATGCACTGAGAAGCTCGGATTCGGGTTGATATGCGGGCCTATTGTCGAATAGCTCGGCAAGTGCCACCTGCGCGTCTATCGTGGTTGCATCAGCCTTGTACGAGCCCGCTTGGCTAAGATCGGGGGATACCCCATATTTTCCGGGCGACGAGCTGATGGTCGCGACAGCCAAGGATGGAAGAGCGGGCGTTAACGGTGCGGCCTGAACAACAGGCTTAAACTCAAAGACATCCGCATCCTC
>JAPLMF010000027.1:60463-72514 GCA_026387155.1 Candidatus Omnitrophota bacterium
CATCCTCCGGTCCCCACAAACTCGGTTCTATCTCATTTTCGGAAGTCATATCCAAAAGCCTCAATAATACAACACCGGAATTTTTAAGTTTATCTATGGTTTCCTGCGGCATTACCGGGAAAATAGCATCCTGGAATTTTCCTACCGGAACGTTCTTATCGAGCCCTACACCCAGCTCAACCCACGCCTTCTCACCGACGCATTCTGCGCGCATCACTTCTACCCCATCCTTTATTTCACTGTATACGACTCTTCTTTCTTCGGGATAAGCGATAATGGATATCTGAAGTGTGCTCTGAGGCTGACCGCCGGCGAACTTATTGTATGTCCTTGTACTGTACATGGTGAATGATCTATCATCCTTGGCAAAGCTTATGCCTCTTTCAAGAAGGTGCTGCGTTTCCGGTCCAAATCTCATATTCAATGTCTTTAGCTCGCCGTCTTCCGGTATTACCAGGGAAGGTAAAAGTTTCTTCAATGACGCTTTGATCCCGGCTACTGAGCGCGGCACCATCACAGGCTTTGCGCCGGTACCTATCTTGGCGATATAGTCCCTTATCATCTGAGGATAAGCCTCAAGCCTCATGTCGCTTATCTTTCTGGCTCTCGCGCCTTTTTCTGCCGGCGATTCGGGATATATCCTCCACTTTGGCTCATTGCCTGAGGGCCTTAAATGAACTATCTCATTGTTATCGAAGAATATTCTGACGCCATCGATAAATTCCATCTTTACGATCGTGCCGAAATCCTCCGCCGGAGTGAATACACCGCTCAAGTAGTTACGGATTCTACGCATACGGTCTTTTACATCGGCGTTGGCCAGGATCCTTGAAGTCCCGGTGCCATAATATGCGGCGCGGTTCGTATAATATACCTGGCCGGCATCATCAAATTCGATGACCAGCATATTTCTATCCTTAGGCGCCAGACTCCTCATTATAGCCTTACCGACAGGCGCGGTATATGCCTCACATCCGGGCGTTGAGTTGGTGACGCCGTCCGACCATGAATAGCTTTCGTAAACACCGTTATATTCGCTATCGACAAGCTGCTCCAGATTCATGCCTCTTTTTTTAGCCAAAAGGTTGACCTGCTCTATCACGATCGCCGAGTCTCTTGTGGCAAGCTTCTTTATCGTATTCCCGTTCTTCAACACTATGGGGGTCTGAACAAAGAATCCGGTATTCCTTTCAAAACCGACCACTATCGCGCCGGGATTTAGTTTCTCTTGTTTTGCCATTTCGGATACCACATACGGCGAGCCGACCTCTACTTTAATGACCTTCATCTTATATTTTTCTCTCAGCATCTTGACCATGGCCTCGCTGCACGTAGCGGTTACGACCACCACAAAATCTTTTTGCGGATTATCCTCTTTAAGGCCTATGCACAAAAGACCACAGATCTTATCGCCGTATATGAAGTTCCCGTTGCTATCAAAGAGCGCCGGCCTGTCGGCATCTCCGTCGGTTGAATCGTGACTTATAGCATCTATGCCCTCGGCTTTAAGTCTCGCGGCCTCCGCCTTCATATGCTGCTCTATCTTTGGCTCCAGATCCTCGGTATCCATACGCTCCTCCCAATAACTGCGGCCGTAATTATGCACATCCAGCCCCACGGCTCTTAATATCTGAGGGAGCACATCTCTGGCAACACCCGTATGTTCATTAAAACCTATATGCTCGCCGTCAAAAACCCTCCCTATGCCTTCTGTAGTATTGCGCAATATATACGCATTCTCCGCTTCCTTACCGGGATTGGCCATGACCTGATCGATTATCCCTAGCAATTCCCGCTGTTCGGCGGACAATCCCTCGGTCTTAATTTTTCCATCCTTACCGCATATATCTTCGCCCCAAGGTATTGTGAATTGTAGAAGCTCCGCTTCCTTTATATGCTCTACCAGCCATGGCTCGTCCTCCTTAAGGATCTCTCCGGTCGGCGAGTTCAGTTTTAACCCGTTATTCTCAAATTTAGAAGGCATATCCGCGACCGTCTCTTTTTCTCCACGAACCGGATTATGGCTGGCCGTGATCATGATGCTTACCATAGGCTTCCCATTCGTCGTTGCCCAATACACCACCGTAGGAGTACTGACATACCCCTGCCAATTTACATTAAATTTTTGCTGCAGAGTCGACAAGATAGCGTCTTTTGCGACTCGCGGGGTGGACGGACGCAGATCGCCGGCAAATACTACCGCATCACCGGGTCGGATATTGTACCTATCTGCCAACATCGACAGATTGCCGGCCTGCATTGTAATCACTCTTATGTCGGTCAATTGCTTCTGACTGATCCCCCTTTCACCGCTGGTACCTAAAAGCGGCATCGGGAAAGACATTTGTGAGTACGCATATTTTTCCCGTGCAGCCGCCCATTCCGGGGTCATGTTAACCTGCACAGATACCCTGACTTTAGAGTGTATTTCTGTATACGCTTTTTCTCTCAGACCGCTCTCGATCCTGTCGTTATCCGCCTTATCGCATAACATCTCGCGGATCTCCTGGAAAGAATAGGCGTTATCGCCGAACTTTACAGCATCCGACATCTTCGCCGCAAGTTCTCTATCGACCGGCTTAGGATCATATCCTACAGGAGCGCGCATCCTGGTCTGGCCATCCGGGAACCTGACATCTTTTATTGCCGGTCTGTATGCGTCGGCAACTATCTCTTTGTCGGCGCTTACACTCTTCGTGTCAATAACTTTTATAATTATACTGTTTTTTGCCGTGATGACCGGGGCGACCGAAGTCTCTATATATGAATTTTCGCTTACTATCCGGCCGCTGGAATTATTTACAAAACTTTTAACGATCTTCGAGCCGGGTAATAGGATACACTTACCCTGGATTATGGAGCGCTTCACCTCTACCCCGTCTCCAGACCATCCGTCCTTCATCTGCTTGGCTGTAAGCCTTATAATCTTACCGTTAACTTCAAATACTGCTACGGCATCGTTCTTTATGCCAAAAACCCTGCGCGCCGCTTCCGCGCGCAACTTGTCATCGGTCGACGACGGACTTGAAGTCGCTTCCCCGGTCGGCTCAAGCTCTATATTTCTGTCTATAATATCCGCAAGCATGAGAAGACGGTTATTCGCCATGTCTAGAATCCGCTTGAACGCGAACCAGTAGCTGTTAGCGCCCAGATCTATACTCCCAACGACCCGATCCGTATCCGCAAATATATCGGGATAACGTATCATCATCTCTACCGTCTCCAAAACAGTCATCCTGCTCGCCCTATCGATCTCAGCGGTATCTTTACCTGTAACAGGATCTTTCTTCTTCTTATCGTGGATTTTGCGAATGGCCAGAGCGAATTCATCATCCATAGCGGCTAAAATATTATCGTAGGCCGTTTCAAGCAGCGCTGTCTTATCTGCCGCCGCATCAAGATGCGAAGCCAAGGGAAGCACGAGCATATGCTTCATTCTCAAGCCGCTCATTATCGGGACTATTATCTGCACGAATGCGGGATCTATATCGCGCGATATACCGGCCTTATGATCCATATTCGGCCCCATCACCTTGTCAATATGTTTCACATCTATCCAGTAATTCATCATGGCAAAATGAAGCGCTTTGCTCATACTGAAAGAACCGTAATCATATGAACCCCTGGGTGAAGAAAGAAGCTCATCTCTCTCTTTTTTGTAGTCGGGATTATCTACGTAGTTCCCGCTCTTTGGATCTTTCTTCGTGAGGACCCTGTTGGCGAGGAACTTTATTATCCTCCCAGTACTAGAGATGACGGCTGTCCCGTAATCAAAGAGGTCTTTCATCTTGGGATTTTTCGGTACCTTTACTACAAATTTATCGAAGAGGTAGTTCGATCTCTGAACCTTGGTAGCATCCACGGTTCCGAATGCCGTCTGGTTAGCCCAGTAGGTGTCAACCCTGTAATCGTTTTCGGGCATCGACATCGCCAGGGCATTTGTGCTCCTGACTACGCCGAGTATAAGGTTCGCATCTTCTATCATCCTTCCCTCTGAGGCGGCAACAGGATTACTGTAAGGCTGCGCGCCTCTTGAGTTGCCATACCCCTGAGAACCGGGTGAAAAACGCTCGCCTTTGCCGCCATTATGATATATCGCCATGCGGGCTTTGTTATTTTTAAGGTATGAGTCTATATCCGTATCCGTTAAACCATTGGCCTGGGCCCATTTTTTAAAAGGTTTCCTTGCCTGGAGCATCGTAACTACCTGGCCTATTATCTGGCCGCCTTCAGACATATCTACAACGGCAAGCACGCAAACCTTATTCTTCATATAGCCGTTGGATGTATTTACTCCGCCGAAAGCCTCTTCGAGCACTTTCTGCTGATACGCGGCCTCTTCGGGAGTTGTACAGCTTACTATCATGATGTCGTACCCTTTGTAGTTTGCCTGAGTAAGCGACGTGTTGGCGAGATCGATATTATGAAGACGCATATAGACTTCTTTCGCAAAATTACGCGCTTCATCATGCTTGTCCTCTCCATGCAGCCGGATTATCTCATCCCTTGCCGTAGTGCCATAATCTGTATCGATGAGCAGGGTCTCTTCCATCCTGTAAGCTTCGTCGGCCATCCTGTCCTTATCGATATCGACGAGAACCTGGCGGACATTCTTGCCTCCAAGCTGCGGTAGAGCAGTCCTGGTAGAAGCGTCCGATACATGAAAATCAACAAAATCTTCTTCATCTATCCCCAAATAATTTACAAGTTTGCCGTTGGCTATTTTTATATGCGCATCTTCGTGATACGCTATTATATGAAGGACTTTGGTTCCGGCATCGCCTTTCATAAGAAGGGCATTGAATCTGTAATCGCTTATATGTGCCTGCGAAAGCTTATGTTTAAACCTCGCTCCACCTCTGCCCGCGCAGACACGATCGCTTGGGAGATTAACGCTCGGATTTTCTTTATTATATTTATCTATCCTCGCCTCTAGTCCGTAGTGGACGCAGAACTGAAAATCACCAAGATCGGTTATGCCTAGTTCGCTTGCCTTGACTATTTTAAAGGTCCCTTCGTCAAAACTATGACGCAGGATCTCATTGAATGCCGCGTCCTGGGCATTGTTAAGAACCGTCGTATCGGGGGCCGTGGCGTTCTTACCTGGGCCGGCGCGCCCTTTCTGCGCAAGCTTGCGCTCGGCGTCGGCACTCATACGCTCATGCAGAGTCCCGTCCATCGCCTGTCGTATGGAAGTCGCACGTCAAAATTATGGCGCAGGCCTCTCATAACGCTCTCTGCAATAAGGACCGAACTTGAGCTGACGCCGCCGGCGCCTTCCCTCATTCGCTCTATATATCCGGGGACTATCTCGATGCTTCCGACATGAAGACCGTTCACGGATATCGGGTACCAGTTGTCCTTCACCTGGCCTACTTCTGTTCTGAGATCTTCACCGCCCTGAATGGCTCTTAACATTTCGTCAAGATCCTTGCCGCTCATAGTAGCTAAGGCGGTCCTAAGCGGAGGGGCAAGAGTATCGCCCTTATCTCCCACTTCCTGGTTCTCGCTTGCGTGAACCGGCGTGACCAGGATATCCGCTAAAGGCGTCTTCTGGTTAGTCAGTATCTGTATATATGGAGTGGGCAGGTCCTTAGTTATGGACGGGCATACGACCATATAGGATACGCCTTGTTTCTCCAAAAGTCTTGCCATTCCTTCGGAGTGGAAACCTCCTGTAACTAACACGGCCACCTTGGTCTTATCCTTATTCATCTGGCCGAGAGTATTGTCGACTAGCGCCTTATCACGCTTTACCGCTATGGAATAGAAATCTTCGAGTTTTGGGAGGGCCTTTGCAACGGCGTCATTGGGATCATCCATTTCGTAGGCAAGGCCGTACTGGACGGTCTTCTTCTTTATAAAATCAGAGAAGACCTCATGCAAAAACTCGCTCTTATTATTCTCGAAATACTCGTAGTCGTCATTTAACAGTTTTATATTTACCAGGCCTATCAATATCTCGATATGGCGCGATAACTTCTCAAGCGTCCTCTGATCGTCAGTAGTGAAGAACTTTTCTTTGATACCGCTCTCCAATTTCTTGATATCGTTGAATAAGCTCTCGTTTTCGATCTTCGAATATACGGAGTTGTATATTATATAGTTATAAAGGTTCGGATAATCCTTGGCAAGGTCAACTCCGTTATTAATGGCGAGCGCCTTGAGATATGCATAATAATCGGCCGATGATACCTTACCGGTCTTAAACTCGAGCGACTTATTGACGAGCTCTGTTAGGGCCTCTTTAGATATGGCCTTGCTTAAATTATCTATAAGGGAGCTTCTCTCTTTGTCGGTAACGGTGAAATCTATCTTCTTCTCGTAGACGAGAACGCTCACCAGTTTAAAGAAGTTCTCGTAGGCCCGTAAATTTATCTTCGCCCTCTCGGCCTCGACTTGCAGGAACTTCACATAGTCGTTAAATGCCAGCTTTTTCGATTCATAATCCTGATATTTGGCGTCCATTAGCTTCAGATCTTCGGAATATATGTAGGTCTTGAGCTTATTTAATGCGCTCTTTATGCTGTTTAAGTACTTTTCGGTCTGTTCTTTCAGGGGGTAACTTGAGGTAAAAGCATTGAGATTGTCTATATAGTACGATCTCGTCTCAGCGCCAAATAGCTTTATATTATAGTCTGTGGTTATGGATAGGAATTCCGGGCCTGTTATCTCGCCTTTCTTCATGAAATAGTCGGCGACTTCTTTACGGACCTCATCATCCGGAAAGGCCTTGAACCACGAAGTATCTATCACGCCATCAGCGCCTTCCACCGATATAAGATTTACATTGTAATTCTTATGGAGATTCTCGAGGATCTTTACAATATTAGACTGGGCTTCGTAGTTACAATGGGCGTCCTGGATGTGTATGATAAGTCTATCTTCTTTACCGATGAATTTCGTCTTTACCAGACCTAATTCGCGCGGAACTACGATGTTTTCAGGGTTCGTTACGGTGATACTTTGCGATTGGGTCGTGACGGAGTCTGTCGTCGGAGTTGCATAAGCGATGTTGGATAATATAAAAGTGGGTATTAAAAAGATTGAAATAAGTTTTACGCAGAAACTTCCGTCGCGTGGCATCCTTTTGAATGTCATTTCGATCCTCCGTTAAATTATTGCCCTCGATATAAGCTTCATTCCGGGAAAGGAATTACTTTTACCGGTTCCATTTCCGGAATTAGCTACCTAGCTTTTTGTTTTGTCTACTTATTATTGTATCATACAAGAGGGAGAAGTCAATAGGAAATATATAACTTTTTTATATTTTACGGAGCGTGAAAGCATCTACCACTTTTGGATCGAACTGCGTGCCGGAGCATCTCTTCAGTTCAGACACAGCCTCTTCATGTGACATCGCTTTTCTGTAAGGACGATCACTAGTCATGGCATCATAAGCATCGGCGACGGCTATTATACGCGCACCTATCGGTATCCTCTCCCCGCGCCTATTCGGATCCGGATAACCTCCCCCGGAGAACTTCGAATGGTGGTGCTTTATTATCGGGACTATATCGCTTAGAAACCCTACCTGCCTTACTATCCGGGCGCCTATCTCGGGATGCCTTCGTATCTTAGCCCAATCCTCGTCATTAAGCTTGCCCTCTTTGCGTATTACGCTTAAATCCACCCCGATCTTACCTATATCATGGAGCATGCTCGCCGTCTTTATAGAGTTCATATCCCGCTGGTCCAGGTTTAAACGCTTACATATCTCGATCGAGTACTTCATTACCTTGTCGCAGTGCCCGCGAGTGTAGGTGTCGTTTGCGTCTATTATCTCGGCCAGCGTCTTTATTGAATTAAAATAGTCCTTTCTTACCTTATCTATCATTGCAGCGTTATCCACGGCCATAGAGCACAGAGATGCCACCATACCAAACAGCTCGACCTCCGCCTTCTCAAAGAACCTTACGTCCTGCATATAGGCCGCAAGCACACCCGAATGACGGCGATTTGAAAATAGCGGTACAAAAGCTATCGAATGTATCTTCTTCCTTTTAAGAAAAGCGGGGATATTCTTTGTATATGTGGCTATTTCGTTTATTATGAGCGGCATACCGCTCTTCACGACCTTCTTGGCGAGCTCGCCTTCGAAGACGCGGAAGTCCTTATTCTCTGCGGCCCCCAGACCTACACCCGCGGCAAGCTCAAGCTTCGAACGCGACTTATCTATCAAATTTAAGGTGCAGACCTTCGCCTTCATAAGAGTCCTGGTCTTCTCCAGGATCGTCTCCAGAAGAACAGAAGAATTTATAGACGACGTGATCGACCTGGACATCGTAAATAGCATCGATATCTCTTCAACCTTCTGCCTTACCTTGCGGTCCATTCTGTCGTAGAGACCTATATCGGCTATGGCAAGAGCCGACTGCTTTGCTACGGCTTCAAAAACTTTGAGGTCCGTAACCGTAAACCGGCGCTTAGATCGGGTGCATATCATGAGCACACCTATGCGCTCATCCTCCACGACAAGAGGCTCGGCTAAAAGCGAGACAAGCCCTTCCTTTCTCACAAGGCGTTTTAACGGCACGCGCTTATCTCGGGATAATTCGTAAATATTCGTAGGGTGGTCTTTCTTCATTATGCACTTCACGAGCCCTACGCCCAGACGTAATTTGACGGATTGTATTATATGGGAGCTTAAACCAAAACTTATGTGGGGGATTAAATTACCGGCTTTATCTTTAAGCCAGATGATACAGACTTCGGCGTCCATCGCGTTCATCGCCTGTTTAAGTATAAGCGACAATAGATGGTCGACGCTCACGGCTTTAGAGAACCGCGATCCCATCTCCGCAAGGTCGGATATATTTGATATCTGGATCTTGAGACTGTCATATGGGTTCTTTCGCATCGCAGACTCCCGCTTAACTGACTTATGTAGTCCATCTTCGCCCCGGCCGAAAGGCGCTTGGCAGAACCTCTCGGCAAGGACGAGGATAGCTTCAAGGAGGCATCTCCGCGCCATCCTTACTACATAAACTTTTAATGAACGACAATTACGTCCTTTGACTTAGCTCAGGACGTAATCCTGAGCCTGCCGAAGGATTACGCGGCGGTACGGATCAATTCGACCGCGCGCCGGAACGTCTCTATCTCCGTTCCGAAATCTATCGGTAATGTCGGCGGCAGGTAGTTATATATGCCCCTGATACCATCTTCCTTTGTGACGCCCGGAGGCAGTCTGCCATCAGCGGTAGCGGCGAAGACCATCGTAAGCAGTGTTCTATAAGCGTTCATCGTAGCCAACACCTTTACGCCGTTCACGCGCACTTCCTGTATCTGGAGGAACTTCTCTTCGCCGGCCGACGCACCCTTAAGCAGGTTATCGCTTTCCGCGGCCATTATGCCGACATTTGTAATATCGGCCCCGGCCTTTGAGGCTATCTTCGTACGCAGTTCGTCGTAAGACGCATAGTCTCTCTTATCTATCAGTTCAACTTCGTCCGTAGTCAGGCCGAGAGCCTCTATGAATCTGAGGGCTTCCGCCGGATCCTTGATCGCTTCGCCGTATATAAGGGCCGTCTTTATGCCATACTCTACTCTGGTGCGTTTCACATCCTCGGCGAACGTCGGGTCTTGCATCGCCACTGTATCGGTGCGTGCAAATCCAGCGCGTTTACCTGAAACATTGGCAGTCATCGCCATCGCTCCGCGCGCCGAGGCAAGTTCGCGGCCTCTTTGAATAACCAGAGCCCTGAGCGCTTCTACCTTCGCACGGTCAATATCAGATACCTGACCCCTGGCTATAAAGCTCTTCAAAGCCTGCTCAAAATCTTCCGGCCTGATATCACCCAGCAGTTCTTTTATAATAGCTGCTATCTTATTCCGTATTTCTGAGCTCACCGTATCCATCGTTAGCACTACCTCATAATACTTGGCCAACTTAGCGGTCTCTCTGGACTCGATCGCGGTCCTGGCTTCCTCTGAAAGAGCCGTAATGTAGCCTGCCGCTGTCTTCAAATTCCGTGCAGTTACAGGAATATCTATCAACACAGCCGGCCGTTTCTTTTCTTTGGCCATAACGGCGAGATGCTCGGCATCGCTTACCATGACAACATCAATATCGCTGCCCGCAAACGCGCCTTCTAAATCCTCTAACGTCTGGCGAGCTTCCGACATACTTATCTTTACCCCAATAATCAGTCCTCCTTTTTCGGAAGGTCTTTCAATTTTTACCGTTTTGGGAATAATCGTTCTTGCCTTAGGACGGAAAAGTTTTACGGCATATTTCAGCGCTATAGGCGCCATAATCGCTATCGCTATCATGAGCAGTATTTGTGGTAATGATGCTCCGAGTACCGCGACGATGACAGCCAAGGTCACGGTCGGATCCATCTTCAATATAGCGTCGGGCCTGCCGGATACTTCTTCCTGGGTAACCCCGGCCGCAATCTCCAGACGCTCATTAAGCAATCTCTTAAATACCTCATCTCCCTCTATCCTTGATACAATGACCCCTACTTTTTCATCCACAGAACTGTTGATATCGTTATCGTTACGGGCATTCCAGTCTTGCAGTATGCCGGCGCATTTACCCGCGGAACAGAATTCAACATGCGTCTTCATCTTCGGTATCATCTCGTATATGACTCCGGGGACAAGCTGAGTGCCGTATTTTTCCTGCCATGCAAGGCTAAAGAACATCTCTTTTGGTAGCCTGGCTACATCACCGCATACACTTACATCCATATCGCGCGCTGCCGCTTCGGCGACCACAGCCTCTTCTATGCTTAGTATCTGTTTATCGAATTGGGCATCCGTAATCATGGTTCTGTCCATGCGCTTGACTGTAGATATAAGATCATTTGTGCCGATGCTCATGAAGCTTATCTTAATAGCTTTTCTAATGGCATTACCTTCGGCATCTCCATCCTTCCAGGCATCAAGTACCTCCTTAAGATTTCTCAATGTGACTTTATATTCTGATGTGGCCCCATCTTGGTCCATCACCAGATCTCTTTCCTCAACCATAATACCTATAGGCATCCTATCGAGGACAGACTTGTCATGCCCGAGTAATACGAGCTCTGATTTTGCTTCTTCCAAAACACCGTAGATGAATTGCGTGTCGTTTAATGTCTTTATGTTTGGGAATTCCATCTTTATATTTTTATATCTGGATGCTGCAAAAGCGGCCAATAACGCCTTAATCTGGGTCTTTAGCGCTTCCCGGCCCTGATCGATCTTGTAATAGTCAAATCCGTATGTCTTGGGAACATTCGGCAGCGCCAGGCATTCTTTATCGTCCCGTTTATCGAACGTCCTTAGTGTAACAGGACTGTCTCTATAATCCGCTATCGCTCGATATAAGTCTGTCTGCTGACCAAAATCGGGAGGAGACTGCCTTGTATACATATATTCGGTCCTGCCCAAAGCTACGCCATTGGCTCCATATTTGTAAGCCATTTCCAGAATATCCAGGGCGCCATCCTCATCGATCCCAGCATCGCCTTTCCGTAAGTGGCCCGGCACGTTCATATTGGCATAGATCTTGAATTGACGGCCATCCATGGTCTTGGCCACTGCATCCGGATCCGCCATATGACGATTCTTATAGTACCCTTTAAAAGTATTTGCTTTTATAACGCCGATGGCCATCTCCATACCCTTGTTGTTTTGCGGCGGCCCTATATATACACGGCTATCCAGCCCGGCCTCTGATGTATATAAAGATACGGGAGCGCCAGTCACGGCCAATTTATCTAATACTATCTCTGGTAATCCGCTAATGAGGAACGCGCCGCGCGCCGTTATGACTGTCCTCATGTGGTCGTTCTTTCTGCCGCCTTCGCCGACCATACTGTGGCAGACAAAAGCCCTTACCCCGTACTTTTCGGTGAGCGTCTTTACTATAAGTTCATCCCCTATTATGCTCTTTGAGACCACTACTATCTCTCTGCCTTCCTTGGTGGCCTGGGCCACCACGTCCTCTATGCCCTCTATCACCACTTCTTCCATATCCAGCTCCAGACATAGATCTTTTACTATATTTTCAACGATCGCGCCGTCGGCGCTTCTAGACCCGGTTTCGTTTTTAGGATA
>JAPLMF010000064.1 GCA_026387155.1 Candidatus Omnitrophota bacterium
AGCCCTGTAGAGGCAAGTACGGGTTTGGGATTATCGGGCCCGAATGGGGCGAGGCATTCCAGTTCACCTATGACCTTATCGCTTAAATCCCTAAGAGGAACATCCATATCTATATCGAGCTTTGGGCTGAATATATTCTCGTCAACATCTTTGGACGCCTCTTCATTTATCTTCTTGCGAAATTCATCTATTCTGTCCTTATCGATGGTCACACCGCAGGCAGATTCGTGCCCACCAAAGCCTAAAAGCGTTTCCTTGGAACGCAGCAGGTATTCGAAGAGATGAAAACCCTCTATAGACCTGCCGGAACCTTTAGCAAATTTTCCATCTAAAGAGATCATTATAGCGGGTCTGTAAAATCTATCGGCGATGCGTGATGCCACTATACCTATGACTCCCGAATGCCAATTTTCGCTGGCAAGCACTATGACCTTGTGATGTTTGAAGTTCACTTCACTCTCTACCTTGGAGAGAGCTTCTTCAAGGATCCTCGCTTCTATCTTCTGCCTGTTTTTATTCTCTGTATCGAGCATCTTAGCGAGCCTTTTAGCTTCCTCTTTGTCGGAGGTGAGCAAAAGGTCAAGTGACGTCTTTGCCGAACCTATGCGCCCCATCGCGTTTATCCTGGGACCGAGTATGAAACCTATATGCCCGCTTATTATCTCTTTATCACTTAAGCCGCCTACGTCCATAAGGGCGCTTAAACCTATTCGCTCGCGCTTATTCATTTCATCGAGGCCGCATTTTGCTATGATCCTGTTCTCACCTATAAGCGGTGCTATGTCGGCAACGGTCCCCAGGCTTACAAGATCGAGAAAGTCCTCGGCCAAAAAGTCCGTCGTATCATAAAGAGCTTTGACGAGTTTATAAGCTATGCCTACACCGGCCAGGTGCTTAAAGGGGTATTTGCAATCCGGCTGCAACGAATTTATAACGGCATATGCTGCCGGGACGCGCGACTCAAGGATCTCATGGTGGTCGGTAACTATAACGTCTATCCCCATAGATTTCGCATACTCTACTTCTTTAAAGGATGTTATGCCGCAATCTACTGTAATTATAAGGCCAAAGCCGTTCTTCTGTGCCTTCTTTATCGCAGCCAGGTTCAGCCCGTACCCTTCTTCAAGGCGGTTCGGTATGTAGGTATCCGCTACGGCGCCCAGATTCTTAAGCGCGGAATATAAGATAGTAACGCTCGTTATGCCGTCTACGTCATAGTCGCCGTAGACCAGGATCGCCTCTTTATCCGTTATGGCTTTCTTGATCCTTGAAACAGCCTTATGCATATCTTTAAATAAGAATGGGTCATGACATCCCGAGAAGGACGAACTCATAAAGCTCTTCGCCTCTACAGCATCCGATATGCCGCGGTTAACGAGAAGCTGCGCTGTGATCCTGGATATTTTAAGGGATGACGATAACTGGTCCTGCAGGACGGGGTTGGACGGTTTTATTCTCCAGATCTTTCTCATAGATTTTGACTAAGAGGGTTCAGCTCTTCCGATCACCCCTGGGCTCGATATGGACGAGCACATCCGAGGCCTCCGGTATCTTATTCTTTATGGCCTCTTCAACCGCGTAACATATCTTATGAGCTTGGTCTATGTGCATCTCGGGATCAACCTGCACGTGTAGATCTATCCATATATCATCGGGCCTGCCGCGGGTGCGTATCTTATGGCACTGTCTGACGCCCTTTACAGTCATTACAATGTCCGATATCTTCGCGATATCAATTATGGCCACGGTATCACACAGCACCTTGGATGCGTCCTTTATTATTTCCAGACCGGCATGGGCTATAAATATAGATATGACGAGCGTGGTTATCGGATCTATGATCTGAAAACCCAATTTTATCCCTAAGAGGGCTACTATTACCGAGAACGATGTGAATATATCGGCCTTCGTATGCATCGAATCGGCCACCAGAAAATCACTACGAAGTTTTTTACCCTGGCTGTACTCATATTTCATCACCAGCGTGTTAATAACCATCGTTACAACCATTACCACAAAACTTAAGGAGCTGACTTCTGTGGCGGCCGGATGCCATATCCTGTCGATACCTTCCCTTACAAGATTTATTGCGACTAAGAAGAGGAGTGCCGCGATACCCAATGAGAAGAAGGTCTCGTATTTCCGGTGGCCGTAAGGATGGTCCTGATCGACAGGCTTCGATGAAAGCGCTATGCCTACAAGGCCTATTATATTGGAGGCACCGTCCGATAGAGAGTGGAGACCATCAGCGGTCATACTCTGACAACGGGTGGCAAGTCCCAGCACCATCTTGGCTATAGCTACTCCCCAATTAAGGATCAGTATGACGATGAGTAGCAGCTTTATCCGGCTATAATGTTTTTTGACGTCGACGGTCATCTATCTTTTCTTTACTCCGGCCAACTTCGTATGCCACGATATGACCATAGGACTTGCTATGTAGACAGTAGAGTACACGCCTGTCAAGAACCCTACAAATATACAGAACGAGAAATTGCTCAATACCGATCCGCCGAATATCAAAAGTGAAACTACGGCCAACATCGTTACGCCGGTCGTCAATATTGTCCTTCCAAGCATCTGGTTAACGCTCAAATTCACTATCTCGGCGAAGCTACCCTTCTTGACGAGCCTCAAATTCTCCCGAATACGATCGTATATAACAACGGTATCGTTTATCGAATAACCGGCTATAGTCAAAAGCGCCGCCACTATCGTAAGGTCGAACTGTCTGTGCGTGAGCGACATCGCGCCTCCCGCCACAAAAACATCGTGAACGAGGGCTAGCACACCGGCTATTCCGTATTTAAGATCGAACCTGAACATGACATATATCATGATACCCGCAAGTCCAAGCGCCAGGCTCATCAGAGCATTATATCTAAGGTTCTTACCTACGGCCGGCCCTACGGTCTCGACCCTTAATATCTGAAACGGATTATCCGCCAGCTCTTTCTTGAATATCCCGCCAAGCTTTGTCGATACATCCTGTTGTGTCCTTATTATTATCTCTTTCGGGTTGCCGTATTGTTGTATCGAAGCATCACCATATCCTATCTCCTTCAATATACCGCGAACCTTATCAAGATTAAGCGGCTTGTCAAAAACATATTGTTGGAGTGTGCCTCCGGAGAAATCTACGCCGTAATTAGAATTTCCCCGTATCGCAAATATGGCTATACCGGCAATGATGAGAATAGCTGAGATGATATAAAAGATCTTACGCTTTCCTATAAAATCGAAATTCGTAACTTTACGGAAGATATGCATAAAATTCAGTTTCGACAACCCGAACTGATCGCACATAACCTCAAAGATAACCTTGGTGCAAGTGACCGCTGTAAATAGGTTAGCTAAAAGGCCTATCGTTAAAGTTACGGCGAAACCCCGTATGGGACCCGTGCCGAATTTAAATATCAGCGCAGCCGCCACTATAGTCGTGAGGTTAGAATCAACTATCGCAGAAAGCGCCCGATGGTAGCCGGCAGCTATCGCCGCCCTAAGCGACTTGCCCAGAGCCATCTCCTCTCGCATCCTTTCATATATAAGGACGTTCGCATCTACCGACATACCTATCGTCAATATCAAACCCGCTATGCCCGGCAATGTAAGGGTACCTTTAAATAATGACAGGCATGCCAATATAATAAGGACGTTCAATACCAGCGCAAAGTTCGCTACAAGCCCGGCCAGCCGGTAGTACAATACCATAAAACCCACGACAAGCAAAATTCCTATGACCGACGCTTTCATGCCGCTATTTATTGAATCCGCTCCCAGGAGCGGCCCTACGGTCCTCTCTTCTTCAACTATGACCGGAGCCGGCAGAGAACCCGCCCTGAGTATGACTGAAAGATCATTGGCCTGATCAACTGTGAAATTACCCGATATTTGGGCCTGCCCGGAAGGTATCGCTTCCCGTATAACCGGAGCCGACACTATCTTATTGTCCAGGACTATCGCAAGCCTCTTACCTACATTAGTCGCCGTAACATTTGCGAAGATCTGGGCCCCTTTGGAATTGAATGTTAAAGAGACATACGGCTCACCAAACCCTTTGGAACTGAACTCGGTCTTCGCATTCACGAGAAGATCGCCCATGAGGCTGGCGTCCTTTGCTACCAGAAGCGGTTCGCTGCCCGCACGCTCTCCTTCAAGATATTTGAGCTCATACCCATCTATCGGCTCATTATTTATAGCCTTCTTAAGGTCCTCAACATTATCAGAAACTATCTTAAATTCAAGGTGAGCGGTCTTGCCTATTATCTCAAGTGCTCGCTCCCTATCAGTGACACCTGGAAGTTGGACTACTATATTATCTCTGCCCTGCCTCTGTATGGCCATTTCGCCGACACCGAACTGGTCCACCCTGTTCCTGATGACCTCTATAGCCCTTTCGACAGCGTCCTTACGGGCCTCAACTGGCAGCTTCGACATATCGACCTTAAGTACTACGTGCATTCCGCCTTGCAGATCAAGTCCGAGGTTTATCTTACCCTTTTGAAGCATGACCCCATCTTTATCTTTTACCGTAAACGGCGGCCAGATGAGCCATACGCATGCTATAGTAAGTACTATTATGCCTACCAGCTTCCATTGTTGAGACTTGTTCATTCCCCCCCCGCCTTTCTTTTCATCGTCGTCACGCTGGACTTCTGAACCTCTACCTTCACATTATCATCGACTTTCAGCGTAACGGTATTATCTTTCACGTTCATTATAGTGCCATGTATACCGCCTGCGGTTATAACTTCGTCGTTCTTCTTCAAACCAGCCACCATCTTCTTATGCTCATCCTGTGTTTTTTTCTGCGGCCTTATCAGTAGAAAATAGAATACTATGAATATCAATACCACCGGCATTAAATTTAATAGCGGATTTCCTGGCGCACCCATCATCGCATCTCCTTCTGTTTTTTATAGTTATTACTGAATCCACCTATGAACTCGGCAAACCTGCCGCTGGCTATCGACTCACGCGATAATTGTATAAGTTTAACATAAAAGTGTATATTATGCAATGATACGAGCCGCAAACCCAAGATCTCCTCTGTATTGAAGAGATGTCTTATATAGGCTCTTGTATGGTTTTTGCACGCATAACAGCCGCAATCTTCATCGATCGGCCTGAAGTCTTCCTTATATAACGCATTCCTTAACTGTAGTTCCCCATTCCATGTGAACGCCTGGCCATTACGGCCATTTCTCGTGGGCACGACGCAGTCGAACATATCTATGCCGTTCGATATGGCCTCAAGTATATCGGGCGGCGTGCCAAGCCCCATCAAATATTTCGGCTTATCATCCGGTAATAGATCCGCTGTATATGAGGATATCTGATGAATGAGATCTTCGGGCTCTCCTACCGATACACCGCCTATAGCATAACCGTCGAATCCTATAGCTATCATGTCTTCGGCTGATCTTTTACGTAAGTCAAGATAAGCGCCCCCCTGGACAATACCGAATAGCAATTGCGCTTTACTCTGACCCTGCGCAACATACTCCTTAGCCGCGGTGTAATGAACGCCTTCGTCAAGCGTCATCATTATGTCACTTCCGAGCATCATCTGGATATCAATAGCACCCTCGGGTGATAGAAAGTGCTTGGAACCATCGATGTGAGATGAGAACTCCGCGCCTTCTTCACTGAGCTTTCTCAACTTTGCTAGGCTAAATACCTGATAACCTCCGGAATCTGTAAGGATCGGAAGATCCCAACCCATAAACTTATGCAGGCCGCCGGCTTTCTTTATTATATCGAGCCCTGGGCGCAAGTACAGGTGATAGGCATTGCCGAGAATTATCTCGGCGCCGCAAGTCTTGACCTCTTCGTTCGAGAGTGCCTTGATCGTGCCTTGAGTCCCGACTGGCATGAAGACAGGCGTGTTGACCTCGCCATGCGCCGTCGTCAGCTTCCCCAGACGCGCTTTCGTGGACTTATCTTTATGCATCAGCTTGAACATTTTGTCAGTTTTAAGTTTCAAGTTGTAAGCTTTAAGTTTTTTTCTTATAACTTAAAACTTATAACTTATAGCTACAATATCAACATCGTGTCGCCGTAGCTGAAGAAACGATACTTCTCCTCAACCGCCTTGCGATATGCTTCGAAAATAAACTCTCGTCCGGCAAAAGCGCTGACTAAAAGCATCAGTGTCGACTTCGGCAGGTGGAAGTTTGTTATCAGATGATCCACTACCTTAAATTTGAATCCGGGATAGATAAAGATATCAGTATCACCAGATTTAGCTGTAAGTTGTAAGTTATAAGTTTTAAGTAAAGTTGAGCAACTCTCTAAAACTCTGGTAGATGTAGTACCTACAGCAAAGACTTTGCCGCCCGTCTCTTTAGTTTTCATTATCTCATCAACCGTCTTCACAGATAATTCAAAGCTCTCTTTGTGCATCTTATGGTTCTCGACCTCTTCAGTCTTTACCGGTGCAAACGTCCCATAATTAGTATGTAAAGTCACGTACTCAATACGCGCTCCGCACGACGCAATACGAACGAGTAGTTCCCGCGTGAAATGAAGCCCCGCGGTCGGACTTGCCGTAGCGCCTTCCCTATCAGCGTACACGGTCTGGTACGAACTCTTGTCTTCCGGAACATCGAGCCTGTTGATATAAGGCGGCAGAGGCACGTGGCCGAACTCAAGTACCTCATCTATCGGACGGTCGAACCTCACGAACCTGCCGACTTCGCCCCAGCCCAATACCTCGGCCTCAATCCCAGACTCGAGCGTTATCTTCTCGCCCTCTTTGATCCGCCCGGAAGGCCTCACGAGTGCTTCGCACGTCGGTTCTTTTTTTTCAATAAGGAATATCTCGACTTTGCCGCCCGTCGAGCGCTTACCAAACAATCTGGCCGGTATAACCTTGGTATCGTTTAAAACTAAAAGATCTTCGGGTCGTATATAGCTGACTATATCCTCGAACGTCTTATGCTCGATCGTATATTTTGTGCGGTCGAGCACCATGAGCCGACACTTGGACCTCTCTTTCAGCGGCTCCTGCGCTATCAATTCTTTCGGCAGCACATAATCAAAGTCGGAAAGTTTCACGGTTTACTGGGCAACTTATCTATGGCCATTATCTCTGTGCCCGGATAGTAGTATTTGAGGATATCGTCGCATTTCTTGCCGCGCAGAGCCATGCCGTACGCGCCCCACTGGCACATGCCTACGCCGTGCCCCCATCCCATACCATTTAGCATGAGGTTTCCCCTCTTTATTTCGGCGTCAAACTTAGTCGATCTTATCTCGTTAGGTCCGAAGATCTGCCTGAAATCTTTTCCGGTCAAGACCACAGAGGTTCCCGTATCATCCTTTATCTCAATATTCTCGTTACGGCCGGATCTATTTTTCGATAATATATTTACAGACTTTATATGCCCTATCTTATACCCTGAATCCTTAAGTTTAGATTCTACATTTGCGAGCGGCAGCTCTTTGGCCCACCTGTAATGCTTTGAATTTCCACAAAAATTACATGGGACCCCTTTGAGCGGAGCTATGTCAGCATTCCAGAGATTTGAAGCATCTTCAGTATACCCGGCACAAGTCGCGTGATAATATGTCGGGAATATGTCGCCGTTAAAAGTAAGGACCTTTCCGCGCGTCGAGTCTACCGCATGCGTAGTCGACCATTTCTCACCATCCCTGCCGCCATAGACCTGCGAATATATATCACACCTCAGGTCATAAGGCTGCCCCTTATTCCCCCTAGCCTGCTCGAGCGCAAAAGTTCTTGCCGCTATAGCCTGCGCCTTCAGGCATTCTGCCGGCCAGCGGTGTGAAACTTCATGGTAAAGGACTCCGTAAAGATAATCATCCATATCAATATTATTTATCACAAGAAGTTTGCCATTATCTTTACGCACGATATCGACGCTCCCTCTGAAACGCCTCGTATCTATATATATATTGGAGTCCTTAACTACCTTGATATTTATACCTGTCCCTCCGATTGCCTTACCTCCTACGAGCAATCCGTCCGAAGCCACCGTTACTTTCCCGTTCAAATAAGGTCCTTCTTTTAATACTTTACCGGTGCCAAGCGCATAGATAGCGTATTTGCCTTTAAGTGAAAGATCGACCGAAGTCCTGTCTTCTATTATAGCAACCCTTACCGTCACTCCGGATGCAGCCGAAACATAATTTGCTAAGGGCAAAATTATCAGCATAATTGCCGATATTAATGTAACCGTAAAATATCTCTTCATCTCTTCCTTATTAACATTAGTACGAGCGACAAAATGACGGAAATCATTATGGAGGTTGTGATAGGAAAATATAGCGAAAAATCTTTTTTCTGTATATATATATCGCCGGGCAGCTTACCCAACCATGGGATCTTCCCCGAAAATATAAGGAGAGCTCCTATAACCATCAAAACTATACCTGTAAATACTAGCATCTTCCCGAACGATATATTCATTTCCCAATTTTACCCTTTTTCTTCTGTTCTTTCTCTTCTATGCGTTCTTTTTCCGAGAATAAACATCCGCAATAGTTCTGGCAATATATTCCCGCGGCGCGGGCTTTGTCATGCGCTACTTTAAAACCGAGCCTGAAGTCTTCAAAATAAAATTTTAATTCGCACTTTGCCGCTACATCCTCGCCTATTGTCTTTATTATATCCTGATCCTGATACGGACTGGCTAAAAGAGTCGTCGTAAACGCCTCAAATCCATTCTCCTTGGCGAATTTTGCCGTGTTCACCAGCCTGAGCCACCAGCATTCCTGGCACCGATCTTTAATCTTTCCATCATACGCGACTATCTGAAAATATTTCTCAAGGTCATACTCTCCATATATTACATTCAAAGAGGATTCTTTCGAGTATTTTTCTACCTCGGCCCTCCTCTTCAGGTACTCCGAATAAGGGTGTATATTCGGATTATAGAAGAACCCGGCCAGCTTATGGCCGGCCTTCTTAAGGCTCTCTACGGGGTATATAGCGCAAGGGGCGCAGCAGATATGCAGGAGTACGTTCAAAAGAGCCCTTTTTGGGGTTCTCTTCGGCTGTTGGAAAAACCCATGTGCTCACAGGCCTTCCTGGTAAGCTCCCTGCCGCGCGGCGTACGCTTTAAGAAACCTATCTTTAGAAGGAACGGCTCTACTATGTCTATAATGGTATCGGGCTCTTCGTTAAGTGTTGCCGCTATCGATTCTATGCCGACCGGTCCGCCGTCGAAGGATTCCTGCATCGCTTGTATGACTTTTCTGTCAACGTTATCGAGCCCCATCTTATCTATTCCATGGCTCTTAAGAGCGCTCTCTACGGCTTCGAGTCCTATTTTGCCGTCGCCCTTGACCTGTACCCAATCTCTGACGCGCCTAAGAAGCCTGTTGGCGACCCTCGGCGAACCGCGAGAACGACGGGATATCTCTTCGGCCGCGCTACCTTCTATGGAAATGCTTAATATCTTGGCCGAACGGGTTATTATCTTTACCAGGTCGGGCGTCTCATAAAAATCGAGGTGGTGAAATATACCGAACCTTGACCGGAGAGGCGCTGTAAGTAAGCCGGCCCTGGTTGTGGCGCCTATAAGTGTAAAGGGTTTAAGGTTGAACTTATAAGTCTTGGCATAAGGACCTTTATCCATAATCACATCTATCTCAAAATTTTCCATAGCCGGATAGATATATTCTTCGACTGTGCTGGATAGGCGGTGTATCTCATCAATGAAGAGAATATCTCCCGCCTCAAGATTAGTGAGTATCCCTACAAGGTCTCCGGGTCTCGATATCGCCGGTCCTGAGGTAGTCGTAATCCTAGTGCCCATCTCATGGGCTATTATATTGGCAAGCGATGTCTTTCCCAGACCCGGGGGTCCGGAAAGCAGCACGTGCTCAAGCGGCTCTTTACGTTTCCTTGCGGCCTCCATGGAGACTTTCAGGTTATCGGAGAGATCTTTCTGGCCTATAAAATCCGACAGCTTCGACGGACGTAAAGAGATATTAAGTATTACATCTTCTTCCGTCTCTTGTGTTGTAACTATCTTTTCCCGCTCGGTGGACTTTTTCGAAATTTGGGATTTATCCATTATCTTGCTTTGCTCCCCCTGTAAACCTCGTTCAATATCTCCTCGCAGCTCGACGCTTTTGGATTTGCCTTGAGCGCCTTGTCTATCATATCGGACGCCTCACCGCGTTTATACCGCAGCTGTAAGAGTACGCCGAGAGCGTCCTCTTTTATATCATCCTTCACATTAGGGGTATCCAAGCCGGATGGATCCTTTATCAGGCCGAACTTTCCGACCTTGCCCTGTAGCTTCGCGATTATTTCGCGCGCCCTCTGCTCACCGATGCCGGGGAGTGATTTCAATACCTGCATATCTGCCCTGTCTATCGCATCCGCTATAGTAGCAAAAGGAAGCGACAGCGCCCTGCAGGCGGCTTTCGGACCGACTCCGGATACCGTTATGAACTGTTCAAAAAACTCCTTTTCGATCTCGTTTAAGAACCCTACCAGGACGGGGATAGCTTTGGACGGGTCCATCTGGTAATAATGGTAAGTTATGAGAGTGACCGTGCCATCTGGGTTTTCGCTGTTTAAAAGGCCCTTCATAACCGCAGGGGGTATCATCACCTCATAAGAGATACCGTTAACGTCGACTACGACGCTTAAGTCCTTCTTTTTCCTGATCTTGCCTGATATATGAGATATCATTTTTTTGATCCCTGACTTCTGAACACTGATTTATTTTCCAAGTAGCAATAACAGAGCGCCATAGCGAGCGCGTCACTCACGTCAACCGGTTCCGGGGGATTTTTTAATTTCAGGATCGTCTGCACCATACGCTGGACCTGAACTTTTGACGCGTGGCCGTTGCCGGTTATGACCTTCTTTATCCGCGTGGAAGGATAGTTGACCAGTTTTATATCGAACTTCCCGCATACGAGGCAGGCCATAGCCCTTGCATGGCCCATCAGTATCGCAGTTGTAGGATGCTTATAGTGGGAGTATATCTTTTCCAAGACAAGAACAGACGGCTCATGCTCTTTAATGATCTTGGCTATCTCATCGAATATTTTACTTATACGATCCTGTATAGGGATATTGGCCCTAGTCCTTATAACACCGGCCTCGACGACCTTAAAGCCGCGCTCCTCTATCACCCCGTAACCGGTAACCCCTAAACCTGGGTCTATCCCAAGTATCCGCATTATTCTTTTAAGAGATCGTCCGGTATATCGAAATTAGCGTAGACGTTCTGGACGTCGTCGTGCTCTTCTATCGAATTGACCAAATTTATCACTTTCTTGGCTTCGTCACCGGCCACCTTAACGGTCGATTTCGGTATCATCGTTACCTCTGCTGATTCTGTCTTAATCTTGCGATCCTCGAGAGCCTTCTTCACCTTATAGAAATCTGCCGGCGGTGTCTTGACCCCGTACGATCCGGCGCCGGCCATATTACCGCCGTTCTTGGAAAATATCGTGCGGACATCGCTAGTCGTGCGGTTCTTATTATCCGACAATCCTTCGACATATATAGCAACGCCGCCCGGGCCGTAACCTTCAAGCGTTATATCTTCGTAACTTACACCTTCAAGCGCGCCGGTACCCTTTTTTATGGCGCGGTCTATATTGTCCGCGGGCATGCTGGCTTCCTTACCGCGGTCTATGGCCGATCTCAGGCGGGGGTTCGTATCGGGATTGCCGCCATTTCTGGCTGCTACAGTTATTTCTTTTATAAGCTTTGTGAACATCTGGCCGCGTTTTGCGTCTGTCGCAGCCTTCTTGTGTTTAATCGTTGCCCATTTTGAATGTCCGCTCATTAATCCTCCGATTCCTCTCTCTTGGTTAACTTCGCTCTCTCTACGATACCTTGTGCCAGATTCGACGGAACAACCTCATAATGAGAGAATTGCATCGTGTAAGTGCCCCTGCCGCCGGTTATCGACTTAAGCTCGTTGACGTATTTATACATCTCTTCCAACGGGACTTTTGCCTTTATAACCTGCACCCCGTCGCCCGGCTCCATGCCCATGACCCTGCCGCGTCTTGAATTAAGGCTTCCGGCTATATCTCCCATGAATTCGTCCGGCACTGCTATATCTACATCCATTATAGGCTCGAGTATCACAGGTTTCGCTTTAAGCATGGAATCCTTAAAAGCGTGTCTGGCTGCCGTCTGAAAAGCTATATCCTTCGAATCTACAGGATGCGTCTTCCCGTCATATACTATGGCTCGCACGTCAACGACCGGAAATCCAGCAAGCGGCCCGAAATTTAATGCGGTTCTTATACCTTTTTCACAGCTGACCACGAAAGGCCTGGGTATAGCGCCACCCACTACCTCATCCACAAATTCGAACCCTGTGCCTCGGGGGAGCGGCTCTATGCGCATCCATACTTCGGCGAACTGCCCGGCGCCGCCAGACTGTTTCTTATGCCGGTACTGCGCATCGCCCTTGCCGGTTATAGCTTCTTTATAAGCGACTTTCGGCGTCCCGAGATCCACCCCGACACCATAACGCATCTTCATCCGGTTTATCATCATATTTATATGCATGTCGCCCATGCCGTGAGCTACCATCTCCTTGGTCTGCTCATCCATGGTAACCTTGAATGTCTTATCCTCCACCATGAGCTTATGTATAGCGTTGGATATCTTATCCTCATCGGACCTGGTCTTAGGTTTAAGCGCAAACGCTATCGCCGGTTCCGGAAACTGAATATCATCAAGCTTTATCTGGATTTTCTCATCACATATCGAATCGCCGGTGGACGTCTCTTTCAGCTTCGCCACACACGCTATATCGCCGGCTTGAGCGGACTCCATGGAGCTTTGGGTCTTTCCCGTAAGGGTGAAGATCTGTCCTATCTTCTCCCTCGAACTCTTATTTATGTTATAGAAACCGCCGTTTGATTGCAGCTTTCCTGAAAATACCTTGAATATCGATATCTGACCCAGGAAAGGGTCTGAAAGCGTCTTGAATACCAAGGCCGCAAATGGACCGTTTGGATTTATTTCCAGCGACACCTTCTCCCCGCTATCCGGTTTTACAGCATCGATCTTTGGCCTGTCAGCAGCTGACGGCAGGTACTTATCTATCGTCTCCAGCAGATCTTTTATCCCGATGCCTTTTATAGCGGAACCGCAAAGTATAGGAGTGACTTCTCCGGTAGATACGGCTTTTTTGAAAGTC
>JAPLMF010000104.1:0-7445 GCA_026387155.1 Candidatus Omnitrophota bacterium
TTGGAATATCCTCAATATACAAGGCCCGCTAAATACATGGGTATAGGGGTTCCCGAAATCATATTAAGCGGGAACCATAAAAAAATAGAGAAGTGGCGTATCACCGAGGCTCTGAAAAGGACATCGGAGAGAAGGCCGGACCTGCTAAAAAGGAGAAGATGATGGAGAAGAAATTCATTGATCTCGTAAGTGCGAAATACATGAAGAAGGATATGCCGAAGTTCTCGGTCGGCGATACCGTGGATGTACAGCTCAAGATCGTCGAAGAGGGCAAGGCGAGAATACAGACGTTCGAAGGCATCGTGATAGCCAGGGCCGGTTCGGGCCTCGGCGAGACCTTCACGGTGAGAAAGATGTCCTACGGCGAGGGCGTTGAGATGGTTCTTCTGATAAATTCACCCTCTATTGATAAGGTAAAGGTAGTGAAGAAGGGCGATGTCAACAGGGCGAAGCTCTATTACCTGAAACGCAAAGTAGGGAAAGAGACGAAAGTTGAAGAAAAGATCGAACACTCAAAGATCCAAGCGCCTTCTGTCCCACGAGCGGAGACTGAGTAAATCCGGTTACAAGCTGATTGCAGGGATCGATGAAGCCGGGCGAGGTCCACTGGCCGGTCCTGTTGTAGCCGGAGCCGTGATACTTAAGACCACCAATTTCACCTGTGATATAGACGATTCGAAGAAGCTCTCCCCGAAGAAACGCGATATAGCCTACCGTCATATTTTTAAAAAAGCCCACGTCGGCATCGGGATCGTCGACGAGAAGATGATAGATTCGGTTAATATATATCAGGCCACTATCAAAGCTATGGAGATGGCGCTGGATGACCTGAGAGTCCATGCGGATTATGTGATAGTGGACGGCAGGATGAGACTGTCTACCAACTGCCCGATAAAGTGTATCATCCGCGGTGATTCCAAAAGCCTATCTATTGCCGCGGCTTCTATAATAGCCAAGGTCACCCGGGATCGGATAATGGAAAAATACCACGAGATATATCCGCAATACGGATTTCTGCGCCATAAAGGTTACCCTACTAAGGCCCACAAGAAGGCACTCATCGAGCACGGCCCTTCTCCGATCCACAGGCGAAGTTTCCGGCCCGTAATGCAAAGCCTTAAAATAGATTGACCTGACCCCTATCTTTATAATAAGATAATATCATAATATGTTACCTATCATGACCATAGCGAAGCGGGCCGGCATACCCGTGAAATACCTTGAATTATACGGCAATTTTAAGGCCAAGGTTTCGCTAGAGCTATTAAAAAAATCCAAACCCCGCGGTAAGTATATAGTTGTAACCGGCATCACTCCGACACATTTAGGCGAAGGGAAGACCGTCACCACGATAGGCTTGGCGATGGCGCTGGCGAAGACCGGCAAGAGGTCGGTTGCCTGCATCAGGCAGCCTTCCCTGGGGCCTTTATTCGGCGTAAAGGGCGGTGGTTTGGGGGGAGGAAGAGCCGAGATAGTACCGCAGGAAGATATAGGGCTCCATCTTACCGGCGATATTCATGCCGTTGAAGCTGCGCACAATCTTGCGGCGGCATTCCTCGATAATCATATCTTCAGGGGCAACAAATTAAATATTGATGTTGATAAGATATTCTGGAAGCGCGTCGCGGATGTGAATGACAGATCGCTTCGCTATGTGCGTGTGGGGATGGGGGGCGGGGCGCATGGGTTAGAGCGGGATACCGGGTTCGATATAACCGCGGCGAGTGAGATAATGGCGATACTTGCATTGTCCGAATCACTCCAGGACTTAAGGAAACGTCTGGGGCGGATAGTAATAGCGCTGGACAAAAAAGGTAAGCCCACCACATGCGAAGATCTGAAGGTCGCGGGAGCGATGGCAGTAATATTGAAAGATGCCCTGAAGCCGAACCTTGCCCAGACCAGCGAAGGCACACCCTGTTTTATTCATACAGGGCCTTTTGCGAATATCACACACGGCAATAGCTCCATAATTGCCGACAGGATCGCACTAGGGCTTGCAGATTATGTAGTGACGGAGGCCGGTTTCGGAGCCGACTGCGGCCTGGAAAAGTTTGCAGATATAAAATGCAGGGCAAGTGGGCTCGTGCCATCCGTCGTAGTGCTCGTCGCGTCGGTGAGGGCTCTTAAGGTCCACTCAGGCAGATATAAGATGGTGGTGGGGCATCCGCTAGACCGGGAGCTTTCAAAAGAGAACCTTGATGCTCTCGATGAAGGGTGCGTTAATCTAGATAAACAGATCGAGAACGCTCGCGTATTCGACCTGCCGGTAGTTGTAGTGATAAATCGTTTTCCGAAGGATACGGCAAGAGAGATAGCGATGGTCAAGGCACGGGCGCTCCGGCTTGGCGCATTTGATTGTGTAACAAGTGATGTATTCCGCTTCGGTTCCAAGGGCGGGGTTCAACTGGCCCGGGCTGTGACGAATGCCTGCAGGACGAATACGAAATTTAGGCCTCTCTATCCATTGGATATACCGGTCAAAGAGAAGATATCGATAATAGCAAAGAAGATATATGGGGCCAGCGCCGTAAGTTACTCCGCGAAGGCCGATGAGAATATAAAATCTTTCGAGAAGCTGGGCTTCGGGCGTCTTCCGATATGTATGGCTAAGACGCACCTGTCGCTTTCGCACGACCCGAAATTAAAAGGCGCGCCCAGGGACTTCGTGCTTCCCGTCAATGATGTCAGGCCCTCTATAGGAGCGGGGTTTCTTTATGCCATATGCGGGAATGTTATGACGATGCCGGCTTTGCCTGAACGGCCTGTAGGTGAAAGGATCGATATCGATTCCAAGGGGAGGATGGCCTATGTACATAAATAAAGCTATTAAAGTATATTTAGATGATCTTGCGGCGAAGAAGCCGACTCCCGGAGGAGGCAGCGCGGCGGCGCTTTCGGCGGCTATCGGTGCAGGGCTGGTCTCAATGGTTGCGAATTATACGATGGGTAATCCTGCGTATAAGGCTTATCAGGATAAGATAGCCGATATTCTGGTAAGGGCCGAGAACTACCGCCTGGAACTTGAAGCCCTGGTGGATGGAGATGTCGATGCGTACGGCAAATTGTTGAAAGGACTTAAGGTGGCAGACCCAAACAGTGATAAGGTCGAGGCCCTCTACAAAGAGGCACTGCGTCCGCCTTTCGAGATATGCAAGATAACGTCGGAATGTCTAAGGCTATGTAAGACAATCGCCGGATGCGGCAATAAGAATCTGATAACCGATGTCGCGATAGCCGCGATACTTCTGGAAGGCGCTTTCTTTTCCGCGAAGTTCAATGTATATATAAATTTAAAGTATGTAAAAGATATGAACTATGTCGGTCAGATACACGGCCTTCTCGCTCCGCTTGAAGGGGAGTTGCCCGCGCTTAAGGAAGAGATATTGGGGATGTGCGAGGAAGTAATTAGGTAGAGGATAGGAGAGGATAATGTTCATATTACTAGAAGGTAAGCCCATAGCTGAGAAGATAAAAACGGCATTAGCGGCCGAAATCGCGATGCTGAAAACAAAGCACGGAAAGTCGCCGAAGCTCGTTGCTCTTCAGATAGGTGATAATGCATCCTCGGCCGTATATGTAAAAGCACAGAAGAAGGCCGCTGAATCGATCGGTATCGAGTATGAGCTTAAGATGCTCCCGCAAGATTTATCGCAATCCGAAGTTGAGAACGTCATATCCGATCTAAACAAGGATATTTCGACCAGCGCCGTCATATTACAGATGCCTGTTCCAAAAGGTATAGATCCGAAGATTCTTGTGAATATGATAGCGCCGGGCAAGGATGCCGAAGGGATGCATCCCGAGAACCTCGGTAAGATATTGTCGGGTCAATACAGGATAGCTCCTTGTACAGCTATGGCGGTCATGGAGCTATTGGAATCTACAGGTATAAAGCTTTATGGTAAAGAGGTGGTAGTGGTAGGCCACTCGGAGATAGTTGGAAAACCACTATCTATAATGCTCCTCAATAAATTTGCTACAACTACAGTGTGTCATATTGCTACGGGCGAGCGGGGAACCCTGCCGGACCATGTGAAGCGCGCCGAGGTGCTTATAGTGGCCGTCGGCAAGGCCGGAGTTGTAAAGGGCGAGTGGATAAAAGACGGCGCTATAGTAATCGATGTAGGAATAAATAAGGTCGGAGATAAGATAGTAGGCGATGTGGAGTTCGAGTCTGCGGCAAAAAAGGCTTCATATATAACCCCTGTTCCCGGCGGGGTAGGGCCGCTTACTACGACGATACTCATGAGGAACGCCATGGAGCAGTTCAAGGCTAAACTATGACATTTTGCGATAAGATACGAGCCGGAAAGTTCATCGTCACCAGCGAGATAGGTCCGCCTAAGGGCACCGACGTAAAAGAGATACTCGACGATGCCGAGCTCATAAAGAATAGGGTTGACGCTATAAATGTAACGGACCTTCAGAGCTCCGTGATGAAGGTCGGGTCGCTTGCGGTATGCCGCCTATTAAAAGAACGTGGAATAGAACCTATATTTCAGATGACATGCCGCGACAGGAACAGGCTTGCGCTCCAATCCGACCTCTTATCGGCCAGTGTTCTCGGTATTGAAAATGTGCTTCTCTTGACCGGTGACTATCCAACGCTCGGGGATCATCCGGAGGCGAAGCCCGTATTTGATTTAGGCAGCGTCCAGCTTCTGGAGGCAGCTAAGATGCTCGAGTCGGGTAAAGATATGAAAGGTAATGCGCTCAAAGGAACGCCTAAGTTCTGCTTAGGGGCAGTGGTGAATCCCGGCGCGGATCCGTTGGAACCCGAGATAATAAAGATGGAGCAGAAGGTCGAAGCCGGCGCCGAGTTCTTCCAGACCCAGGCCGTATACGACGTCGAACTCTTCAAAACTTTTGTTAATGCCACCAAACATTTAAAGGTGCCGGTATTTGCCGGGATAGTGCTGCTAAAGTCTGCCGGCATGGCCAGGTACATGAATAAGAACGTTGCCGGAGTATTCGTTCCGGACGATATCATAAAAGAGATGGAGGCGGCAAAGGAGAAGGCGGCCGCCTCAATAGTGATGGCAGGACGCCTTATAAGGGAGCTTAGGCCTCTATGCAGAGGCATACATATAATGCCGATAGGATGGGATAAGAAGGTTCCGCAGGTGCTGGACGCGGCAGGACTGTAAGAAGCGTAAAATTTAAAACGTAAAATACAAAATCGGGGAAAGAGATGTCAAAGGCAACGAACCAAATAACGGCGGTCACAATAGCGGGGCTCATGGTGAGCGGCGCTCGCAAGGTCGCCTCCGAGGCCGAAAGCTATCTGAGTGCGTTGACCAAAGAAAAGGGCGCGGACTTTACGCTCGGATTCCCGGAGACGGCATTCTATCTTCCCCTTGCAAACGCTCTATTAGGCCTAGAGACTAAGACATTGAGTGATGCGTATAAGATATTATTGACTGTGAAGTCGCTCATTATAAAAGGTGCCCCACCCGAAGATAAATGGCCGACATTCTTAAAAGACGCGCTAAATGCCGGAGTCGCCACGATATTATCGGAGGAAGTGATATGCGCGCTTCGTTATATTGAAGGAAAAGAACCGCAATCAGAGTGTCCGGGGTTCCTTTCAGACACTCTTTTAAGATCGCTCGGTATACAGCTCGTTGACGGCAGGATATCGGGCATAGCTGTCATACTAGGCAAGGCCCCTGATGCAAAGACAGCCGTTGAAATAGTACGAGACCTGCAGAAACGCAATATACTTACACTGGTAGGAGGTTCTGTTGACGGGGTTAGTATGATCGAGCAACTTAAAGAGGGCGGCCTTGCGATGGGGCTGGAGTCGTATGTCGTCGGGTTCGGTCGCGATACGATTTCGGTCGTCTATGTGCTGAATTTTGCGATACGCGCAGCTCTTACGTTCGGCGGCATAAAGGCCGGCAATAGCAAAGCATGTGTTGACTATGTGCGCGAAAGGGTGCCGGCGTTTGTATTACTTTTGGGAGGTGTCGATGAAGTTAAAGCGGCTACCGGCGCGGGAGCGCTTGCGGCCGGAGTTCCGATAATAACAGATCTTGAACTTCCGGAGATAAGGATACTAGGAGTATGCGCCCACGAAGAATGTCTGGTAAACGAGAGCGATCATAAAAAGATAGTGCAGAAGGCCATAGAGGTACGCGGCATAAAAGTGAAGGTTACCAAGGTGCCGATACCGGTACCGTTCTCTGCTGCTTTTGAGGGTGAGAGAGTCCGTAAGGCAGATATGTTCGTTCAGTTCGGTGGAAAGTATTCCACGGCGTTTGAATATCTGAAGGCCAGAGAGGCCAACGAGATAGAGGATGGGCATATAGAGGTAATAGGCCCGGAGAGAGACTCAATGAGAGAGGGCGGGGACTACCCGCTCGGTATAGTCGTGGAGGTCGCCGGGCGCAAAATGGCGCATGACTTCGAACCGATACTCGAGCGCCAAATCCACAGGTTCTTTAATTATGCTATGGGCATATTTCATATGGGCCAGCGAGATATGAACTGGATCCGTGTATCGAAGGATGCGGCAAAGGCGGGTTTCAAGATACGCCATTTTGGGGATATCCTTGTGGCAAAACTTCATGATGAATACGGAGCGATAGTCGACAAGGTGCAGGTTAAGATGTATATATCGAAACCGGATGTGGAGAAGCTGCTTCCGGAGGCGAGAAAGGCTTTTGAGGCCAGGGATAAGAGGATCTCTGGGATGACGGATGAATCGGTCGATACTTTCTACTCGTGTACTTTATGTCAAAGTTTTGCACCCGATCACGTCTGTGTCGTAAGCCCGGAACGGCTCGGGCTTTGCGGCGCTTACTCGTGGCTTGATGCTAAGGCCGCTCATGAAATAACTCCGACGGGAGGTAATCAGCCTATAAAGAAGGGGCCTGCGCTCGACGCCTCGAAAGGCATATGGCAGGGCATAAACGAATTTGTTACCGATAAGTCTCATCAGCATATCACGAATATGGCCGTATATTCACTGATGGATTCGCCGATGACATCATGCGGATGTTTCGAATGCATAGTAGCGGTGGTGCCGGAGGCTAATGGCGTAATGATCGTCAACAGGGAGTACACTGGTGATACGCCTGTAGGGATGAAATTCACAACATTGGCAAGTTCCGTAGGCGGTGGCTCTCAAACCCCGGGATTTCTGGGGGTAGGCAGGCTTTATATCGTTTCGCGCAAATTCATATCAGCCGACGGAGGATTGAAGCGTGTAGTGTGGATGCCGAAGGAACTTAAAGAGGCGATTGCCGATAAGATAAGGCAGCGTGCCAAAGAGATCGGTGAGCCGGGATTTTACGAAAAGATAGCGGACGAGACGATAACGACTGACGCCGCCGGGCTTTTGATATACTTGGAGAAAGTCGGCCATCCGGCGCTCCGGATGCCGGTTCTAATTTAGACATTCCACACCGGGGGTGGAATAAATCCACTTCCGGTGTGGA
>JAPLMF010000104.1:7488-24469 GCA_026387155.1 Candidatus Omnitrophota bacterium
AAGACTAATTGCAAGGATTGTGGATTTGCGACGTGCCTTGCGTTCGCGATGGCGCTTGCTCAAAATAAGATTTCGCTCGATAAATGCCCGCATGTTACCGCGGAAGCTAAGGCGGCGCTTGAATCGGCAAGCCAGCCGCCGATAAAGCTTGTTACGGTAGGTGTGGGCGCGGGAAAGCTTGAGATGGGTAACGAGACGGTAATGTACAGGCACGAACAGAAGCTCTATCATCCTACGGGCATAGGCTTCCTGATCGAGGATACAGGGGATGATGCGAAAGTGGCGGACGCGATCACGAAGATAAACGCCCTCAAGTTCGAAAGGGCGGGCCAAATGATATCGGCCGATCTTATTTGTGTAAGTAATTCATCAGGGGATAAGGAAAATTTTTTTGGCTGCGTAAAAAAGGTGGTTTCATCGAGCAAACTTAACATAGCGCTGGCAACGCGCGACCCCTCTTTAGCGGCCGAAGCCGTCAAGGCTTGTAAGGATAAAAGGCCTCTTTTAATATGCGAGGACCCGAGCACTTTAGATGTTTTTATAAATATTGCTAAAGAAAATGACCTGCCCCTTGCACTTCCGTGCGCGGATATCGATCAGGCGGTGCAGTTTATCGACAAGGCAAAAAAGTGCGGCGTTGAAGAGCTCGTCATAAATATAACCTCAGATGGAATATCGGACAGGATACAGGCTTATACTTTTATACGAAGGATGGCTCTCAAGAAGAGCATCAGGGCTTTAGGATATCCCATATTGGCGTTTACCGTATCATCATTGCCCGACATGGAACTCGCGGAGGCGGTTTCGTACTTGGATAAATACGCAAGTCTTGTTGTAGTGAAAAACTGTACGAAAGAATTTATTCTGCCGCTCTTGGTAGCGCGGCAGGATATATATCAGGACCCGCAGAAACCGGTACAGGTTGAACCGAAGGTCTACGAGATAGGCAAGGTGACAGACAAGTCGCCGGTCCTCATCACGACCAACTTTTCGATAACTTATTTCACCGTAGCCGGTGAGGTGGAATCGAGCAAAGTCCCTTCGTATATAGTGGCGTGCGATGCCGAGGGTATGTCCGTATTGACGGCCTGGGCCGCCGATAAGTTTACTGCAGAGAAGATCTCCGAGACTCTGGTTAAGACAGGAATGGCCGAAAAGGTGAAACACAATAAAGTAATAATTCCGGGTTATGTCTCGATCTTAAGCGGAAAGCTGGAAGAGGTCTCCGGCTGGAAAGTGGCCGTGGGTCCTAAAGAGGCGTCCGGAATACCAAATTACTTGAAGAAAGCCTAAACAGGAAAATAGTGGAAGAATTTAAGGTACATTTTAAACCTCAGAATAAGTCTATCAGAGTTCCTAAGGGCACGGATCTTCTTACGGCCGCTATAAAGGCAGGTGTAGTCATAGCTGCTGCTTGCGGAGGAGAAGGATTGTGCGGTAAATGTAAGGTGTTGATCGCGGGGACGACGGTACTCGCGTGCCAGACGCTCGTAGAAAGTGATCTTTTAGTCGAAGTGCCGAAGGGTTCTGTCGAGTCGCATGAGGCGATGAAGCACGAATCCGAAGACTTTACAAAGGGTATCATATCCGAGCGCGAGAAGAGCCTTAAGCTATCCCCGATCATCCGTAAAGTATATGTAGAGCTTTCGAAGCCGACCCAGGACGACAATACCGATGATCTTGAGCGGGTATTACGAGCCGTGGAGGCCAAGATCGTCCATGCGCGTATATTCACAAGGTTATCGAATATAAAACATTTAAGTGAAAATCTACGCGACAGCGTTTACAAGGTAACCGCGGTCATAGCGTACGAGGAAGGCTCAATCGAGATGCTGGCGTTAGAGCCGGGCGACACAACGGACCGACTATTCGCTTTTGCTTTCGATATAGGCACGACTACTGTGGCGGGCCAGCTGATCGACCTGAATTCCGGCGAGATACTCAACGCGCATAATATATGCATCAAATCCAAAGGGGTTGACGACTTTAAGCGAAGCGGTCTTATCGAATATAACCGATATTATTGATGATCTTTCTGATAGTTGCAGAGTGAATCTGTCGGTCGTGTATGCGGCGGTATTGGCCGGGAATATGACTATGATGCATCTCTTACTCAAGATAGACCCTTCCAACATAAGGAAGGCGCCCTATGTTCCGGCCGCCACGCACTTCGGTCCTATGAACGCAAGAGAAACCGGTATATGTATAAATCAGAGAGCTCAAGCGGTCTTTTTGCCGGGAGTGAGCACTTACGTTGGAGGGGATATAATCGCCGGACTTCTGGCTTGCGGACTCCCCGACAGCCCAAGAATATCGCTTCTTATAGATATAGGCACTAACGGCGAGATAGTGCTCGGTAATTCGGAATGGATGATGGGTGCCGCGGCAAGCGCCGGGCCAGCTTTCGAGGGCAGCGGCTTAGAGTGCGGCATGAAGGCTGTAAAGGGTGCTATACAAAAGGCCGAAATAGGGCCGAACCTTAGCACAAAGGTCGAGACCGTATGGAAGGATAAACCCCGGGGCATATGCGGATCCGGTTATATTGACATACTATGCCAGCTTTTAAAACGCAGCATAATACACAAAGACGGTAAAATTAATCGATCCATCAAATCCGACATGGTCAGGAATAACGGTGTAAATTACGAATTCGTCCTGGTCCCTAGAAATGAGAGCGCTACCGGTAAAGATATAGTAATTACGGATGACGATATAGAGAACCTTAAACGATCGAAAGGCGCCGTATATAGCGCAATAATATCATTATTGAATAAAGTGGGAAAGGATATGTCCGATATCAGTAAGATATACATAGCCGGCGGCTTTGGTAATTATCTCAATATAGAGAACTCTATATACATTGGACTTTTACCGGATATAAACAGGGATGTCTATGAATTCATAGGTAACTCTTCGCTTGCCGGCGCAAGGATGGTATTGTTATCGCGCGACCTTATGGCTAGGGCGGATGTAATACGTAAGAATGTCACGTATCTCGATCTGTCGAGCGAGCCCAAATATATGGACGAATACGTAGCGTCGCTATTCTTTCCGCATACCGATATGGGGAGGTTTCCATCGGTACGGTTATAGCGGTAAATGGCAAGGGTGGCACCGGTAAGACAACCGTATCTGCGTTATTGATCGCGGCGCTGGCATCAAAAGACGCAGGCTCAATTCTCGCGATAGACGCCGATCCGAATTCTTGCCTGGCCGATGCGCTGGGCGTATCGAATATCCAGACGATAGTTGGTATTTGCGACGAGATATCGAAGAATATTGATAAGATTCCGGCCGGCATGACTAAAGATCGGTATATCGAGATGCGGATCCAGGAGGCTGTAGCGGAAGAGGAGGGTTTTGATCTTTTAGTCATGGGGCGGCCTGAAGGTCCCGGATGCTATTGTTACGTAAATAGTCTGTTAAGGGCCATAATAGAGAGGGTTACTAAGAATTACAATTTTGTTGTTATCGATAACGCTGCCGGCATGGAACATATCTCGCGCAGGACCGCCGGCGGAGTTGATAAATTAATTTTAGTAAGCGACTATTCTGTTGCAGGTGTTTTGTCGGCGAAGAAGATATATGAACTTGCGAAGTCGCTCAAAATAAAGATAGGCTCTTCCGGCCTTATAGTGAATAAAGTGTCAGGGCCAATGTTAGCGATAGATAAAGAGGTAAAGGCTACGGCTCTTGAGCTTTTGGGCGCGATACCTTATGACGACGCTGTAGTAGATTGGGGCATATCAGGTAAATCGGTTTTTGAGTTAAAAAGTAAAGCCTTAAGTGATGCTATGAAGAAGATCATGTATAAGTTAACTTAATAAGAGGGTGAAATAGATGGAACTTCTGAAGGAGAAGTGCGTCGGGCCAATAAATGAGCTTGAGATAGGCTCCGGTGTCTATGCCGTTAAAGTAGGCGGCCAGACCTGTATGCCGTTTTTGTTCCAAGAAGGCCGGATGCCGCATGCGCCGGTCACGGCGGTAGAAATCCTGGATTGCGAGCCGGTCGATTGGCCCGAGGATCTCGTGAAGTCCCTAGGTTCAAGAGCCAAGGATCCGGTCGTCTGGGCTAAGGATGTATTATCTGAAACGCATGCCAATATGTTGTGCGTCAGGCTTCAGAGCGCGCATCCGGATTGGGTCAATAGATCAAGCGACGACGCCGTATCGGTCTTGAAAAAGATAGCCTTAGCTGTGGATGTCCCACTCATAGTGATCGGCTGCGGAGACGATGAAAAGGATAACGACTTAATGCCAAAGGTGAGTCAGGCCCTTAAAGGCTATAACGCGCTACTCGGAGTAGCTTCCCAAAATAACTACAAGACGATCACGGCCACTTGTCTTGCTGACGGCCATTCTCTCATAGCGGAGTCTCCTATTGATGTGAATATAGCCAAACAGTTAAATATCCTAGTATCCGACATGGGTTTTGATCCCCGAAGAATAGTTATGCACCCTACTACGGCATCTCTGGGCTACGGAATGGAGTACACTTATTCGATAATGGAGCGTTCAAGGCAGGCGGCTTTTATGGGGGATAAGATGCTAGCGATGCCGTTCATACTTTTTATAGGCGCGGAGACATGGAGGACAAAAGAGTCCAAAGACGGGGGCGTCCTTGGAGGAGTGAATTGGGAGATTGCGACGGCTGTTTCGATGCTACAGGCCGGCGCCGAAATACTTGTAATGCGTCATTTTGCTGCGGCGAAGTCGGTATCTAAGTTTGTAGAGCTATTAATGAAAAGGGGAAGATAGATGTTGGTGATAGGCGAACTCATAAATGGTATGTTCAGGGATGTGGCAAAGGCCATACAAAATAGAGAAGTCGATATAATACAGCACCTTGCCGAGGAGCAGGTCAATGCCGGGGCGGATGCGCTCGATATCAACACCGGGCCATATTCAAAGGATCCCAAAGCCGACATGAAATGGCTCGTTGAATCGATACAGAAAGCGACTAATGTAAGCCTCTGCCTTGATTCCACAAGGGCCGATGTTATAGAGGAAGGGTTGAAGGCCGTGAAGTCCAGGGCCATAATAAATTCTACGAGTGCCGATGTTGAGAAAATGGAGACTATATTTGCTCTTGTGAAGAAGCATAAAGCGCAGGTGATAGGTATTGCGATGGACAAGTCGGGCGTTCCGAACGATAAAGCGAAGAGGATTGAACTTGCGTCGAGGATCGTGGCAAAAGCTATGGACTTCGGCATAGCGTCCGAGGACCTGTTCCTCGATCCGATATTGTTCCCCGTAAATGTGGGCCAGGAGCAGGAGAAAGAGATACTCGAGTCTATAAGGGAATTCAGGCAGCTCTGTACTCCTGCGCCCAATACGCTCGTAGGATTATCGAATATATCGCAGGGGACAAATACGCGATCGCTTCTTAACAGGACTTTTTTAACTATGGCGGTGGCTAACGGACTAACTGCCGCTATTCTTGATCCGCTCGACAAGGAGCTTATGAACGCGCTCATCACAGCGGAGCTAATATTGAACAAAAACATTTACTGCGACTCGTTTCTTGAGGCGTATAGGAAGCGCTAGGCGCCAACTTCGGTGGCCGCCTTCCGCTCGTCGCAAATTTGGATTAGGCAACCAAATGGGATACATAGCATCGCAAAATATAAGGAGCTGCGATGGAAATAAAGGTAGAAAAGCTGGATAAGGCGAAACTTGAGAAGATGGGAGTATTTGGCTGGCCTATATGGGAGAAGGAGGTCTCGAAGTTTGACTGGGAGTACGATTCAATCGAGCAGTGCTATTTCCTCGAAGGAAAAGTCACAGTTACAGCTAAGGACGGCAAAGCCGTGAGCTTCGGAAAGGGCGACTTCGTTACGTTCCCGAAGGGCCTTAAGTGCGTCTGGGATATTAAGGAACCTGTCAAGAAGCATTATAATTTTAAATAATAAAAGACCGATCACTTAAGTCAGGGTCTTATCCTGATTGGATGAGTGATGGATAAAAGGAGGCAGTTATGGTATTAAGCTTAACCTGGGGGGCGGTCATAAAGATAGCAATCTTGATAGCGTTTTATCACGCTTCGAATAATATGATAAAGAAACTGCAGGAGAAGTATTGCCCATTATGTAAGGCGGATTCCTGCGCGAAGTAATAGAATATACTTAAGATAGACTACGACAAGTGTTGTTGGAAGGACGGTAAGTGTGTGAGCTGCGCATACGTAGAGGCGTGCAAGTACAAAACTATAAGCCTATTGTGAGTTATCCCAAAGCGGAGGGTGTAACATGGAACGCAAGAAAGTTACGATAACCGATCTACAACAGAAGAAACACGATGGCAAGAAGATCACGATTCTGACCGCCTATGACGATCCGATGGCTCGACTCGTGGACGAAGCCGGGATAGATTCGATACTCGTTGGTGATTCACTCGGTATGGTCGTGATGGGGCTCGATTCCACGGTGCCGGTAACGATGGATGAGATGATACACCATGCCAAGGCCGTCCGACGCGGCACAAAGTATGCATTTTTTATCGGTGATATGCCCTTCGGTTCATACCAGATATCGAAAGAGGAGGCCATCCGCAACGCTATGCGTTTCATGAAGGAAGCGGGCTGCGAAGCGGTAAAACTCGAAGGCGGATATGAAGCAGTGGAAGTAACAGAAGCTATCGTGAATGCTGGAATACCGGTATTGGGCCACATCGGCCTTACACCGCAGACGATGTCGAAACTGGGCGGTTTTAAGGTGCAGGGCAAGGATGCTGAAGCCGCAAAGAAGCTTATCGATCAGGCCATTATGCTTGAAAAAGCCGGCTCTTTTGGAATAGTCCTTGAGTGTGTCCCGGATCTTGTAGCGAAGATGATTACGGAGAAGCTCACGATACCTACGATATCCTGCGGCGGCGGGAAGTACTGTGACGGCCAGGTGCTTGTTACCAACGACATGGTCGGGCTATTTGACCGTTTCACGCCGAAGTTTGTGAAGAGGTATGTTAATCTTTCACACGCTATACTGGAAGGCTTCAAGAAGTACAAAGAGGAAGTTGAAGAAGGGGTATTTCCAGATGAAGCGCATAGCTTTACGATAAAAGAAGATGAGCTTAAGAAACTTAAGGCAAAACACAGGAGATAAGATGAAGATAGTTGTTGTAGGGCCTGGAGCGCTCGGGTGTCTCTTAGCGGGTTTCCTAAAGTTGAAGACAACAGAGACCGTCTGGCTTCTCGATAACTCACCGGAACGTGCCAAGAAGATCTCTGAGAGCGGTATACGTATCGAAGGCATGAGCGGAAATCATACAGTTAAGATAGACGCGACCGCTGATGCCAGGGATATAGGCCTCGCGGATCTCGTCATAATATGCGTCAAGAGCTACTCAACCGAGGACGCCTCTAAAGAGATAAAGGATCTTATAGCGGAAAATACCTCCGTATTAACTCTGCAGAATGGTATCGGCAACGTGCAGATATTGAATGACTATTTCGGCGCCGATAAAGTGATAGCCGGTGTTACTAACCACGGTTCGACCCTTCTCGGAATTGGACATGTCAGACATGCCGGAAAAGGCGACACAATAATAGGTAAGTCCGATGGCAAACTTTCCAGAGAGCTCAAAGATGTCGTCACCGTCTTAACCAAGGCGGGATTTCCCGCTAAGATATCGAAAGATATCGATTCGGTTATCTGGTCGAAGCTAGTCATAAACGTCGGAATAAATGCGCTTACCGCGATAACGAGGCTCAATAATGGTAAGATCATAGCTTATGAAGAGGCAAGGGAGCTATTGCGCTCGGCCGTGCAGGAAGCGGCCCGTGTGGTAAAGCGTAAACGCATAAAACTTTCTTACGACGACCCGATACAGAAGGTGGAGTCTGTAGCGAAGGCCACCGCCATAAACGTATCGAGTATGCTCCAGGATGTATTGAATAAATCGAGAACCGAGATAGATTTTATAAACGGGGCAATAGTGAGGCACGGTAAAGCGATAGGTATACCGACTCCGGTAAATGAGATGCTGACGAGACTCGTAAAGATCATAGAGAAGAGCTACGAGGGATCTAAAGACTGATAAATATGCTGATAGTGGGCGAGCGGATAAATTCAACGAGAGAGAAGATCCAGGAGGCGATCGGTAAGCGCGATGCGGCCTTTATAGTTAAAGAGGCGTCTAAGCAACTTGCTGCCGGTGCTGCTTTTATAGATGTAAACTGTGCGATGACCTCGGGGGACGAGGTGAAGGATATAGACTGGGTATTGAGCGTGCTGCAGAGTGAGTTAGCCGATATAAGTATATCGATAGACAGCCCAAACTACCACGCTATAGATAGGGCCATAAAGATCTATAAGGCAAAGGGTAGCTTGATGATAAACTCGATAACCGCCGAAGGCTCAAGGATTGACAGTATATTACCTCTCGCGCTCAAGGCTAAAGCCAAGCTCATAGCACTGACGATGGACGATAAGGGCATGCCGGATACTGCGGAGGATAGGGCTAGGATCGCCAGCGCGATACTTGATAGGGTGAAAAAGGACGGCTTTGATCCAAAAAATCTGTACTTCGATCCGCTTATAAGACCGATATCGACCGAGCCAGAGCAGGCAAGAGAGTTCTTGAGGTCGATACCGATGATAAAAGATCTCGGAGCCAATACCATTTGCGGCCTTTCGAATGTTTCGTTCGGGTTGCCCAATAGAAAACTTATAAATTCCACTTTTTTGGCGATGGCTGTTTACGCCGGACTTGATGCGGCGATACTCGATCCTACCGATAAGCTGATGAATTCCAGTAGAATTGCGTCTCTTGCCATAGTCGGCGAGGACGGCTACTGCGCGGATTATATAAAGGCCTTCAGGGCCGGGAGCCTGATATAAGATGGCAAAGAAGATATTTGTAGCCGCAACTCAGCAGAACGACGGTAAAACTACCGTGTCGCTGGGTCTCATAGCGGCGCTTAAGAAGCGGTTCGACCGCATCGGTTTCATAAAACCGATAGGTCAGCGCTATCTGATGGAACAGGGGTATAAGGTCGATGAGGATTCTGTTCTCATCGAAAAGCTATTCGGCATAAAGTGTAATATCAAGGATATGTCGCCGATAGCCATCGAAAAAGGTTTTACCGAGCGATTTATAGATAAAGGCCCGGATGAAGACTATGAGAAGCTGATAAAGGACTCATATGAAAAGGTGGCCAAGGATAATGACCTTGTGATAATAGAGGGCACCGGCCACGCGGGGGTGGGGAGCGTCTTCAACCTTTCCAACGCTACCGTCGCCAGGCTCCTGGACGCAAATGTAATGATTATATCGTCCGGCGGTATAGGCAAGCCTATAGACGAAGTTATGCTTAATAAGTCGCTTCTTGATAAAGAGGGTGTTAACCTTGCCGGGGTCGTAGTTAATAAGGTCCTCCCGGAAAAGTACGACCGCATATCGAAGTTTGTAAAGAAGGGGCTGGAGCAGAAGGGTTTGAACGTATTCGGGACGCTGCCATACCAGAAGATACTCGATATACCTACGATGCGCGAGATAATGGAAGAACTAAAGCTGACAGCGCTCTATGAAACGGAGAATCTCGATAAGCCCGCTGAACATGTTCTTATAGGAGCGATGAATGTAAAAGATGCCCTTCGGTTCATATCGAATAATTCCCTGATGATAATACCCGGCGATCGAGACGATATGATAGAAGCGGTATGCCATGTGAATACCGGTAAAATAAAAAAAGGCTGCAGAATATCAGGTATGATACTTTCAGGCGGTCTTATGCCGAGGAAGAGGAGCCTCCGGGAGCTCGAGAGATCCCGCATACCGGCCCTCGTTACGAAGGAAGACACCTACACGATAGCTTCGCGTGTACATTCCATGGTCGTGAAGCTCAAACCCCAGGATAAGTCTAAGATAGAGATAATAGTTAATATGGTCGATAAATATCTTGACGTCGACAAGGTCATCGCCAGCTTAAAATGAGCCCCGTTAAAAACCTCATAAAATCTCATACTTCTAACGGTACGGGCAAGCCAAGAGTCGTAGTGGGCATGTCCGGCGGCGTAGATTCATCCGTCGCCGCGGCCCTTCTTAAGAAGAAGGGTTACGAAGTCATAGGGATAACATTCAAGACCTGGCCGAAGGATGAGTGCGGTTCGAGCTTTGGCAGGGCCTGCTGCAACCTCGAGGCCGTGACGCGCTCGCGCTTGGTCTGTGAGGACCTTGGGATTCCCTACTACGTCTTCGACCTGAGCCGGGAGTTCAAGCGCGACGTCATAGATTATTTCTGTTCCCAGTATTTGAAAGGACTTACACCTAACCCTTGCGTCATATGTAACGAAAAGATAAAATTTGCCCACCTTCTTCGGAAGGCCAAAGCGTTTGGAGCAATGAGCGTTGCTACCGGCCATTATGCAAGGGTGACAAAGTCGGCCCCGGGAGGTAGGATAATCTTAAAAGAAGGTAAGGACAGGAAGAAAGACCAGTCTTATTTTCTATTCAGTCTATCGCAGGACCAGCTTAAGAGTGCAATCTTCCCGCTTGGTGAGGTAACAAAGGAGCACACGCGTAAGATAGCCAAATCCCTTAAACTTAAGACTTACGATACGGTCTCTAGCCAGGATATCTGCTTCATACAGGACTTGGAGTACGCCGAATATATAAAGAGAAAGGCGGGTGTTGAGATAGGCGGAGGTGACATAATCGATAAGGCCGGCAAAGTCGTCGGTAAACACAAAGGCTTTCCTTATTACACGATAGGGCAACGCCGTGGCTTGGGCGTCGCGCATAGCGAACCTTTGTATGTCACAGCTATAGATGTTTCTGAAAATATAATAGTGATCGGAACGAAGAAGGATGTTATGAGGCAGAGCTTATCTGCCGAAGGTTTAAACTGGATATCGATCAAGGGTATCGATAAGCCTGCAAGAATGCATGCTAAGATACGATATGGTGCCAAAAAAGCGAAGGCCCTCGTGACTAAGACGGGAGCGACTTCAGTCCGTGTCGATTTCGACGAACCGCAGGAGGCTCCCACGCCGGGGCAGGCAGTCGTATTCTATGACCGGGACATCGTTGTAGGCGGCGGATGGATAAAGTAAATTTAAAATGAAAAATTTAAAATTAAAAAAACTGAAAAAGATACTGAAAAATTTACAAAGCACCGTTGTAGCTTACTCAGGCGGACTCGACAGCACGTTCTTACTGAAAGTTGCTATCGATACTCTGGGTAAGGATAATGTGGTTGCGGTGACGGCGATCTCGGAGACCTACCCGGCATCGGAGTATAAAGAAGCGAGGCTTCTCGCCAAGAAGATCGGCGCGCGCTTGGTCACCATACATACCGATGAGCTCGAGGATGAGCCTTTTAAGTCCAATCCGGTCAATCGCTGCTACTATTGTAAGTCGGAGCTGTTCCGGAAACTGTCCTCTATCGCAAAACAGTATAAAAAAACAGCCGTCCTGGATGGGACAAACCATGACGACTTAAAGGACGTCCGTCACGGACGAAAGGCCGCCGCCGAATACGGCGTAAAGAGCCCTCTTTTAGAGGCCGGCCTCACTAAGAATGATATAAGAAGATATTCAAAGGCGCTTGGGCTTTCGACTCACGATAAGCCTTCGTTTGCGTGCCTAGCCTCGCGGATACCTTTCGGCAGCGCAATATCGGCGGGTGATCTTACCAAAGTCGACGCTGCAGAAGGTTTTCTTAAACGCCTCGGTTTTAAACAGGTCAGGGTCAGGCTTCATAAGGATATAGCCAGGATAGAAATTTTGGGAAAAGATTTTATAAAAGCCGTGAGATCATCAGGCAGAATAACTGCCGGGATGAGGCGCATGGGCTTTGTATATGTTACGCTTGACCTTGCCGGGTACAGGACGGGAAGCATGCACGAGGCGTCTATTGACAAGATATGATTATAAGTATAATATATTAGCTCTCTTCGCATTTTAAATCGTGGCGGGGTAGCTCAGTCTGGTAGAGCAGTCGGCTCATACCCGGCGTGTCACAGGTTCAAATCCTGTCCCCGCTACCACTCCTTATTTATGTATAATCCGATAAGCGCGCTTAAAAGCAAATAAAAGAAAGCGATAGGGCTAGTGCCGAATCAAAAAAGAAGAAAAGATGTGAGGAATCTCGCGATAGTTGCGCACGTTGACCATGGAAAGACAACCCTTGTCGATACGCTGCTCCGATATACCGGCGCCCATAAGTTTGAGGAAGGCGAAGTAACTATCATGGATTCAAACCCTCTCGAGAAAGAGAGGGGGATCACGATATTCTCAAAGAACGCCTCATTTAATTACAAAGGCGTGCAATGCAATATCGTCGATACGCCGGGGCATGCCGATTTCGGAAGCGAGGTGGAGCGTATTCTTGAGATGGTCGACGGGGTACTCCTTCTTGTCGACGCCGTAGACGGGCCTATGCCCCAGACAAAATTTGTGCTTAAAAAATCCCTAGAATTGCATCTAAAGCCTATCCTCGTTATCAATAAGATCGACCGTCCTAACGCGCGTCCGAATGAAGTCGCCAATATGACGTTTGATCTCTTCTGCGAGCTTAAAGCATCGGATGAGCAGCTCGATTTTCCAATAGTCTATGCCTCTGGGAGAGAAGGGTACGCCACGCTTGACCTTGATGAACCGAGCGACACTATAAAGCCTCTCCTGGACACGATTCTGCACAGGGTGTTGCCGCCGATCGCCAATCCCGACCTTCCTTTTCAGATGCTGGTGACGATGCTCGATCATAATTCTTATTTTGGACGCACAGCGATCGGACGCATATTCCATGGAGCTATCCGCGTCGGGGATCCTGTGGCCCTTGTGAAGCGCGATGGCACAGTCACCAAAAACAAGGTAACCAAGATCATGAAGTATAAGGGTCTAACTCCCGTAGATGTGAATGAGGCGATGGCGGGCGACATTATAATGATAACCGGTATCGAGGGCGTATCGATCGGCGAAACGCTCGCATGCATTGATGATCCGAAAGCGCTGCCAGCAGTAAAGATAGACGAGCCGACGATATCTATGGATTTTTCCCACAACACGAGCCCGTTCGCCGGTAAGGATGGAGGCGTTTTTCTGACATCACGACATATTCGCGAATACCTTGAACATGAAGCGATGGTGAATGTCGGTATAAAGGTCGAGGAAGTCGACGGGGGTGAGAGATTTAAGGTCTCGGGCAGGGGAGAACTCCATCTCGAGATCCTTATAGAAACGATGCGCCGCAAGGGGTATGAACTGGAAGTTTCAAGGCCGCAGGTTATCTTAAAGAAGATCGGCGACCAGGTCCTGGAGCCGGTGGAGGTGGTGGTAGTGGAGGTGGATGAGAAGTATCAGGGCGCGGGCATGCAGGCGCTCGGAGAGCGCAAGGCAGAGATGAATAGGGTTCAGGAGCGAATTTCTATTAATAACGAGGGGAAGCGGCATTATGTGCCAGAACTTTCTTGAACACCAGATATATAAAGGCGATATGCCGGCTCGCCAAAGGGGCGTCCTGGTTTCAATGGGCGACGGAAAAGTGGTTGCGTTCGCGTTATGGAACCTGCAGGAGCGCGGAGAGCTATTTATCGAGCCGGGAGATATGGTGTACGAGGGTATGATAGTGGGTATCAATAGTAAAGGTGTAGATATAGTTGTAAATCCGCAGAAAGAGAAGAAGCTGTCCAATATGCGTTCTTCAACCAAAGATATGGCGATTCAGCTTGTGCCTGCACGGAAGATCAATCTTGAATTTGCGCTTGTATTCATTGAAGACGATGAGCTGGTCGAGGTCACCCCTCTCAATGTACGGCTCAGGAAGATGCAGTTAAGAGAAGTAGATAGAACGCGCACCGGCCGGAAATATAGAGCCCAGGCAGAAGAAAAATAGCAGCTACTAGAAAATCAAAATTTCTTGATATGGTAGGGTGTTGCGGCTATAATGCACCTGTATAAGTATGAAAAAACGAAATTTGATAGAGCAGGTTTTGAAGACGGTTCGAAGCTATGAGATGCTTAAAGCGGGCGACACGGTCCTTGCCGCGGTCTCGGGCGGACCTGATTCCGTATTTTTGGTTCACGCTTTAAGCCGTCTCAAGAACAAACTAAAACTCAAAAATATCGCCATATGTAATCTCGATCACGGTTTGAGAGCAGGGGAGTCCAAGGCGGATTCCGCTTTTGCCGGGAAACTCGCCAAAGAGATCGGTCTAGAATTTTTTCATAAAAGTATTGATCTTAAAAATATGAAACATAAAGGGATATCTATTGAAGAGGCAGCCAGGGAAGAGCGTTATAAGTTCTTCGCAAGTGCCTCGGCCCTTTCCGGAGCAGGGATCATAGCGACGGGCCACACGCTAGATGATCAGGCGGAGACTATTCTGATGAGATTCATAAAGGGCTCGGCCCTTAAAGGGATAGTAGGTATCGCTCCTGTCAGAGAATTCGGGAAACTCAAGGTCGTCCGCCCGTTAATTGAGATCGAGAAGTATGAGATAGTAGATTACCTGAATAGTGCCAATATTGGTTATAGAATAGATAGTACTAACGTCGAACCTATATATTTTCGTAATGTAGTTCGTAGTCAGATTTTGCCTTTTCTGGAAAGGTATAATCCAAAATTGAAAAGATCGTTATTTAATCTTGCCGAACATTTAAGAGAGGACTTTAATTTCATAGAGCAGGCAAAGTCGAAGATCCTTGCAGGCAAATCGGTTCCTGGCGCCATGCGTGTTGAAGTGCGGCTTAAGGACATAGCGGTTCAGCCCAGGGCGCTTCAGAAGGAGATATTGCGTGACCTTCTAGAGGACGCCGGCGGAGAGTTAAAGAGGTTATCATTCAGGCATTGGAAGGAGATGGAATCGCTTATACGTCATAAGTCCAGCGGTAACTCCGTGGACCTCCCGGGAGGAATCAGGTTGACTCGGTTTGCGGATAAAATGGTATTCTCAAAGAATATGACCTTGCCGCAGTGATAATATTTTGATAGAATAACATCTCTAAAAGGAGAATATAATATAATGGGTAACGGAAAACGAGGACCGAAGAAAAGCTTTAAGCAGCCCAAGGGTGGTTCCAACTTTATGATATGGTTATTCATGGTCATGGGGTTATTTTGGCTGCTCAATAACGCCGGTAAAAGCGTAGAAAAACCTACCCAGGAGATAGGGTATTCCAAGTTTTATGAGATCCTTAAAAACAATGGCCAGACAAAAATGATAAAGTCCTGCTTCAAGGTCGACAGCATCATAAAGGGAAAATTTACAGACGGCTCCAACTTTTCCGTCATGATACCCGAGAATGATCAGGACCTTATACGGTCCTTGCGTGAGAATGTTAAAGATTTTGACGTGAGGCCCCGTTCGGCCTGGCTTGACCTTTTATATTCGCTAGGGCCTATGGTCCTATTTATACTCTTCCTATGGCTCTTCGCCTATCGTTCGCCGGGCGGCGGAGGAGGTGGCGGGAAGATCTGGTCTTTCGGAAAATCGAGGGTAATGCTTGCCTCCGACCAGAATCTGCGGATTACATTCGCCGACGTGGCGGGCGTGGATGAGGCGAAGGAAGAGCTTCAGGAGATAATAGGATTTCTAAAAGACCCAAAGAAGTTTCAGCGTTTAGGAGGAAAGATACCTAAGGGTGTGCTTCTCATGGGCCCGCCCGGCACCGGCAAGACGCTTCTTGCCAAAGCCGTTGCAGGAGAGGCTAACGTGCCGTTTCTATCGATATCGGGCTCGGACTTCGTCGAGATGTTCGTCGGCGTGGGGGCATCGCGCGTGAGGGATCTCTTCGATCAGGCTAAGAAGTCGGCCAAGCAGTCCGGCAAAGGGGCCATCATATTTATAGACGAGATAGATGCTGTAGGCCGTCAGAGATTTGCCGGGATCGGAGGAGGCCACGACGAAAGGGAGCAGACACTAAATGCGCTTTTGGTCGAAATGGACGGTTTTAACACGCAGGAAGGTGTTATATTGATAGCCGCGACGAACAGGCCCGACGTCCTTGACCCGGCGCTCCTTCGTCCGGGCAGGTTCGATCGGCAGGTCGTCATAGACAGGCCGGACATTGTAGGCCGAGAAGCTATATTGAAGGTTCATACGAGGAATGTAAAGCTGGATAAAACGGCGGATCTCGGTGCGATAGCGAGGCAGACGCCGGGTTTTTCAGGCGCGGACCTGGCTAATCTTGTCAATGAAGCGGCTCTTCTGGCCGCACGGCGTAATAAGGAATCGGTCATGATGGATGAGTTGCACGAGTCGATCGAACGCGTGATGGCCGGTCCCGAGAGGAAATCCCGCATAATATCGAAAGAGGAGAAAGCTATAATATCCTATCACGAGTCGGGGCACGCTTTATTGGCGCTCGTCACTCCGGGGGCAGAGCCCCTGCATAAGGTCTCTATACTGCCGCGCGGCATGGCGCTCGGTTACACTATAAGGCTTCCGCTCGAAGACAGGTATATCGTCAGAAAAGAAGAGCTATTGGGGCGCATTACGGGCCTTCTAGGCGGCAGGGTCAGTGAAGAGCTTATTTTTAACGAGGTCTCAACGGGCGCGCAGAACGATCTCGAAGTCGCCACTGCTATAGCCAGAAAGATGGTTACGCGTTTCGGCATGAGCGAGAAGATGGGATATATCACGTTCGGCCATAGGGAAGAACAGATATTTCTAGGCCGGGATATAATAGAGGATCGTAGTTACAGCGATCAGACGGCTCTTCTGATAGATCAGGAGGTTCGAAGGATAGTGGACGATTGTTACAGGCGCGCCAAGGATGAACTTGAGAAACATAAAGACAAGCTGAAAGTTCTGGCCGAGAAGCTTTTGGAAAAAGAAGTGATGGAGGTCGAAGAGATAAGAACTCTTCTTGGCATCGTAAAAGATGAAACTCCTAAACTGTAATTCGACACTTCTTATGGGGGTGCTGAATGTCACGCCGGACTCTTTTTCGGACGGCGGGCGATTTTTTGATAAAGATACAGCGGTGGCGCGCGCCATCGAAATGGCCACCGAGGGAGCCGATATAATTGATATAGGCG
>JAPLMF010000090.1 GCA_026387155.1 Candidatus Omnitrophota bacterium
AGATCGGCCAGGAATCCCCCGAAGGATACAGGATATCGCTAAGAGAGGTAATACGTGTCGCCGACTTCATGAAAGAGCACCAACGCCTCCTTAAGCCCAATGAAGCCCTCGCATGGGCTATGAGGGAGATATATTACAGGAAGTTGCAGACTTGGGAGGATAGAGAGATTGTAAGGGGCATTATTTCTAATATGAAATCTCTTCAAGGGTTGGACATTGAATCGATATTCGGACAATTCAGCATAGATGTATCCGATATCAGGAATCTGATTGAACGATACGGCTACGCCGCAGTATATTTTATGTATCATTCGAAAGGAAAACAACTCGACGAGGTAAGATTTATATTTGACAATATTATATCCTGCTTTGATAAAAAGAATCCCGGAAATTCCACTATGAATATACCTATGCTTGCCAACTTCCCGCCTGATTTTGCGTTCAAGGTAATAGATTTGGCCATGCCGGAACTGGACGATGCTGTCCTCCCGCAATTCTACAAGTTCTTATTCCTGAATTCAGAGGATAGAGAACTCAAGGCGAAGATCATGGACCGGCTGAAAGATCTAGCAGTCTCCATGAGCACGATGGAAGCCGCATGCAATGTTATTATAGACCTGTCCGATAAAATGGGCGATATGGACAAGTCTTTTAAAAAGTCCATATTAGAAAAGTTAAAGGGATCCTTAACGCGTAATTACGGCGGGTCGAGTGGTTATTTAGGGATAAAGGCATATTGTGCCGTCAATTCGAAGCTTGAAGATGAGAATGACAGGACGGATTATCTTAATGTTCTGGTAAAGATGCTCGATGATGACAATATCCATTGGGAAGTAAAAGACGCTATTGTTGCTGCCATTGTACCGGTAGTCTCTTCCCTGGAAGATGATTCGTATAAGATGGAGGTGCTTAAGAAGATAAAGCTTAAAACGATCTTCATGAGTGTGAAAGATACAGGCATAAGTTCATTTCTTGCAATAGCGCTCTCTCTAAAAAAGGAAGGCAGGATAAAATTATTTAATGAACTTGCGGAGCCGTATATCTCTGAAAAAATTTCCAAAGCCGATATCAAGGACATACAGAAGAAGTGGTACGGGATCATAGCGGAAGTGCATATAATCGGCCGCCTTGCTCGCTCTCTGCTAGAGGAGAAAGAGTTTGCGGGTATGACTGGTAAGCTGACCAGTATATCCAGGAATTATAAGAAGCTGGCGGGGGAGATAGGCGGTGACTACCCTGTTCTCGAGGCGCTCGAATCTATAGCGGGGATACCTCTCGCGGATCATGAGTACGATGCTGCGAAGAAAGAGGCCATGGACTACCTAGAATGGGTCTTTGCTCACGAGATGTTCAGCGAGTTTCAAAGTTCGGTACCGATGTACGGTGCAATTGGCGCATCGTTTGGAGAAGAATCGGAGAAGGTAAAGAGGCTGGACAGCTTAACCGTGCGATATGAGAAAGACGGCGCTTCCAGGCGGCCAGCTATCCTCTGGGGCTTTAACCTGATTGCATCTTCGTTAAAAGACGAGGCTGAGAAGATAAAAAGGTTGGATTGGCTGATGAAGTTATGGGATGAAAAAACAGAATCGGGCTTGGTGTTATCAATAGCCCAGGCGTGTATGTCGGTATCGTCTTCATTGGGTAGTGATGCGGAATTGAGAAAAGTGGAGGTGTTGGATAGATGCTCCGTTGTATTTTTTGAGGGAGAATTTGCAGGATATAACAAAGACGGGTTGGTTAAATCCTATTATGATATCATAAAGTCCTTGAAGGATAGGGGTAGCAAGATCAGGCTGCTGGATAAATTTCTCTCTGCGAAAAAGGCTGGGTCATATTTATTGGATATAGCCTATTTTCTGGCTTCTGAAGTTAATGATGGAGAAAGAAATATAAAGTTGATGGATAAGTGCATAGATGCGCTTGGGGATCAATTTGCCAGGGGTGAAGCATTCCGCATAGGAGCATCCTTATCCGCATCTATAGACGACCAGGCCAGGAAGAAGAGGTTATATGAGAAGTCAACAAGACTATTTGGCGAAGGAGGCTTAACCGCGTCAACAGAAGATGTCGGATGCTATAATATACTCGTCTCATCTATTCTCTCGCCGTACAAAGAAACCCTCGCCTCCCTCTATCAGACTAACCACGCCCACTTCATCGAGACCTACGGCACCAACATCACCCAGGTCAAGGCCTCACCATACGATATAGAGGTAGATGAAGAGCATAAGGTCATAAAGGGTAAAGTGAACGGTTCTATAGTGGTAGAACAGCCCATCCT
>JAPLMF010000078.1 GCA_026387155.1 Candidatus Omnitrophota bacterium
AAACGGAAGGCGCCCCTTACCGTTATCACAAGAAGGAAGGCACATACCGCTATTAACCCAACGTTCCTTAATATGCGCAGATAACCGGCAATATCGGTTCGGTTATTAATGACTACCCTGTCGCCCCCGAGGCTTGAGCTTAGCGAATCGAGGTCCGGATGCAACGCCTGATACTCTTTTACCAATTGGTTCGAATCAAGCGCCAGATAGGAAGAATATTTTTTAAGAAAACTCTTGACGTAAGTGGGCGTAAGGACTTCGTCGGACCGGCCGCTCTCCAGGGCAGAAATTACCGTCGAGTGTATATGAGTCTGCCGCTGGGCCTGATCTATCGTTACGCCCTTCTTCTCTCTTGCGGATTTTAGCTTTTCGCCGATCGCCGCAAGCGATATAGTCCCTGCGTTATTTTTCGAGCCCACCTTTTGTATTATACTCCTCTAGTGTTATTAAAAGGTCCCTGGGTTTCGAGCCCTGGTACGGCCCGACTATACCTTCGTCTTCCATCATATCTATAAGACGCGCCGCGCGCGTATATCCCAACCCGAGACGCCGCTGCAGTACGGATACGGAGGCCTGTTTCGATTCGAGTATAAGCTTAACGGCCTCCTCATCCCGGTTATCCGCTCTATCTCACTGTCATGTATCAGGCTACACTGGGCTCTGGTAGGTTTGGAGGCCCCCGGCTCGACGAACAACATATCGCCGCGGCCCAATAGTTTATCGGCGCCGTTCATGTCGAGCACCGTGCGCGAGTCCACTTTGGAGGCGACTTTAAAAGATATCCTGGAGGGGAAGTTCGCTTTTATCACGCCGGTTATGACATCTACTGACGGACGCTGGGTGGCTATTATCATGTGTATGCCGACCGCCCTGGACAACTGGGCAATCCTCGTGATCGTTCTCTCCACTTCGTCGCGCGCCATCATCATAAGGTCCGCAAGCTCATCTATTATGACGACTATATAAGGTAACTTGGCGTCGGCAGACGAACCATACTTTTCGTTATAAAGCGCTATATTCCTTACGCCCGATCTGGCGAAGAGTTCATACCTTGCATCCATCTCGCTCGTAACCCACTCAAGCGTCACCGCAGCGGCCTTCTTGGTATCGGTGACTACAGGCGAAAGAAGGTGCGGCAGGTCGTTAAATACCGCCAGTTCCACGCGCTTCGGATCTATCATAATGAATTTAACTTCATCCGGCGCGGAATTGAAGAGAAGGCTCGTTATTATAGTATTTACGCAGACCGTCTTACCGCTTCCCGTGGCTCCCGCTATTAAAAGGTGCGGCATCGCCGTAAGGTCCGCTATGACCGGAGCCCCGGCGATATCTTTACCTATCGCCAGCTTAAGTTTGGACTTTGATTCCTTATATTCTTTTGAGTCGAGTACTTCTCTTAGGTATACAAGCGTGCTCGACGAGTTAGGCACTTCGATGCCCACCGTCCCCTTGCCCGGGATCGGCGCCACTATTCTCACGGACTGCGCCTTAAGCGCCAGCGCTATATTATCTCCGAGCGATGTTATCCGGTGCATCTTCACCCCGGGCGCAGGTTCAAGCTCATATCTGGTTATGACCGGGCCTTTATTTATCTCTACGATCTTCGAGTCTATATCAAAATCCTTAAGCGTTTCCTCCAGTATCCTGGCGTTGCCTTCCAGATCGTCTTTTATTTTACGGGATTCTATCGGAGGCGGAGAATCGAACAGATCGAGACTGGGAAGCTTGTATCCCGGGATACCAAAGTTGGGCGCTACCTTGACCTCCGCCCTGACTTCTGCCTGGGACATGGCTTCCGGTTTTACATAGTCATTCTCCTTTGGTTTCGGCTCAACCCTTACTTTTGGCTCTTCTTTAGATATCGGTTTCTGGCTAACATTTATGACAGGGGCAGTAACTGGGGGTTCCTTTTTAACAGCGGACAACTTTATCGATTGAAGTCTAGTGACAAGCGATGGCCGGGGGGCTTCCATCTCCGCGCCCTTTATTAATGGCCTTCTCGCGGAAAACCCCGGAGTCTCTTCCTTTTTCAGGAACTTATCCGTATATTCTTCCGATTTATTCTTAAGTTTCTTAGAGAAGCTAACCAAAAACGGTATAAGGAGAAAATCTGTGGCCAGAAGCGCGGACAAAAGAAGGAGAAGAGCTATGACGACTATGGCCCCTCCCCTGCCCAAATACTTTATCAGAAAATCCGAGAAGACGAGCCCTACTATGCCGCCCAGCTTGAAACGAAAAGCGTTATCGCCACGGCCTAATATTGAGAATATCGAGCTCGATGCGAGTATCAGGAAAAAAGTCCCAAAGACCTTTAAGTATAGTTTTTGCGGAGCAATTCCTGAAAGCTTAGAAAGTGCCCAAAATACCACAAGCACCGGTATGACATATGAGCTTAAACCCATTACGAAACTTAAGATCGCTCCTATATAAACCCCGAATAGTCCCGCAAAATTGTGCACAGGTATGTTCGGTTTTGATGTAAAATACCCCATATCGTCGAAGCCAAACGTCACAAGACTTATAAATACAAGTATCGCAACCGCGAATAGAAGTATCGCCTGTATCTCATTTAAACGTGTCTTATCCATTATAAATTCACCTAGATAAAAATACGGTTATAGCGCCGACGAGTACACAATATACGCCGAATGCCCATAGCTTGCTCGTCTTTACTGCTTTCAGAAGTAAATAGATGGCCAGTATGCCGGTAAATAACGCGGCAGCCGCTCCTGCGATAAAAGGGGCTGTAGCCGCGCCGCTTAGGCTCTTCTCGATATGCGCGAATTTGATGGCGCTGGCGCCTAGTATCGCCGGTACCGATAAAAGGAACGAGAACCTCACTGTCGTCGAACCTTCCAACCCAAGCATGAGCCCGGCTCCTATCGTAGCCCCGCTCCTCGATATCCCCGGTATCACGGCTATGCCCTGTGCTATACCTATAATTATGGAGTCAAGCCAAGAGACAGCGTGTGTAGCCTTATTTTTAATCGCCAAAAAGTGGGCAGCTAAAAGCCAAAAGCCGGTAATGACAAGCGCATATCCGACGGTCAACGATGCCCCAAAGAGCCTCTCGACTATATTTTTTGATAAAAAACCTATGATAAAAGTCGGGACGCACGCCAGGATCAAGAGAAGCATCATCTTCCTGTCCTTAAAGATAATATTGACTATATCCTTGGCGAAGAATATCAAGACGGAGATCATGGTACCTATGTGTAGGAATATGTCGAAAGCGAGTTGAGGCTCTTTGAAGCCGAAGATCTTATGAAGTATTACAAGATGGCCGGAACTAGAGACCGGGAGGAATTCGGTCAAGCCCTGTACAATGCCGGAAATAACAGCCTCGAGAACCGTCATCTATAGCCCCGTATGGCCGAAACCTCCGGACGACCTTACGGTATCGTCAAGGCCGCCGGTGATCTCGATATCCGCTCTTATCACTTCTTTTATAACCATCTGCGCGACCCTGTCTCCGCGCCTTATGGTAAAAGGCTCCTTGCCGTGATTTATCATGATCAGGCTGAGGAGTCCCCTATAGTCCGAATCTATCGTCCCCGGGGTATTCACAAGACTAACCCCGTGTTTTAACGCTAATCCGCTCCTCGGGCGTATCTGGGCTTCATACCCTTCCGGGATACTTATGTAAATGCCAGACGATATCAGTTTTATCTCGCCTGGCTCAAGGACAACTTCGCCTTCTACATCAGCCGAAAGGTCCAAACCGCTGGAACCGCTCGTCGCATACTTCGGTACGGGTAGATCCTCGCAGCCCTTCTTCCTCTTGAGAAGCACTTTTATATTGCGCAAGTTGTCTAGCTACTTATTCTTTAGGCGCGGTCTTCGCTTGTTTTATCGAGAGGTTTACCCGCCCCTGGTCGTCTACTTTGATAAGTTTTACCGTGACCTCGTCGCCTACTTTGACCGCTTCCTCAACGTTCTTCACAAATTTGTCGGACAATTCCGAAACGTGTATGAGGCCTTCCTTGCCGGGCATGAACTCGCAGAAAGCCCCGAAGTTCATCAGCTTCACTATCTTGGCGTTATAAATCTTGCCGAGTTCCGGCTCAGCTATTATGCCCCTGACTATATTAACGGCCTTCTCCATTGCTACACCGTCGGTAGACCCTATCTGCACCACTCCGAAATCATCGATATCGATCGTAACGCCGGTATCCTGTATTATCTTCTTTATGACCTTACCACCGGGGCCTATTACAGCGCCTATCTTATCTTCCGGTATCTTGAAGCTCGTTATCCTCGGAGCGTACGCGGATAAGTCGATCTTCGGTTTGTCAATAGTGCTGACCATCTTTTCAAGTATATAGAGCCTCGAGGCCTTACCTGCTTTAAGAGCCTTGTCTATCACGTCGAACCCTATCCCTTTTACCTTAAGGTCCACCTGCAACGCCGTTATGCCCTTCTCGGTGCCCGCGACCTTAAAGTCCATATCCCCATAATGGTCTTCGACCCCTCCTATATCGATAAGGAGTATCGGCTCTTTGGCATCGGCTATCAGGCCTATCGCTATTCCACTCACCGGACCCGATATAGGAACACCGGCATCCATAAGCGAAAGTGTACTCGCGCATACCGTGGCCATGCTTGAAGATCCGTTGGATTCAAGGATATCGGATACGACCCTGACCGTATATGGAAATTTTTCCTTTGAGGGCATTACCGCTTTGAGAGCTC
>JAPLMF010000069.1 GCA_026387155.1 Candidatus Omnitrophota bacterium
TCTTCACTCTTCGCGAACTCAAATCTCCTATTATATCGCCCATGTAATTTTCGGGCGTGGTCACTTCAAGATTCATTATCGGTTCCAATAGAACCTCACTGCCTTGCCTCATACCCTCGTTGAAAGATATGGAGCCCGCCATCTTAAACGCGATGTCTGAAGAGTCAACTTCATGGAACGAACCGTCTACAAGCTTAACATCGACATCCGTGACCGGGTACCCGGCAAGTTGCCCGTTCAGGGCCGCTTCGATAGTGCCTTCTTTCACGGAAGATATATACTCTCTGGGGATCGCGCCGCCTATTATCTTCGACTCAAATACCACACCAGACCCTTTCGGACCAGGAGCTATATCCATAACGACGTGGCCGTACTGACCGCGCCCTCCGGACTGCTGGATAAATTTACCGACAGCTCTTGAGGATTTTGTTATCGTCTCTTTATATGCGACCTGCGGCTTATCTACATTGGCGCCTACGCTGAATTCCCGGAGCATCCTGTCGACTATGATCTCCAAATGCAGTTCGCCCATGCCGCTTATTATGGTTTGGCCGGTCTCTTTATTGTAATTTACTTTGAAAGTGGGATCCTCTTCCATGAGTTTATTAAGTGCCATGCCGAGCTTTTCCTGGTCAGCCTTCGTCTTGGGCTCTATCGCCATCGATATGACAGGATCGGGGAAGTGTATTGATTCCAGCACTATCGGCGACTCTTCATCGCATATAGTATCGCCTGTGACAGTCTCTTTTAAGCCTACGACCGCCAGTATATCCCCTGCCTTACCGGCATCGACTATCTCCTGTTTATTCGCGTGCATCTTGACGAGCTTGCCTATGCGTTCTTCCTTGTCTTTCGATGAATTGTATACATGCTCGCTGGCTTTCAATGTTCCAGAATATATCCGCAAATAAGAAAGTTTTCCAACGAATGGATCGGTTTTTATCTTGAATATAAGCCCGCAGAACTTCTCTTCGTCGTCGACTTTTCGTTCTATCTGCTCATCCGTTTCCGGATCGATCCCTTTTACGGGAGGTATATCGAGCGGTGAGGGCAGATAATCGACTATCGCATCCAAAAGAGGCTGCACGCCTTTGTTCTTGGCGGACGCTCCACATAGCACCGGTATTATCTTTCCCGCTATCGTAGCCTTCCTCACAAATTCCATTATCTCTTTCGGATAGATGCCTTTTTCCTGTACATAACGCTCCATAACAGTCTCATCGACTTCACCAAGCTTTTCGATCAGGTCGTGGCGGTATTTACTGGCGGTAGCTTTGAGATCTTCGGGTATGTCAGTTACATCGAAACCGGAATCTCCCTGGTCACCCTTGTATATTACGGCCTTCATGGCTACCAGGTCTATTACGCCTTTAAAATTACCTTCCGAACCTATAGGTATTTGCAGAGGCAGCGGATTGGCCATAAGCCTTTCCCTCATCTGCTGCAGGACGTTTGCGAAATTCGCTCCGGTGCGGTCCATCTTATTTATGAAAGCTATTCTCGGGACATGATACTTATCGGCCTGCCTCCATACTGTTTCCGATTGCGGCTGTACCCCGCCCACCGCACACAGGACTATAACGGCGCCGTCAAGAACTTTAAGCGACCTTTCGACCTCCACCGTAAAATCGACGTGGCCCGGAGTATCTATGATATTGATATTCCTGCCCTTCCAGAAGCATGCCGTAGCGGCGCTGGTTATAGTTATACCGCGCTCCTGTTCCTGAACCATCCAGTCCATTACCGCCGTTCCCTCATCCACCGTTCCTATCTTGTACAGTCTTCCTGTAAAGTAGAGCAGCCTCTCGGTGGTCGTGGTCTTTCCGGCGTCGATATGTGCTATTATGCCTATATTGCGCAGGTTCAGCAATCTCTCGTCGGTACTTTTCAATTCCGTATCATCTGCCGTCATTACATTTTCCATTTTACCATCTGTAGTGGGCAAACGCCTTATTGGCCTCTGCCATCTTGTGAGTGTCTTCTTTCTTCTTTACAGCAGGGCCTTCGCCCTTAAATGCGTCCAAGAGCTCATCTGCCAGTTTTATCTCCATCGGCTTGCCTTTTTTCACTCTGGCGAAATTGCGTATCCATCTCATCGCTATAGATATTCCGCGTTCGGATCTCACCTCTATCGGAATCTGGTAAGTGGCCCCGCCTATGCGCCTTGGCTTTATCTCTAACAGGGGCCTTGCATTATCGAGCGCCTTCTGAAAAACATCAATTGCGGGCTTACCGGTCTTCTCGGCCAGTATATCGAAACACTTGTATACGATATGCTCGGCTGTGGACTTCTTACCTTCCTTCATTATTATATTTATAAAACGCGAAACCATCGCGCTCTTATATTTCGGATCCGGTATTACTTCTCTTTTCTCTGCCCTTCGTCTTCTCATCGTTTTTTCCTATTTATCTTCCTTCGCTTCGCTCGGAATAATCCCGAAGTCTTGCGAAGGGGTTAAGCTGCCTTTTTTGCGCCGCCGGCCTTCTCTTTAGGCCTCTTTGCGCCGTACTTTGAACGGGATTTCTTCCTGTCGACCACACCGGCAGTATCTAATACCCCTCTTACTATGTGATATCTTACACCCGGTAGGTCTTTTACCCTGCCGCCTCTCACGAGTACTATCGAATGTTCCTGCAGGTTATGCCCTACGCCGGGAATATACGACGTAACTTCTACGGCATTGGTAAGCCTCACTCTTGCTACCTTACGAAGGGCCGAGTTAGGCTTCTTCGGCGTCTGGGTCTTTACCTGAAGGCAGACTCCCCTTCTTTGAGGGCAGCCCTTGAGTGCCGGTGACTTCGATCTATTTTCGAACTTCGCTCTTCCGAATCTTATAAGCTGGTTTATCGTTGGCATCTATTTAATTACTTACCTTTCTTCTTCGTCTTTTTTACTTCTTTTTCTTTTGATCCGCCCTCTTCTATTTCGACAGGAACTTCCGGCTTCGACTCTTTAGCTTCCTCGGCTTTGACCTCCTTATTGGTCTCGTCGAAGACGCTCTTTACTATATCTATATCCCTGTGAGACTTAAAACCCGTTCCCGCAGGTATGAGATGGCCCATTATTATATTTTCCTTCAATCCCCGAAGATAGTCCGTCTTCCCGCTGGCAGCGGATTCCGTAAGTACCCTGGTGGTCTCCTGGAAGCTCGCAGCCGATATGAAGCTTTCGGTATTGAGCGACGCCTTGGTTATACCCAGAAGTATCGGCGTGGCGTTTGCAGGTTTGCCCTTCTTTTTGACCACCCTTCTATTCTCATCTACATACACTATCTTATCTACCTGCTGGCCCGGAAGGAACGTCGTGTCTCCGGCGTCCTCTATCCTCATCTTCCTCAACATCTGCCGCACTATCGCTTCGATATGCTTATCATTTATGTTTACACCCTGTAACCTATAAACTTCCTGCACCTCGTTCACAAGATATTCCTGAAGCTTCTTATCTCCGGATACTTTCAATATATCCTGGAGAACAACAGGCCCGTCTATAAGCTGCTGCCCGGCATAAACCTTATCACCCTTGTATACATTCAAGTGTTTGCCATGAGGTATTACATACTCTTTCTTCATTCCTGTGGAAGACTGTATTATAACCCTCTTCTGACCCTTCTTGGACTCACCAAATTCAACTATTCCGTCTATTTCACTTATGATAGCCGGATCTTTCGGGCGACGGGCTTCAAATAGTTCCGCGACTCTCGGCAGACCTCCGGTTATATCTTTGGTCTTGGTCAGAACTCTCGGCGTCTTCGCCAATACCTCACCGGCATCTACACCCTTACCGTCTGCTACGACTATGTGAGCGCCGGACGGTATCGGATATATAGCCGCCACCTCGTCTTCTTTATTCAAAACCAGTATTTGGGGATGATAGTCTCCCTTATGATCTACTATGACTCTGTTCTTCAGCTTGGTGGCCGGATCGAGCTCTTCCTTCAGCGTAATACCTTCCTTAATATCCTCAAACTTTATCTTCCCAGCGACTTCTGTCAATATCGGCACTGTATACGGATCCCATTTAACAAATACCGTCCCGTCGTCCACAGGTTTCCCGTCCTCGACCCTTACTATGGCTCCCTGCGGCACCGTATGACGCGCCAATTCCCGGCCCTGCAGATCGTTTATACTGATCTGGCCGTTCCTGTTCAATACTATAAATTCGCCGGTCTTCTTCGTATCTGCTACCCTCAGGTTATGATATTTTACAACGCCCTTATACTTCGATTCCAGATAGGATTGTTCTACTATTCTCGATGCCGTTCCTCCGATATGGAATGTTCTCATTGTAAGCTGGGTTCCGGGCTCTCCTATCGATTGAGCCGCTATTATGCCGACGGCCTCCCCCAGATCAACCATTTTTCCTGTGGCGAGATTCCTGCCGTAGCATTTGGCGCACACCCCGTGTCTGGATTCGCATGTAAGGACACTGCGGATACGTATCTTCTCACTTCCGGCTTCGACTATGATCGTATCGGTTATGACATCCATTATATTATCGAGTGCCACCCTGCCGACTATCCTGTCGGTAAGACTGACTATCTCTTCGTCACCTTCAATGATAGCGCTTACCAATATGCCGTTCAAAGTACTGCAATCGTCGATAGTTATTATCACATCTTGGGCGACATCGACAAGACGCCTGGTCAGATATCCGGAGTCCGCCGTCTTCAAGGCGGTATCGGCAAGACCTTTTCTGGCTCCGTGAGTCGATATAAAGTACTCCAGCACGGTAAGGCCTTCGCGGAAGTTCGCCTTGATCGGCGTCTCTATGATCTCACCGGAGGGTTTGGCCATTAGACCGCGCATACCGGCCAGCTGTCTTATTTGAAGTTTAGATCCCCTTGCGCCGGAATCGGCCATCATAAATACGGAATTGAATGAGTCCAGTTCCTGGAATATAAGATCGGAGACGTCATCTGTCGTATGCGTCCAGAGGTCTATTATCTTATTATAACGCTCCCTGTCGGTTATGAGACCGTTCCTGTACTGGTCGTCGACGTGCTTTACATCGGCAAGCGTCTTCGCAATATACTCTTTCTTCTTCGTCGGGATCTTCAGGTCATCGATAGCTATCGATAGGCCGGCCTTCGTCGCTTCCTCAAAACCGGTATTCTTCAGATCGTCCAAAAGCTTGATAGTTCTGTCGTGGCCCTTTATCTTGTAACACTTGGAAATAACCTTCCCTAGCTTTGACTTGATCATGGTATCATTGACGAAATCCATATCTTCCGGTAGCATCCTGTTGAACAAGGCTCTCCCGACTGTCGTATCAATAAGCTTATCCTTAATCTGCACCTTGATCTTGGCGTGAAGTTCTACTTCGCCGTCCTCGTAGGCTATTACAACCTCGTCGGAGGAACTGAAAGCATTGCCCTCACCTTTAGCGCCGACCTTCTCCTTTGTCATATAGTAACATCCTAAAACTATATCCTGGGTCGGAGCCGTTATCGGCCTGCCGTCAGCGGGAGAGAATATATTGTTAGTTGAAAGCATGAGCAGTTTGCACTCGGTCTGCGCTTCTATCGAGAGCGGCACGTGCACGGCCATCTGATCGCCGTCGAAGTCGGCATTGAACGCGGTACAGACCAGCGGATGTATTCTTATGGCGTTACCCTCTATTAATATAGGCTGGAATGCCTGTATGCCAAGCCTGTGGAGCGTTGGTGCTCGATTCAGCATGACAGGATGGTCCTTGATAACGTCGTCAAGAATATCCCACACCTCGAGCTTGGCATTCTCCACCATCTTCTTTGCGCTCTTTATAGTATGTACAAAACCTTTTTCCTTAAGTTTCTTTATTATGAAAGGCTCGAATAACTCCAGAGCCATCTTTTTCGGTAGTCCGCATTCGTTAAGTTTAAGCTCCGGGCCGACGACTATTACGGACCTGCCGGAATAGTCGACACGTTTACCGAGAAGGTTCTGTCTGAAACGTCCCTGTTTGCCCTTCAACATATCCGAAAGTGATTTTAGCGGCCTATTGCCCGGCCCAAGAACGGCCTTACCGTGGCGCCCGTTATCGAAAAGCGCATCAACCGCCTCCTGCAGCATCCTCTTTTCATTACGTATTATTATCTCGGGAGCTTTGAGCTCTATAAGTTTCTTTAAACGATTATTTCTGTTTATAACCCTTCGATACAGGTCATTCAAGTCGCTTGTAGCAAACCTTCCGCCATCCAGCGGTACGAGCGGCCTTAAGTCCGGAGGTATTACAGGGAGCGTCTCCAGGATCATCCATTCGGGCCTATTGTTGGACAATCTGAACGCTTCGACGAGCCTTAAGATCTTATTCCCCTTCATCTGGGTATTATCTGACTTCGAATCTTTCACCTCGCGCCTTATCTTCGCGGATAATTTATCGAGGTCTATTTCCTTTAACAACTCCTTTATAGCCTCGGCTCCCATCTTAGCAGTGAACTTCTGGCCGAACTTATCACGGAACTCTTTATATCTCTCTTCCGATAAAAGCTCCATCTTTTTAAGAGAGGTCTCCCCCGGATCTACGACAACATACTCCTCATAATAGATTATCTTCTCGATTTCACGGGAGCTAAGACCCAATAGCGCCCCTAAACGGGACGGCATTACCTTGAAGAACCAAACATGCGACTCCACTCCGCAGCGATCACAGGTTATACCCTTATGCTTTATGCGCTTATACTTACCGCAATTGCACTCGTAATCCTTGGTTGGCCCAAATATGCGTTCGCAGAATAACCCGTCCTTCTCCGGCTTCAAGGTCCTGTAGTTTATAGTCTCGGGCTTCTTCACTTCTCCCTTTGACCAGGACTTAATAACCTGAGGCGAAGCTATCTTTATCGTTATCGCATTGAAGCGGTTCAAATCTTCTGTCATTATTCTCCGCCTTCTTTGGGAGGATCCTTCTTTTCCAGTTTAATATCGAGCCCAAGGCTCTGTAGTTCCTTTATAAGCACGTTGAAAGATTCCGGAGTACCGCACTGTAATTTATTGTCGCCCTTCACTATCGCTTCATATATCTTGGTGCGTCCAACTACGTCATCGGACTTTACCGTTAATAGCTCCTGCAGCGTGAATGCAGCACCGTAGGCCTCAAGCGCCCAAACTTCCATCTCACCGAACCTCTGGCCTCCGAACTGCGCCTTTCCACCGAGCGGCTGCTGGGTGACGAGCGAGTACGGACCTATTGAACGGGCGTGTATCTTATCATCAACAAGATGCGCGAGCTTCATCATGTATATGTAGCCTACGGTTATCTTCTGGTCAAACCGCCTCCCGGTAAAACCGTCATATGCAATGACTTTGCCGCTGCCTATCTTTATCTTGGAATCATTATCATCATCGGCCTCTTTCATGGCGGCTCGTATTTCAGTCTCGGTGGCGCCGTCAAATACCGGCGTAGCTACCTTAGAACCGAGGGCCTTTGCAGCCCAACCCAGATGGGTCTCTAGTATCTGCCCGGCGTTCATACGGCTCGGCACTTCCGGGAGTATCTTGGCAACCACGCCTTTGTTACCATGGCGCCCTGCCATCTTGTCACCGACTGATATCTTCTTCTTGGAAGCTACGTAGACCTTTACCTTCTTCAATACGCCCGGCGGCAGTTCATCGCCGCGCTTAACCCTATCTATCTCCCTTTCGAGCTCGAAAGTCAATTACTCTATCTGGCTGTCAAGAAGACGCGATATTCTCGATACCTCCTGCTCCTTATCGGGACTATTTATCTTTATATTCTCAAGATCACCTTTTTTTTTTTCTTTTCTTAAGTATTTTACCCTGATCGTTCTCCCCTGCGATATTATCGCACGGCCGGACTCCTGGTCCAGGATGCTGGCCGAAAGCTTCTGGCCGATCAAAAGCGCATGCAGCTTCCTATACTTCTCTTCCTTTATCTTCTCTATCTGTGAATTGAATGAAGCCTCAAGGGCCTTTATCTCTTTAAGTTCGATGGTCCTCTCTTCTTTAGTCTTGGATCTGGCATCGCGTCTGGAGAATACTCTGACGTCAACCACTATTCCCTCGACTCCCGGAGAAGCTATAAGCGACGAATCTCTGACATCACCGGCCTTCTCGCCAAATATAGCGCGAAGCAGCTTTTCTTCGGGGGATAATTCCGTCTCCGACTTTGGCGTCACCTTACCAACGAGAACATCGCCCGGTTCGACTTCCGCGCCGATCCTTATGATGCCGCTCTCGTCCAGATTACTTAACGCTTCGTCGCCTACGTTCGGTATATCCCGAGTTATTTCTTCATTTCCGAGTCTCGTATCGCGGGCTTCTATCTCGAACTCCTCTATATGGACCGAAGTATACGCATCCCAAGCAACAAGTTTTTCGCTTAAGAGTATGGCATCTTCGAAGTTATAACCTCTCCATGACATGAAAGCGACGAGCACATTCTTGCCCAGGGCTAATTCTCCGTCCTCGGTCCCGGCGCCGTCGGCTATCACATCGCCTTCCTTAACTTTATCACCTAACTCTACTAGCGGTCTTTCGTTTATCGCGGTATTGGCGTTCGATCTCTCAAATTTGCGCAATTTATAGGTCTTGCCGCCTGCGACTACCTCGGCGGAATCTACGGCGGTCACTGTGCCATCGCACTTTGCGACAACTACTGCGCCTGAATCTTTTGCCGTAATATATTCCATGCCCGTACCTACAAGCGGTGATTCGGTGTAAAGAAGCGGAACGGCCTGGCGCTGCATATTCGATCCCATCAGCGCACGGTTCGCGTCGTCGTGCTCAAGAAATGGTATGAGGCTTGCCGCGACACTCACCAGCTGCCTCGGAGACACATCCATGTATTGCACATCTTTAGGCTCGGACTGTACGAAGTCGTCCTTGAAACGGCAGAATACCTTATCTTCCGTGAAATGACCGCGCGAATCTATCTTTGAGTTGGCTTGGGCTATAATGTACAAGTCTTCGACGTCGGCCGAAAGATATTCTATCTTATCGCTGACCTTACCGTTCTCTACTTTTCTGTAAGGGGTTTCTATAAAACCGAATTTGTTTATTTTGGCGTAAGTGCTTAATGAGGAGATTAAACCGATGTTCGGACCTTCCGGGGTTTCAATCGGGCACATGCGGCCGTAATGCGAGTAGTGCACGTCGCGGACCTCAAAACCGGCTCTGTCACGATTAAGCCCGCCGGGACCTAAGGCGCTCATGCGTCTTTTGTGGGTAAGCTCGGCCAGGGGGTTGGTCTGGTCCATGAACTGCGACAGCTGACTTCGTCCGAAGAAATCGCGCATGACGCCCGAAACGAGTTTTGCGTTTATAAGATTATGCGGCATTATATTGGAAAGGTCATATAAATTCATCCTCTCCTTGCAGGATCTCTCGACCCTGGCCATCCCTATCCTTATCTGGTTTAATAAAAGTTCGCCGACGCACCTGACACGCCTGTTGCCGAGATGGTCTATATCGTCTATGTTGCCGGAACCATTCTTCACGGCTATCAACCTCTCGAGCACATGCGTCAATGTCGGACCGGTTATGAGCTTTTCATCCAGGGAGACCTTCATATCCAACTTCCGGTTGAGCATATAACGGCCTATCTGCCCAAGGTCATAACGTTTATTATCAAAAAACAACCTGTTAACCAGATTTGATGCGGATTCCGCGGTTGGCGGGTCTCCCGGCCTGAGCTTCCTATATATATCCAGCGAGGCATCTTGTTTATTCTTAGTATGATCTTTCCTTAAAGTGTTTATTACTTCCGGGATATACCTTTCTATTACATCGACACACCTTACTTGAGAAGCCCATATGGCATCGGCAATCTCTTTGGTGATCTTTGAATATTTCTCGGCTAAAACCACATTATTTTCTTTATCAACCACATCCTTAGCCAGAATCTGCCCGGTGAGTTTCTCGAGTTGCGCGGATCTCGTGATCTCGTGAGATTGGACCCCACATAGAGCCTTCAGGATCGATTCGTCGGTCTCATAACCGAAGATCCTCAGAAAAGTAGTCCCTAGAAACTTTCTGCGGCGGTCGACATACACATATATGACATCATTTATATCGATCTCGAATTCGACCCACGCGCCTCGGTAGGGTATGATCCTTGCCGAGAATATCGTCTTGCCGGTAGGATGCGGCTCTGACTCAAAAGATATGCCGGGAGACCTGTGGAGCTGGCTTACTACGACGCGCTCATCACCATTCACGATAAATGTGCCCGTGTCGGTCATGAGTGGTATGTCACCAAGGTATACTTCTTGCTCCTTCGTCTCCTTCTTCGACTTTAAACGCATCATTAGGCGCAAAGCTCCGGCGTAGCTAACACCCCTCTTCTTACACTCGTATATGTCATACTTCGGCTTACCTATCATGTAACAAAGATAGTGCAGCTTATACTCGCCGTCCGGAGACTCTATCGGAAATATCTCCCTGAAAGCAGACTCCAGACCGGTATTCTCGCGCTTGGACCTTGCAACGTCCGCCTGCAGAAAATCGCGGTATGAATCCAGCTGGATCTCCAGCAGGTTAGGAAGCTTGTAGCATTCCTCTATCTTTGCGTAATTCTTGCGTTTAGCCATCTATTTACTTTAACTCGATCTTTGCGCCGGCCGCTTCAAGCTGCTTCTTTATCTTTTCGGCCTCTTCTTTGGTAGCGCCTTCTTTTATGGTCTTCGGAGCCGCGTCAACGAGGTCTTTGGCTTCTTTCAGGCCGAGGCTCGTTATCGTCCTCAACTCTTTAATGACCTGGATCTTGCTGGCTCCTGCACTGGCCAGAACTACTGTAAAAGTAGACTTTTCTTCTGCAGCCGGTGCGGCGGATCCTGCCGCGGCGCCCGGAGCAGCAACGGCCACTGCGGCCGCGGCGCTCACGCCGAACTTCTCTTCAAGTGCCTTTACAAGATCTGCGAGCTCCATGACAGTCATCTTCTCGATCGTGTCCATCATACCCTTCATCTTATCTGTCAACTCAACCTTTTTTTCTTCCATCTCTATACCTCTCCTTTTTTTCTGTAATTAAGCGCCTTTAAGCGCTCATGCTCTTCTTCGTCTTTATTGCATCCACGCAATATACGAACTTCCTTAAGACTCCGCTTAAAATATTTACAAATCCGGTTATCGGCGACTTCATGCCTACGACTACCCGCGTGAGAAGGACCTGCCTCGAGGGGAGATTTGCAAGCTCCTTAACCTTATCGGCCGTGACCGGTTTACCGTCTATTACCGCGCCCTTTATCTTGAATTTGTTATGATCTTTTGCAAAGGTCGCTACCGTCTTGCATGTAGCCACGATGTCATCGCCGCTGAACGATATGCCCATGCCGCTCTCTATCTTATTGACCTCTTCCGCCAGCTTCATCTTTTCGAAGGCTACCTTAAGTATTGAGTTCTTCACTACCATGTAATCCGACCGGGTCTTCTTAAGGCCCCTCCGCAGGCTCTCAAGCTCCGAGACGCTCGATCCCATGTAACTTGTTATTATGAAATCCGGATGCAATTTGAAACTACCGAGAACCTCTTCAAGCATCCTCTCCTTGCATAATTTGCCGAGTTTTGTCTTTTCTGCCATGATGATCATTTCCTAAATTCTGCCATATCAAGTTTTAACCCAGGTCCCATAGTCGTAGATATGTATAGCGACTTCACGTGCCCACCTTTGAGCCCGTGCGGATTGGAGGCCATCACTGCATCTATAAGGGAGCGCGCGTTCTTGTACAGCGCATCCTCGGTGAATGACAGTTTGCCGACCGGAGCATGAACACCGGCCTGTTTATCCATTTTAAACTCTATCTTTCCGGCCTTCACCTCTTTGATCGTCTTCGCCGTGTCCGTGGTTACGGTTCCGGACTTCGGGTTCGGCATGAGCCCTCTGGGGCCGAGCACCTTACCGAGCTTTGCGATATCTTTCATTAGGTCCGGAGTAGCTATAGCAACGTCAAAATCGGTCCATCCGCCCTGTATCTTGGCGGCAAGGTCCTCGGCGCCTACAAAGTCGGCTCCGGCATCCCTTGCCCTTCTCTCCTCCTCGCCTTTCGCAAATACCACAACCCTGACCTTTTTGCCAGTGCCGTGGGGGAGAGCTACACTTCCTCTTATAGGCGTAGCCTGCGTATCTTTCGGATCTATCGTAAGATCGAACGCGACTTCAATAGTCTCGTCGAACTTCAACTTCGGTACTTTCTTAAGTGCTGCTATCGCTTCTTTGAGGGAGTAAGCCTTCTCGGAAACAAACAAACTTTCGATCGCCTTTTGTCTCTTTGTAAGTTTTGATTTAGGGCTCATTATTCTACAACCTCTATTCCCATGCTCCTGGCGGTTCCTTTTATGATCTTTATCGCTTTATCGATATCCTGCGTATTTAAATCGCTCTTTTTGAGGTTAACTATCTCTTTTATCTGGTCGATCGTAACCTTGCCGACCTTCTCCTTATTCGGAGTGCCGCTCGCCTTAGCCACGCCGCACGCTCGCTTAAGGAGAACCGCGCACGGCGGACTCTTTATTATGAACGTAAAAGTCCTGTCCTCGTACGCCGTTATAACTACCGGCAGCGTCAATCCTTCCTGACCTTGTGTTTTCGCGTTGAAAGACTTGCAGAATTCCATTATATTAAGACCGTGTTGACCCAGCGCAGGTCCTACAGGAGGCGCAGGATTGGCTGCGCCCGCGGAACAGTACAACTTTATTATAGCTTTGACTTTTTTTGCCATTTTATATCTTCTCCACTTGCCATACCTCGAGCTCGACCGGCGTCGCTCTGCCGAATATCGATATCATAACCTTAACCTTGCCTTTGGCAAGATTCGCTTCTTCTATAGTGCCGTTAAAATTAGTGAACGGACCGTCATTCACCCTGACAGATTCGCCCTTATCAAAAACCACCTTAGGTGTCGGTTTCTCTTTGGCCTCTTTGGCCTGCTTAAGTATCATCTCTATCGCCTTCTTTATATCCTGCGTATTCAGATCGCTTTTCTTAATATTGGCTATCTCTTTTATCTGGTCTATGGTAACTTTACCGACTTTCTCTTTGTTAGGGGTTCCACTGGCTTTAGCTATACCGCCCGC
>JAPLMF010000034.1 GCA_026387155.1 Candidatus Omnitrophota bacterium
GGCCCCCGGAAACATTGCCAACGCACCCGGCGCTCTCGGCGTGAATACATTAGCTCCTCAATCTACGGAAGATACCGGCACCACGCAAGCCTCCGGCGTAACAGGTCGTACATATAATGCCCAGAAGACCCAGACGGCCAAGCCGGTAAGGGTTGAGCGGGTTGAGATGCCTCAGGTTAAGCTGCAAGAGTCCGCCAAAGTTGTCGTTATAGATATGAGCATCCCGGGCGCCGAAAGGATAGTAAATCACTATAAGGTTATGACGGGCATCAGGGTTATTTCAATAGGTAAAGAAGAGACCAGTCCTAAGGCTGAAGATGTACTAAGTAAGATGACCCCATCCGAAAGGGAGAGCGCAAGGTGTCTGGTATTCTTAAGCGGCAGGGCTGGTATGAAAGATCTGGCGGCAGGGCTACTTACAGGTGTTGGCAATAATACCACTATCAAAATATGCTTTGTCTCTGCAGATAATTCGTTGACGGTCAAAGAAGAAGTGCTTGACAGGTTAACTCCTGAAGGTCGTAGCAGAGTATTGGAATATGCAAAGAAGGGGAAACCTATCAGTATTGAAGTTGTGAAAGACGAAGAGATGGAAAGTCAGATAGACAAAGAAATGGTTAGTGAACTTGAAGCCAACCTCGCCTACTAATAAACAGTTCCCGTAGATCCCCGTCCATTTCGGGATAGGCTATTCCAAACCAGGTGTGTGAGCAGTTGATAGCGTATTTTCACACCTGGTTTGAAGTAGATCCCGGAATGTTGTAATTCCAGTCTACACGAGAGGGTGACAGATCAGTCTTTGTTAAATAGAAAAAAGTTATATCCTCCGATTTGCATACACCCTGATATTATGATATACTTACTACAAGGGAAATGAGGGGGTATATTCTTGTACATCTGCGTATATCCTCATATATTTTGGCGCCTTATTAAACACTAAAGAAAAGTATTGGTGCTTTATGTCATGCTTACGCTGTATGATATAGGTAAAGATACAATGGAAAAACATACTTCGTTTACAGGCATGTCTTCTATGAGAGACACGCGCCTCTTCAGGACCGTATCGATAATCGTCCTCATCTCATTTCTATGGCAGGAGGTCGTATTCGCCCAAGGCGGACCGTCGGAGATAGCCTCTCAGGCTAAGGCTTCGGCTGCACGATCAAGCTCCCCGATAAATCTAAACCAGTTCTCGGTTCCGCGTGCGCTAGCCACCACAAAAGAGATCCGTTCCTTCGATTCAAAAGAGACTGTTATCATGATAAAGGACGCCCATGATAATCTCGGCGCCCAGGAATCTATAGCGGGCGTTCTCGATAATCTCGTTACTAATTATGAAATAGAAACGATAGCTGTAGAAGGCTCATCGGGCTTCGTAGACACCTCAATACTCTCCTCATTTCCCGATAAGGAGATCAAAAAGAAGGTGACTGACGACCTGATGGCAGAGGGATTCATCTCAGCCGCGGAGTACTTCTCCGTATTTACGGAATCCGATGCGGCCGTCTACGGTATCGACGACAAGGTCCTGCACGCCGAGAATATGGAAGCGTTCAGGGGAGCGCTTGCCAACGCCGAAAAGTATGCCGGTGACGCCGGTGCGCTTCACTACGCTCTCGCGGCGATCCAGGATAAGGTA
>JAPLMF010000029.1:0-11640 GCA_026387155.1 Candidatus Omnitrophota bacterium
AAAGAATGCCGTTATGGCCCAGAAAGAACCTGGAAGCTTGACGGGAAATTGGGGGATAGTGACGTTATCCATGGTTGTACATCTTTATAAACCTTATCATTTCCTTTTTAACAGTCTCCATATAAATGAACGCATCTTCTTAGAAGGTATCATCGTCTCATAGATACGCTTAAGTTTCAGGGAGATCCTGTATGTGTGGCTGGTTTCAATATTCTTTAGGCGTTTTTTTGTAAATTCAAGTTTATCTAAACGTTTTGTTGTCAATTCAAGTTCGTCTATTATGAGCGGGACAAGAACAGAACCCTTCCCTTCTTCATCTCTTATTTCGAAGTATTCTCTTACGGCTTTATGAAGATCCGGTTTGTCAGAAGACCATTCATAGAGGTCGTTGGAGCCGATACGGATATCCCGGGATAGATCAAATGCAAAAAGCGGTATTATCTCATTCCTTCGCCCATATAATCTATTTCTGCTATCTCCGTGCCACAGATGGAGTATAGAGCCGTTCGTATAATATACACTACCCTGGGTCTCTTCGTAAACCTTTGCTGCGTACATATCCTGGTCTGCCTTCATCAAATTAGTAGAGAAAAGTCTTACTGCTCTTTGGTCTGGAATTTTGCCATTCATAAAAGAATGCGCCATAATATTGTCTGCCCCACCGACCAATGCGTTCTCATAAAAGAGATGTTGCCGTGTAAGCGCCTTTCGCATCACCCAAGCAAAGCCGGTTGCGCCAAATATTGTCATGTTATTAATAATTTTGTAACTATGGCCGGGATATTTTTGATTTTCCATTCTACCTATTTCGAGTTTTTCTAACTCATATTCGCCTAAGTCATATACCCCTTTAGGTAGCCATGCCGCATATTCAAACGGCTGTACCGCAACGTACTTCTCTAACAGCCCGGATGTCTCTTTTATCCAGTCATCGTTCTTGAAGATGATATCGCAATCAGCCCAGCATACCTTGTCACAATCCTGCGGCAGCCGGCCTAATCCTATGTTTAAGAGCCGCTCTTTCTGCCACATAAGGTTCTTCTCTCTTGTGCCGCGTACCTGGATCAATATCTCTGCGTCTATATCTTTCTTCAGAGTAAACGGATCATCATCAAAAGCGAGCTCTACGGCTAACAGATTAAGCCCCTGTCTTTTGGAGTTATCACGGAATAACCGGTAATTTTCATACTTGTTCTTGTGGCCTAATGGATTAAAGAATGTGACCATGGCCCAGAAAGAACCTGGAAGCTTGACGGGAAACTGAGGGATAATAGCGCTATTCATGGCTGTATATCCCCAAACCTTTTTGGATGCTTTAGCACTATTTAAGTCTGCGCTCCTACATCGAGATGGGTCACTAGTTTGGCCGGTGTTTCTCCTTTTCAGATTATACTTCTTTCTGCGCTCCAAGGTCAATCGTTTCTTTTAAACCATTTTTCTTAATATCATCTTTTCTACCGACATAGGTATTATTTGGCCACTTTTATTAGATAAAAATGGGGTGATGCCAGGATCACCTACTACAAGCGGCGAAGGACTTACAGCTTAAACATTCCCCAGATATACGTACTTTAGTCTTGCCTTCGCGATTCGTTCAGCTCGTTTAAGAGTCTCGATCGGTGTCGGGGGCAGGTCCATCTTGTAACACGGGAAATACCTCGACAGGTGAAGCGGCGTCTTAGAGCCCAGGTTATCACATATCCAATCGACCATCTTCTTTATCGAAGTCTCGGAATCGTTCAGCGTAGGTATTATCAGGTTAGTAAGCTCGATATGGCTGGATTTAGCCGAACGTTTTATGACTTCTAATATGGGCTTCAGTCTGCCTGCGCATACTTTCAGGTAAAAATCCTCGTCGAATGATTTTATATCTATATTCATCGCGTTGATAAACGGAAGTATCTCTTCCAGCGGCTCCATGTTTACATAACCGTTGGTGACGAGGACGTTCTCCAGTCCGTTTTGGCGTGCGAGTTTCGCCGTCTCAAGGACAAACTCATACCATATAAACGGCTCGTTATAGGTATAAGCTATGCCGAAAGATTTGTGTGATTTTGCCTTGTCGATGACCTGGGCGGCAGTTATCTCCTGGGTCGGAGCGCCGAGTTTCTGCGATATGTGTGCGTTCTGGCAGAAGAGACAGTGGAAATTACAACCATTGGTGCCCAGAGATAATATATGCTCGCCGGGGTGATAACGATATAAAGGTTTCTTCTCTATCGGATCGAGTGAGATCCCCGTGGTTTTATCATAGATCTCACTATACAGGATGCCGCCCTTATTTATTCGGACGCCGCAATTTCCGCGTTTATCGTCAAATATGACACACTCGTTAGGGCAGAGGCGGCAGTGAACACACGAGTCTCCGAGTTGTTCATAATAGAGAGCCTCTTTCGTATTTGCCCCCTTATTTTAAAAATTGCTTTAATTCCCTCACAAATTGCCCGACATCACGGAATTGGCGATAAACAGAGGCAAACCTTACATAGGCGATCTCATCAAGCGCATGAAGGTGTTTCATTACGAGTTCGCCGATCTCCCTCGAAGCGACCTCCTTGTCGTGCTTACGCTCAATATACTTCTCGATGTCGTCGACGACCTTTTCGACGCGTTTGACGCTAACCGGCCTCTTCTCGCAGGCAACCATGATACCGTTTAAGAGTTTTTCGCGCTCGAATGGTTCGCGGCGGCTGTCCTTCTTCACCACCATTAGCGGCACTCGTTCGACATACTCGTATGTCGTAAAACGTTTCTTGCACTTCAGACACTTGCGACGACGCCTGACGCTCGAGCCGTTCACAGAAGAGCGCGAATCAATAACGCTGTCGTTCTTATTTCCGCAATAGGGACAACGCATAGCTTAACCTTATTAATCAAAAAATCTAACCACGTCGGCTAATTTATGGTCCGGACTTTGACTTTAGCCTTCTTTAAAAATTCTTTAGCCATCTTATCCGGGTAATCCCCCCGGATAACGATCTCTTTTATCCCGGCGTTTATGATCATCTTCGCGCAGATTATGCAGGGTTGAGTGGTGGAATATAATATCGAATCTTTAAGGCTCGTGCCGTGCAGAGCCGCCTGCAGGAACGCATTCTGTTCACCGTGCAACCCCCTACAGAGCTCGTGTCTCTCGCCCGAAGGTATTTTAAGTTTCTCACGGATGCACCCGGCGATAGTGCAATGCTCTATCATGGACGGCGCCCCATTATAACCGGTCGAAAGTATTCGTTTATCCCTAACTATGACCGCGCCGACTTTACGCCTTAAACATGTCGAACGGCTTGAGACGAGTTCCGCTATGCCCAGGAAGTACTCATCCCATGATGGCCTGTTTCCCGCGGAACTTTTACTGTGGACTACGGACCGTGGACTACGGACTATTTTTTTCACTATTTCTCCATCCTCTTTACCAGGTTCTTGTAGAGCGGAAACTTCTTCGCCAGACTCTTTACATCGCTTCTGACTGCGTTTATATTGCTCTCGTTCTGGGGATCGCTTATTACGCGGTCTATCAGGCGCGCGACTTTTCGCATCTCGGCCTCTTTCATTCCACGTGTCGTTATGGCCGGGCTCCCGATACGGACGCCGCTTGCCACAAAAGGCGACTTGGTATCGAATGGTATCAGGTTTTTATTCACCGTAATATTGGCCCTATCCAGGACCGTAGCGGCGTCCTTACCGGTAATATTTTTGCTTGTAAGGTCCAGGAGAAACAGATGCGTATCCGTGCCTCGGGCCACTAGCCTATACCCGAGCTTCGCGAACTCCGACGATAGAGCTTTGGAATTTTTAAGTACCTGCTTCTGATATTCCTTGAATTCCGGCTGAAGAGCCTCTTTAAAACACACCGCCTTAGCGGCTATGACGTGCATCAATGGCCCCCCTTGCAGTCCCGGAAAAACCTCCTGGTCTATCTTCTTTGCAAACTCTTTCCGGCACATAACAAAACCACCCCTCGGACCACGCATAGTCTTGTGAGTAGTTGAAGTAACAAATTCAGCGTATTCGACCGGGTTCTGGTGGAGTCCCGCGGCTATGAGTCCTGCTATGTGGGCCATATCTACAAAGAGTATCGCTCCTACGGAATCGGCTATCCTGCGAAAAGCTTTGAAATCGAGTAACCTGGGATACGCGGAAGCCCCGGCCAATATCATCTTCGGTTTATGAAGCTTGGCAAGAGACGCTATCTCGTCGTAGTCGAGCATCTCCGTCTTTCTGCTGACGCCGTAGGGAACTATATTGTAGAGCTTCCCCGAAAAATTATGCGTATGTCCGTGCGATAGATGCCCACCGCACGCCAGATCCATCGAAAGCACCGTGTCCCCGGGCTTAAGCATCGCGAAATATATTACCATGTTGGCCTGCGTCCCGGAATGAGGCTGCACATTCACGTGTTCGGCGCCGAATAGCTTTTTCGCCCGTTCAATGGCAAGCTCTTCCACTATGTCGACATTGTGGCAGCCGTTATACCATCTGGCTCCCGGATATCCTTCAGCGTACTTATTAGTCATGACCGACCCCTGCGCCTCGAGGACCTCTTCACTTACGAAGTTCTCGCTGGCTATCAGCTCCAGATTGTCATTCTCGCGTTTCGTCTCTTCCAATATAGCCCTATAAACTTCCGGGTCCTTCCTCTTAAGATTTCCCATTTTATCTATTTCCTTAATTTTGTTTCAAGTTTATCGATCTGTTTGACGCGCCTGGCGTGGCGGTCGCCGAGAGAATTCGTATTAAGCCAGATCTTAAGTATCTTCTTTGCCAATCTCTCTTCGGTATAGTCTGCGGCGAGTACGAGAACATTACAGTCGTTGTGCTCGCGCGAAGACTTTGCCATCTTTACGCTGTAACATACGCCCGCTCTTATACCGGGGACTTTGTTTGCTATTATTGCCATGCCTATACCGGTCCTGCATATGAGAACACCGCGGTCGGCTCTTCCCACACTGACAGCCCTAGCCACTTCAAATCCTATCAACGGATAATCACACGAATCTTTTGAATGTGTCCCAATATCCGCCGCGTCGTACTTGCTGTTTTTCAGGAATTCTATGAGCTTACTCTTAAGCTCATAACCTCCGTGATCGCTACCTATGACTATCTTCATAAATGCTCCCTGGTCGTTTATTATAATAGACCAACTATTCTCTTCGTTTCTTCTTTTATTATCTCAAATGATAGCCTATAAAAATCTATCGGCTTACCGATAGGATCGGGGACCCCATCGCCTTTCGGATATCTACGCATATCATTTGCGCCATACTTCTTCAAGAGATACACCTTGCCTTCAGCCATCGGATCTATCCTGAGAACAAAAGCTTTGTGGATATCTTCCATAGTAAGTATCAGATCGCTCTTATTTATAAGGTCGGCCGTAAGACGCTTGGATCTATATCCGGATACATCTACGCCCTGGCCTTTCATAACCTCTATAGTCTCGTCGGTAGGAGGAAGCCCGTCCAGCGCCATTACACCCGCAGAGACAACCTCTATATCGCGCATACCGGCCTCATTAAGGTACTTTTTGAATAGGCCTTCGGCCATAACCGATCTGCAGCTATTACCGGTACATACCATGAGTATCGACTTTATCTTACTCATTCGCAAGTAATCTCTTTATTCTGGTTTCTTTAATTGCGCCCTGGCGCAACATCACGAACGGATCCGCGGTCATATCGACCACCGTAGATTCCACACCTACCTCCGTATGCCCGGAATCTAGTAAGATGTCTATCTTACCATCCAGGCCGGCAAGGACCGCTCGGGCATCCGTCGGGGGCTTCTTACCGCTTAAGTTAGGGTTAAGGGCCACTTTATTGGCCGGCATTCTGAAACCGATCGGCACGCCTTTCTTTGATCTCAATACCATCGTAAGGGGGCCCGGCCAGAATTCTTTAGCCAATTTCCTCGCTCTGGCATCAAGAGCGCATCCGAGCGCCTTTATCTGCGAGACGTCCGCAATATGAACGGTGAGCGGTTTTCTCCCCGGGCGCTCCTTAACCTTATACAGCCGCGCTATCGCTTCTTTATTCAGAAGATTGACACCGAGCCCATAGACGGTCTCGGTAGGGAACGCCACAAGCCCACCGTCTTTAAGCACCCGGGCGGCGTATTTGATCAGTTTACCGTCAGGTTTGATGGGGTCGACCTTCAATATAAGTGTATTTCTTAAAGAGCGCATTAAAACTTTATAGTCTTGTTCTTTTCCCGAACACCTTCGGCCATGGCTTTCTTATGAGCCACTAACCTCTTCTCTATCCTTTTATCAGTGATCCCGAGTATCTCTAAAGCGAGTATCGCCGAATTCTTAGCACCGGCCCTGCCTATCGCTACGGTCGCCACCGGTATTCCCGCAGGCATCTGAACCGTAGAGAATAACGAATCTACACCCTTAAGCTCTTTGGTCTCCATGGGAACGCCTATCACCGGAAGGGTCGTATGGCTTGCAACGACACCTGCCAGGTGTGCGCTTGCGCCGGCGCCGGCTATTATGATCTTATACCCATTCTTCCTGGCTGACTTAGCAAAACTCGCAGCGTCATCGGGTGAACGATGCGCTGAGAGTATCTTTACATCGCTCGGCACCCCGTATTCGTCAAATATCTTTTTGGCCTCCATCATTACCGGGAGGTCCGAATCGCTTCCCATTATTATCGAAATTATAGCTTTCTTAGTCATTACCGGCCTCCTTAAGATTAATAATCCACGGCCCTCTGTCCTATATCCCTGCGATAATGCATATCGTCGAACCGTATCTTCGACACCGCATTATAACAATTATCTGTCGCGCCCTTAAAATTAATGCCAAGAGCGGTTACGTTCAGCACACGACCGCCATTAGTTATAAATACCTTATCTTTATCGGTCGCACGCCTGCCGGCCTTCGTTCCCGCATGAAACACAAAAACATCTTTTATCGGCTTAGCTGCGTCCGTGCCGGTTATCTCCATGCCCTTTTCAAACTTACCCGGATATCCACCGGAAGCTATCACCACCGAAACGCACGGACGGGGATCCCATTCGGGCTTAAATCCTGCCAGGGCGCCGGAGATGCTTCTTTCTATTATATCGACAAGGTCGGTCTTAAGGCGCGGCAGTATCGCCTGAGTTTCCGGATCGCCGAAACGCGCGTTAAACTCCAGAACGAACGGCCCTTTATTCGTCAACATTATACCGGCATAAAGCGCGCCCTTGTAAGGTCTGCCCTCGCGCTCTAAACCTTTTATTACCGGTAACACCGCATCATCGATTATTTTTTTAAATAGTTCTTCCGTCACTACCGGGGCCGGTGAATAAGCGCCCATCCCACCGGTATTCGGCCCTGTATCGTGATCGAAGACCCTCTTATGATCCTGGCTTGAAGCCATGGGGACGATATTGGAGCCGTCGGAGACAACTATTATCGAAACCTCTTCGCCCGAGAGGCATTCCTCTATTATTACTCGTTCTCCGGCCTCTCCGAAGACTTTGCCGATCATCATCTTCTTTACAGCGGCCTTTGCCTCTTCAATGGTCTTCGCGACTACGACGCCCTTCCCCGCCGCAAGACCGTCGGCCTTTACGACCACCGGCGCCTCGACGGTATTCAGATACTTTAGCGCATCATCGCTTTTGTCAAATACCCGGAAATCGGCGGTTGGTACGCCGAACCGTTTCATAAGCTCCTTGGCGAAGACTTTACTACCCTCTATCATTGCCAGCTCGGCTGTCGGCCCAAATATCTTCAATCCTTCTTTTTTAAAGGCGTCAACTATACCTTTTACGAGCGGCACTTCCGGGCCCACTACTGTGAGGCCTATCTTATGCTCTTTGGCGAATTTAAGGAGCCCACCGATGTCGTCGGCCTCTATATTTACGAGCTCGGCCACTTCGGATATCCCGCCGTTGCCGGGGGCAGAATAAAGTTTTGTACACCTGGGACTCTTCGATATCTTCCAGCAAAGGGCATGCTCCCTTCCGCCCGAACCGACTACAAGTATATTCATCTTATAACGACTTCTCTTTGACCTTTTATCACTCTGCCTATTATATGGGGTTTAACCCCGCATCCCAAAAGTGCCAGCGCCGCCTTGTCTACCTGGCCGGGCTCCAGGACCATCACCATTCCTATTCCCATATTTAGGGTGTGATACATCTGCCTATCGTCAATATTGCCCTTCTTTTGTATCAAGGAAAATATCTCCGGCACGGGCCATGAGCCTTCGTATATTTCTATTGCCATACCCCGGGGGATTATTCTGGGTATCTTGTCATAAAAAGCTCCGCCGGTTATATTCGCTATACCATTTATCATCGCCGCCTTCTTTGCCGCGAGGACACCTTTACAATAAAGTTTTGTCGGGGCGAGCAATATTCTCGAGTGCACCTTTTGCTCTTTTCGGCTAAAGACTTTCCGAACCAGGGAATAACCATTTGAGTGGAGGCCGCTTGATTCCAACCCCAGCACGATGTTGCCTATCCTGGTGCTGCGGCCGTCTATAATTTCACAGTGGTCGACTATACCGACTCCAAAACCAGCCAGGTCATATTCTCCAGGCGCATACATTCCCGGCATCTCGGCCGTTTCACCTCCGATGAGCGCATACCCGGCTTCGCGGCAGCCGGCCGCAACACCCTTCACGACATCTCTAAGTACGGAGGAGCGTATCCTGCCCGTTGAAACGTAGTCCAAGAAGAAGAGTCCCTCGGCGCCTGAACAGAGTATGTCATTCGCACTCATTGCGACCAGATCTATGCCGACCGTATCGTGCTTATCGGCCAAGAATGCGATCTTTAGCTTTGTGCCTACTCCATCAGTGGAAGAGACGAGGATGGGGTCTTTGTGCTTCCTTAAGTCAGGTGAAAATAGTCCACCGAAACTGCCGACGTCGGAGACTACTCCTTTGGTCCTGGTTGACTTTGCAAAACGCTTATAGTCGGTCACCAGGCGGTTTGCCTTTTCTATATCTACCCCTGCGGACTTATATGTTAAACTCATCTCTTCACGCTGATACCTTTACCTGAGATCATTGTAAGGGCTTGCAGATATTTTTGGCTTGTCTTTTGCACTATCTCATCCGGAAGCTCGGGGCCGGGAGGCGTCTTATCCCATGTAAGCGTTTCCAGATAATCCCTCACGAACTGTTTATCAAAACTCGGCTGCCCCCCGCCCGACTTATATTGATCCTTTGGCCAGAAACGGGATGAGTCCGGGGTCAATGCCTCGTCAATAAGTATTATCTTCTTCTCATATACACCGAACTCGAATTTTGTATCGGCAATGATAATACCTTTTGACTCCGCATATTGGCTTGCCTTCTCGTATAAAGCGATACTGGTTTTCTTGAGCGTGTCGGTTACGCCCTTTCCGAGCCAGCCTTCGACATACCCCTCGGAGACATTAATGTCATGTCCTACATCCTCTTTCGTAGATGGAGTAAAAATAGGCTCCGGAAGCTTGTCGGATTCGCGTAAACCAGCCGGCAGTTTTATTCCGCAGATGGAACGGCTTTGCCGGTACTCGTTCCAGCCCGATCCGGAAAGGTAGCCACGCACGACGCACTCGACCGGGAGGCCTTGCGCCTTTTTCACCAACATTGACCGGCCTTTCAAAATATCACTGTATTTATACAACTCTTTCGGATATTGCGAAACCTCGGCTGAAATAAAATGATTGGCTACAATATCCTTGGTGAAGTTAAACCAAAACAGGGATAATTGGGTCAGGACCTCGCCCTTATGAGGTATGCATGTCGGCAAGACTACATCGAAACAGGATATCCTGTCTGTCGAAACGACAAGAAGCTTATCCCCAAGCGTATAGACATCCCTGACCTTTCCCATTTTAAACAACTCTATACCCATAAATCCGGTTTTAGCCAGCGGCTCATCCGTCATATTAGGCATCTCCTCTAAATTCCCACCTTTCTGAATATTCTATCGACATTCTTCGTATGATATTTAAAATCGAAGATATCCTCAATCTCGTCGGAATTTAATATCGAACGGATCCCATCATCCCGTAAAAGCGTTTCTTTGAATGTAAGACCGTCTCTATTTGCGTTAAACGCGACCTTCTGCACCTTATCGTAAGCCTCGTTCCTCGTGAGGCCTTTATTGACCAGCTCCAAAAGAAGCCGGCCGGAGAATACAACACCACCTGATAACTTTAAGTTTTCCATCATCCTCTCCTCATGGACTACAAGGTGTCCGATGATATCCATGAACTTGACGAGCATATAGTCCAGAAGTATCGTTGAATCCGGCAATATCACACGCTCGGCCGAAGAGTGTGATATATCGCGCTCATGCCACAATACTATATTCTCCATCGATACCATTGCGTTGGCACGCAGGATCCTAGCCAAGCCCGCTATACGCTCGCATAGTATAGGGTTCTTCTTATGCGGCATAGCGCTCGATCCCTTCTGGGTCGACGAGAAATATTCCTCCACTTCACCTATCTCGGTATGCTGGAGATTCCTAAACTCGGTTGCATACTTCTCAAGGCACGTGCCGGTGAGGGCTATTGCATTCAGAAATTCCGCGTGGCGGTCGCGCTGTAAAATTTGCGTTGATATACGCGCGGCCTTTAAGCCCATCTTCCTGCAAATATACTCTTCAACGAACGGGTCGATATTGGCATAAGTGCCGACGGCGCCGGATATTTTACCTACCGATATGATACCTCTGGCGCGTTTTAATCTGTCAAGATTGCGCTTCGTCTCTTCGTAATAGAGTGCCATCTTGAGGCCAAACGTTATCGGTTCGGCGTGCACCGAATGGGTGCGACCTATCATTAGGGTCTTCTTATATCGTCTGGCCTTCCTGCGAAATATCGCAAGAAGCTTCTTTAAGTCGTCTATCAATATGTCACAGGCCTGCTGCATCTGGGCGGAGAGCGCAGTGTCGAGGACATCGGAAGAAGTTAGCCCCATATGTATATACTTGGCGTCATTGCCGACGTATTCGGAGACGTTCTTTATGAATGCTATCACATCGTGGTTCGTCGTGGCTTCGATCTCTTTTATGCGCTCCACGTCGAAGCGGGCGAGCTTCTGTATCTGGAAGAGAGAGCTCTTCGGTATCTTACCTAGTTTGGTGAGGGCTTCGCAGGCGAATATCTCAACATCGAGCATCTTGCGAAACCTGAATTCGTCAGTCCATACGGCCGCCATGCGCGGCAGCGAGTACCTCGGTATCATATCATTACCTCATTATTTGTCGGATTCCATTTTATATTATAGCCCTCGGGGTGTCAACGAAAGAAAGGAGGACTCTAATTAAATTTTACCACAGTAAATTTGCATGCCTAATGCAAATTTACGACGAGCGGAGGCAATGCCCGAAAGTTACGCCCCCATCCGCAAGCGGAGCTTGACATGGCGGACGGATAAGTGTAGAATTGTCGCCACGGATAAAAATTCTAAGGAGACTTGCAATGGTTGGATTCGGCAACAAAGTTCTCATCATAGGTTACGGCTCCGTCTCGAGATGCACAATACCGATACTCTTAAAGCACGTTAAAATACCACATAAGAATATCACGGTCATAGACTTCGCGGACATGCGCAAGGACCTGAAAGCCTGGACCGACCGCGGAGTGAAATACTGCCAGGTAAAGATCACACCCTTAAATATAGCAAAGGAGTTATCTAAGCA
>JAPLMF010000029.1:11707-21685 GCA_026387155.1 Candidatus Omnitrophota bacterium
TAAACTGGTGTCACGACAACAAGATCCTCTATATAAACACATCCGTCGAAGAATGGGACCCGTACGCCGATATACACAATAAGACGCCGTTACAAAAATCCCTCTACTACCGCCAAATGCAGATACGCGTCCTGATCGCAAAGTGGAACCACTCTACAACTGCGATCCTCGATCACGGCGCAAACCCCGGACTCATATCGCATTTCGCGAAGAAGGGCATCGTCGACATAGCTGAGAAGATGCTCCGAGATAAGGCGGTCGCAAAAAAACAGAAAAAGACCCTCGAAAAGTACCTGCGTGAGCGAAAATATAACTGCCTTGCGATGGAAGAAGACATCAGGGCTATTCATTGCTCGGAACGCGATACTCAGATAACGAATAATCCTAAAGAGGTCGACGAGTTCGTAGGCACGTGGTCGATCGAAGGTTTGCGCGAAGAAGGCATATCGCCCGCAGAGATGGGTTGGGGCACTCACGAGAAAGAGTTACCTGCTAATGCCCACGCACCGTCGTATGGACCTAAAAACCAGATATTTCTCTCGCAGATGGGCATGAATACCTGGGTGCGCAGTTGGATACCGAATCAGGAGATAGTCGGCATGGTGATCCGCCACGGCGAGGCGTTCGGCATCTCCGACAGGCTTACCGTATGGAAAGGCGATAAAGCGATATATCGTCCGACGGTACATTACGCCTATATGCCATGCCACGAGACGATCTCCTCCCTGCACGAACTTCGCTGCAGAAATTACGAACTTCAGCCGAAATTGAGAATAATGTCCGACGAAATAACAAAAGGCGAGGATATACTGGGTGCTCTTCTCATGGGACATAGATACAATTCATGGTGGACCGGGTCGATCCTCTCGATAGATGAATCAAGAAAGCTCGTCCCTCACCAGAATGCCACCACGATGCAGGTGGCCATAGGCCTGGTATCGGCAATAATATGGATGTTAGAGAACCCTAAAAAAGGCGTTCTTCTACCTGACGATCTGCCTCATGATAGGATACTTGAAGTGGCAAAACCATATCTTGGCAAACTCATATCTAAGGCGAGCGACTGGACTCCGGCTACAAACTATCAGGTATTTTTTAAAGAGAACCCGAACGCGTACCTGAACACGAAGAGCCTCTGGAATTTTCAGAACTTCCTCTTCAGAGACTAACAAAGGACAAATATAGAATGCAAAAACTTGCGGAAAAAGACGAGACGAAGAAAGAGGCTTTGGATAACTTCCTTGAGATAGCAAAAAAGCACGGCACCCCGGTATTTATAGTGGATCACGAGCGCATACGCCAGAACTACCGCGAGTTTAGGGAAGCACTACCGCGCGTACAGGCATACTTCGCAGTGAAATCAAATTCGGACCCAGAGATCGTAAAGACCCTATATAAAGCGGGTGCAAGTTTCGACGTCGCGTCGTTCCCGGAATTTATGATCGCGTACGAGAATATAAAGGATATGCCCGAGAAGGAGCGGCAGGACTGGATCTGGGATAAAATAATATATGCAAATACTATAAAACGTCAGGAAACCTTGGAAGAACTCGATAAATATAAGCCTCTGGTCACCTATGATAATTCCGAGGAGCTTAAGAAGATAAAGAAGCATGCCCCCCATGCCGGCCTCGTCCTTCGCATACGCGTACCAAATACCGGTTCGATGGTCGAGCTGTCGTCGAAGTTCGGCGCCCACCCGGGCGAGGCGGTCGACCTGATACTCGAGGCATTCAGCATGGGACTCGTCGTCGAAGGGATAAGCTTCCATGTCGGAAGCCAGTGTAATAATTTCGAGAACTACATGCAGGCGCTTCAGCTATCGGCTTCTATACTTAAAGAATCCGAATCCCGCGGGCATAAGATAAATATACTCGATATCGGCGGCGGATTCCCCGTTAAGTACAATTCGAAATCCAAATCTTTCAAGACGCTCGCCAGAAAACTCAACGCGGAAATAGATAGGCTATTCCCCAAGACCATTGAGATATTGGCCGAACCGGGACGATTCATGGTGGCAAATGCCGCTACTCTCGTTGCTAAAGTCATAGGTAAGGCAGTTCGGGATGAAAAGCCGTGCTACTATATCGACGACGGCGTTTATCATACATTTTCCGGCATTATATTCGACCACTGCACTTATCCAATAAAGGCTTTCAAGGAGGGCGAACTGAAAGTCTCTGCAGTATTCGGGCCGACTTGCGACGCCCTCGACACGATATCCATTGCGGAAGAACTTCCGGACCTTGACATAGGAGATCTGGTCTACGCGGAGAATATCGGGGCCTACTCGCACGCCTCATCGACCTACTTTAACGGATTTCCTCCGGCCAAAGTGGTCCATATAAATAGACAAAAATAAGTAGTTGCATATTATCCGTCTTTTGGTATAATAGGGCCTCACTGCGGGGTGGAGCAGCCTGGTAGCTTGCTGGGCTCATAACCCAGAGGTCGTCCGTTCGAATCGGACCCCCGCTACCAATAAAAACCAACCTCCCGGTATTTAGCCGGGAGGTTTTTATCTTTTCTTCGGTGGGGATTCCTTCATCACTATCTCACCCTTGCGGACCATGCCGACTTTCTCCCTGGCCCGTTTTTCGATGTAGGCTGTATCGGTCAGGAGTTTCAACCTCTCCTCTTCGAGCCTCTTATTCTCAACCTTAAGCTGGGCTATCCGTTCGTCGATCTTCTTACTTTTATATCGCAGCGCCTGGTACTTTGCGAAGGGCGGCAGAAATAGAACCGTCACGATTCCTATTACTATATAAAGCTTTAACCTACCTGGCTTTGATCCACCGGAGGAGGCCATGCCTATCTTAATTTAGGCCGCGTAGTTGGGCCGTATACTGCTTTTTTACCGAGTTCCTCTTCGATCCTTAAAAGCTCATTATACTTGCATATTCTGTCCGTTCGGCAGACGGAGCCGGTCTTTATCTGGCCTGTATTCATCGCAACTACTAGGTGCGAGATCGTCGTATCTTCCGTCTCGCCCGAGCGGTGTGATATCACCGAGGTATAGCCGTTCTTTTTCGCAAGATCTATTGTATCGAGCGTCTCTGATAGAGTGCCTATCTGATTTACCTTTATAAGTATGGAATTGGCGACCTTCTGCGTTATCCCCATCCTGAGGCGCTTAACGTTAGTCACAAAAAGATCATCTCCTACGATCTGTATCTTCTTGCCAAGGGCGTCAGTAAGGCTCTTCCACCCATCCCAATCATCTTCCGCGAGGCCGTCCTCGATCGATATTATCGGGTATTTAGACACCCAGCGGCTGTAAAAATCTATCATATCCTTACTGGAGTTTTCTTTCTTCGGCTCAGCCTCGAGGATATACTTACCTTTTTCATAGAAAGAGCTCGATGCCGGGTCAAGGGCTATGGATATATCCTTACCAGCCCTGTATCCGGCCTTATCTATTGCCGCAAGTATTACCTCGACGGCTTCTTCGTTCGACTTCAAGTCAGGGGCAAAACCGCCTTCGTCGCCTACCGCGGTGGAGAGTTTCTTGTCGTGCAGTATCTTCTTAAGGTTATGGAATACTTCGGCGCCCCAGCGGAGAGCCTCTTTAAAAGAGTTGGCGCCCACCGGCATTATCATAAACTCCTGTAGGTCGACGTTATTGTCCGCGTGCGAACCGCCGTTAAGTATATTCATCATAGGTATCGGGAGCGTCTTGGCCTTGTCGCCGCCTATATACCTGTATAGTGGCATATCTTTAGAGAGGGCCGCTGCCTTTGCGTTGGCAAGCGAAACGCCGAGAATAGCATTGGCTCCCAGCCTGCCCTTATTCTCGGTACCGTCAAGTTCTATCATCGACTGATCGAGCTCTCCCTGCATCAGTGCGTCCTTGCCCTTCACGGCCTTCCTTATCTCGCCGTTCACATTAGCTACAGCCTTCGATACACCCTTACCCATATACCTTGACTTGTCGCCGTCGCGCAGCTCGACCGCCTCATGCTCTCCGGTTGATGCGCCGCTCGGTACAGCGGCTCTTCCGAATGAACCGTCCTGTAATATAACATCTACTTCTACCGTAGGATTACCCCTTGAATCAAGTATCTCTCTTGCTCGTACATCATTTATTGCTGTCTTCATATTACCCTTACCTTTCTCCCCTCTATTTTTAATCTTCCCTCAACGAATAGCTTCACGGCCTCCGGATAAAGTCTGTGTTCTTCCTTATGCACCCTTTCAAGGAGGGACTCTTCGGTATCACCGTCTCTTATCTCCAGTGCGGCCTGCGCTATCACCGGGCCGTTGTCGAGCTTCTCGTCGACGAAGTGCACCGTCACCCCGGTAACCTTCACGCCATGATCGAGCGAATCCTTTATTCCGTGTGCGCCTTTGAAAGACGGTAGAAGCGCCGGATGCACATTAATTATCCTGTTCCTGTACTTCTCTATAAAGCGCGGGCCAAGAAGCCTCATGAACCCGGCCAGAACGACCAAGCCCACATTCTTATTATCCAGACTTTCCATCAGCTTTTTATCGAAGTCTTCTCTGGATTTAAAATCTTTCTTATCAAGGACGAGCGTCTCTATACCGGCCTTCTTCGCGCGCTCGAGCGCAAAAGCATTTGCCCTATCACTTACAACGAGCGCTATCCTGGCCGGGATATATCCTGAGGCAACCTTATCGATTATAACCTGCAGGTTGGTGCCGCTGCCGGAACAGAGGACTGCTATATTCATTTTAAAGCACCGAATTTATCTTAGCTTCTATCGCTTCCTTCGAATTCACGCCTATTATGCGCGACACTTCTTTGCCGTCCTTAAATAGGACAAGCGTCGGAATGTTCATGATCGAAAGCTCGGTCGCGATATCCGGGTTCTCGTCAACGTTCGATTTGAGCACGCTCACCCTGTCCTTCATTTCTACGGCTAATTTTTCAACTGTAGAAGCAATAAGTTTACAAGGCATACACCACGGCGCCCAGAAATCGACCAGCACCGGTTTATTCGACTTTAATATTTCTTTCTCAAAATTGTCCTGTGTTAATTCGGTCATCATTACCCGCCTTTCTATTGTTTGGCACCTACTAATATATAATGAAGTCGCCGTTAACTCAACAAAAAACATTGTCCGTTCTCATATTTATGTGCTACACTTTTACCATGAAGAACGGTTTATTATATATTCTGGGAATAGTCGTAACGGTAGCGGCCTCATCCCTTCTGGGATTAACCACTACTCAGCTGGCAGCCGTAGCAGGATTCTCATCGATATTCTTTGGCGCTATCTTCTTCTGGCAATCAAGGCTCACCTTCGCTTTTTTCGGCGTCGCATTCCTGATGGCGACGGGCTTGACCAACGTCCAACACGTCGTGGAGTTCGCAGGGCTTGACATCGTACTATTTTTAATAGGAATGATGATAATTGTCGGATATTTGGAAGAGAAATCCTTCTTCGAGCATCTAATAAATAAATTAATCAGCCTGGTCGGAATGGACGGCAGGCGTCTTGTAATATTGCTCGTCGTAATGTCGGCCGTTTCGGCGGCGCTCATCGACGAAGTAACATCGGTTCTATTCATGGCGGCCGCGGTACTGAGCATAGCCTCCAGGCATAAGTTAAATCCCGTACCGTTCCTCATAATGGTGGTCTTCGCCACAAACATAGGTTCAAGCGCCACCGTAGTAGGAAATCCTATAGGGGTAATAATAGCCTTGAGAAGTGGGCTAACCTTTGTCGATTTCTTGAGATGGGCCGCGCCAATATCACTGGCCGTCCTGCTAATGACTATAGTCCTCTTCTTCATATACTATGCCAAACCAATACGCCAGCTGCATGAAGCGTTAAAGACCCATAAATATGAGCCGCGGATATTTTCTGAAGCCGGATCGGAAAAGAAATTTCACCGCGGCATCATGGTATCGGGCATCTTATTCGCCTGCGTCGTGGTAGGGCTCGTATTGCACGTTCACGTCGAAAAACTAATGGGGCTAGAAAAGAACACCATGCTCCTAGGCACGGCGCTTCTCGGCGGAGCCGTGGCGCTATTCTTGAGCAAGGACCAAGCGCGCAACATTATAGAACGTAAGATAGACTGGTGGACGCTCTGTTTCTTCCTCTTCCTATTCGCTTCGGTAGGAACGCTAAAGTATCAGGGGATCACCGGAGTCCTGGCTCAGAAAATAGCCGTGACCGCCGGTAATAACGTTCCGTTCCTCATGGGTATCTGCGTCTGGTCATCCGGAGCTCTGACCTCGGTTATGGATAACGTATTGGCCGTATCGACTTTCGTCCCTATAATAAAGGATATAGGAGCGATGGGTATTCCGACGTTCCCGTTATGGTGGTCGATACTGTTCGGCTCTACGCTTTTGGGCAACCTCACCATTATAGGTTCTACGGCCAACATAGTTGCGATCGGCGTAATGGAAAAGAGAAAACTAGGGACCGTAAGTTTTATGGAGTGGCTTAAGGTCGGCGCGGCGATAGCCATACCCGAGCTGCTCCTGGCGCATATGCTGCTCCTGGCGCAGCTTAAATATATGCCGAAGTAGGTACCAGGTATTTGTTGACTTTTACGCGCTAGTGTTGTATTTTATAGGCAAGAGGAAAATCATGAGCCATCACAAGATAAATTGCTGCGAAACTTGCCAGGTCTATTGGACTTGCGAGACCAAATGGTACAGGGGGGAAAAGGGCGAGGAAGCTATTTGTTGCCCGGTCTGCAATTACTATAAACTTTGCCTGGACAAGCTCGGGAATTGTAAAAACCCTAAGAGCAAGTAGCCTTATTCTTCGCTTCCACGGCAAGACCAACCGCTCCGCATAGATAGAAGACCGCACCCGCAATCATTATTACCCACAACCTCCCAATGTACTTTGCAGCATAAGCCGCAAGGAACATTGCTACCATGAATCCAAGATGTATAACAACTTCCAGAGAGCTGAATATCCTCCCTCGTAATTCTTCGGGAATAGCTTCGTGAGTCAGGGTATTGGCGGATATCATTATAGGGCTAGCTGCCGCTCCGAGCAGAGCAGATATGACCCCAGCCGTAAGTAGGTTAGGATGTTTTTCTACTACCAAAGCAAATACGGTTATAAATATACCGCTTGCTATGAAACTGTAGAAGACGACCTTGCGCTTAGGTACTCCCTGACCGAACTTTCCGTAAAGCATAGTACCTATAAATAATCCTGTCACAAGAAAAGTCCCTAAGAATCCCAGATCCCTGGTAGAGGTACCAAAAGCATGTTGCACAAATACTATTATCACACATGATACGGCTCCTAGGCCGGTCATGAGGATGAAAAATACCGACACTATAAAACGCATGTCCCCATATCTCCATATCGTCTTTAAGCCCTCTATGATGTCTTTTGCTATCGATCTCCGCAAAGAACTGCTGATAGCTTCTGTCGTGGTAATTATATTCTGGCTCACTTCCTTGACCGATCTTACATGGGCTATCATGGCTATCAATAACGCCGAGACAAAGAAGGTCATGCTGTCTATATAGAACCCTCCTATAGCCCCTATCGATTGTGTATTAACTATGATACCGGCAACTATCAAGCCCACTACGTTGCCTATCATGTATGTCGTGCCGGAGAGCGTATTCGCGACCAGAAGATTCTCTTTCGGAACCAGATCCGGTATTATCGCCATCTTTGACGGTATAAAAAAACGCGATATCGAGAACGTAAGAAATATCGCAAGGTATACGAAGAGTATCTGCTTTATCCCGATAAAGAATGGTATCGAAAGTATGAGGCATCCCCGAAAGATGTCGGAAATTACCATCACGTTTTTGCGGTTTAGCCTATCTATCCAAACGCCCGCTATCGGCCCTATTATGAATACCGGGATTATGGTAAATGAGATAAGTTTTGCTAAAGCTATTTCCGAGCCTGGATTCTGCTGGTAGACTAACGCGACCAACGCCATCTGCGTCAGGCGATCCCCAAAAGTCGATATGAGCTGCCCTACCCAAAGAAAGAAAAAATTCCTGTTTGATAAAACTTCGCGAAACTTGATCATACGCCTAGAGCTCTATACTCGTTTTTGCCGTACTGATGCCAATTCTTGTGCGCAGATCCTTCGGGAGAATGACCCGAAACTCGGTGATTTTATTCGGCTCGCTGTGCACGGATATATGCCCGTTATGAAGGTCGATTATATCCTTCACTATCGAAAGCCCAAGTCCCTTGCCATCTATGTGGGAATGCTTATCGAGCCGTTCATATTTTTTGAATATTCTGTCAATCTCATCCGGTCTGATGCCGGGACCCGTATTTATCACGGAAAATTGTACCGTGCTCTCACTCGGCGACAGAATCACGTCGATACTGCCGCCTTCGGGTGTATACTTGACGGCGTTCGAAATGAGATTCATCACGGCCCTCGACATCTTCTTCTGGTCGCACCAGACATCAGCTCTGGCGCTTACAGGACTGTATTTCAGATCCAGCCTGTTCTTCTTGGCAAGATGGACCGCGCTTTGGACTTCGTTTTTTAAAACGCATCCCAGGTCGACAAGTTCACGCTTTATATTAAGCCTTACGAGCCCCGTTTTAGGAAAGTCCAATATATCTTCTATTAAGCCCTTTAATTTATTGGCGGCCGTAAGACAATCTTTCACCATTTCAACGCCAGAGTCATTCAACGTTCCGCCTATGCCGTCCGCCAGATTCTGCAGGCCGAGTTTCATCGTAGTCAGCGGCGTCCTTAAGTCATGACTGACCGCCAGCATTATCTCCGTTTTTTCATCATCTGCGTGTTTACGCTCGGCGGCGTATTTCATTAACTTATCGACCAGTTTTTTTATCAGACTGTACGCATAGAGAAGCCCCATGAATGAGATAAATATCGCCATCACGAGCATAACAGCGTTATTTCCCAAAAGGAGCATGTGAAAAAAATTTTTCCCTATAATCACATAAAATACAACAAGAAGAGGAATCAAACCCATGAGCGCGAACGCATCCTTTATTTTTTGAAAAGGACTTAATCCCAGTTCTGACATCACTATTTTATAAGCGTTTTTGTATTTTTCGTTTACGTCACTCATTTCTTACCTCCTTCACCCTGTCTTTGGTTATAGTATCCCTATTGCGAAATCCGGATTATTTTTAATGGTATTATGAACCGGGCAGTTCTTAATGAACTCAAGCATCGCTTTCTTCCTGCGATCGTCTATAGCGACGCCTTTTAGGTCTATCGAAACTTTTATATCTTTAAAACGAAGCGGAGGCTCCTTCGTAAAATCGGCGTCTACTCTTATCGCAAATCCTGCGATCGGCAACCTGGCCCCTTCACAATATTTCTTTACATATACTCCTATGCATGAGCCGATGCTAGCCAGGAGCGTATCGGGAGGCGTCATACCGCCGCCCTTGGTATCGACCGCGAACTCACCGTCCGCAGAGGCAACTTTGAATTTTGAATCACCTGTATTTGTTACATCCACATGGTACATGCGTCCTCCCGCTATTTACTCCCCAATTATCTTGACCAACACCCGCTTCTTCCGCTGTCCATCGAACTCGCCGTAGAATATCGTCTCCCACGGCCCAAAATCGAGCTTTCCGCCGGTGATCGCCACTACAACTTCGCGCCCCATTATCGTACGCTTTAAGTGCGCATCGCCGTTATCCTCGCCGGTGAGGTTGTGCCTGTATTTATCTTTCCCATATGGGGCTAACTTCTCCACCCATTTCATGAAGTCCTCGTGGAGCCCGCTTTCATTGTCGTTAATGAATACCGAACTTGTAATATGCATCGCATTCACCAGACAAAGACCTTCTTTTACGCTGCTCTTCTTGACCGCGGCGACAACCTCAGGCGTGATATTTACGATCGCGTAGCGGTCCTTCGTGTTCATCCAAAGATATTCGGTGTGAGATTTCATAAAGTTATCCAAAATGTAGTTGACGTTTAAACGTCAGCTACTCCTGTGATGTTATTGTAGCAGATTGGTGATTTTTGTAAAGAATGATTCGAAATTACGCCGCCTGCAAGGT
>JAPLMF010000074.1 GCA_026387155.1 Candidatus Omnitrophota bacterium
AAAAGATATTAAGAAGGTCTGGCATATCGTCGATGCCAAGGATAAGATCCTTGGCAGACTGGCCACCAAGGTCGCGACCGTCCTTATGGGCAAAGATAAGGTCATATATTCTCCCCATCAGGATACCGGTGATGAGGTCATAGTTATAAACGCCTCTAAGGTAAAGACGACCGGCAAAAAGCTTTTACAGAAGGTGTACAAGAGCTACTCGGCATATCCGGGTGGACTAAAGACCGAAACGCTTGAGTCTGTATTGAATAGAAAACCCGATTATGTGATAAGGCACGCTGTTAAGGGGATGCTGCCCAAATCAAAACTCGGGGATAAAATGCTTAAGAAACTTAAGGTCTATGCCGACGACAAGCATCCTCATCAGGCTCAGAGACCCAAAGAACTTAAGATAAGTTAAAGGATAAATGGCGACCAAGACATATTTTGCAGCTACAGGAAGACGGAAGAACTCCGTAGCCAGAGTAAGGATAGCGGAGGGTACAGGAACGGTCACGGTCAACGGTAGGCCGTTTGCGGCGTACTTTCCCCGGGAGTCCAACCGCCTTATTATTATGCAGCCGCTTGAGCTTGCAAAACTCGATGCTAAGATCGACGTATTCGTTAACGTGAACGGCGGAGGGTTAAGCGGTCAGGCGGGAGCCATTAGACACGGTATATCCAGGGCGCTCGTATCGATAGACGAGACCCTCAAAAAAGATATAAAGAAGGCCGGGTTCCTGACGCGCGACGCCAGGATGCGCGAACGCAAGAAGTACGGCCGGAAAAGAGCCAGAAGGAGATTCCAGTTCACTAAGCGTTAAAAGACATTTCCCGACGGAAAATAAAAACCTATCCGGTCAACTCCCGACGATAATTTTAGTTGACATGATAGGTTTTTTAATTTAAGATGGATAATATTTACCGACGGAAAAGGAGAGAGTTATGCTTAAAGTAGGTGTTGTAGGCGCTACTGGATATGCCGGCGAAGAGGTTATAAAGATACTTTTGGCCCATAAGAGCGTATCGATCACGGAGCTTTCCGCCGTGATAGATAAAGAGGAGTCGTTCTCCTCCATATTTCCGGCTTTTAAAGGCAAGCTCGACATAATTTGTAAGAAACCGGACCCGGAAGCGATGGCAAAGAACGTCGATCTCGTATTTCTGGGTCTGCCGCATAAAGTCTCAATGGATGTGGCGCCGGTATTCTTAAAGGCGGGAAAGCTCGTAATAGATTTAAGCGCGGACTATAGGCTCGACCCGGACGTATATAAGATATGGTATGGCGCCGAACACAGGGATAAGACCAATCTCGGTCAGGCCGTATACGGGTTGCCGGAATTATATCTGGAGAAGATAAAGAAGGCAAAACTCTTGTCGAACCCGGGATGTTATCCCACGGGGATAATACTCGGTATATCACCGGCTTTAAAAAACGGTATAGTTGAATTTTCGAGGATAATATCGGACTCGAAGTCCGGTGTCACCGGCGCAGGGCGTAAACCGGACCTGGCACTATCTTTTCCCGAAGTGAACGAGAACCTGAAGGCTTATAAGGTCAACGACCATCAGCATAAGCCGGAGATAAACAGGATCCTCTCGGACGTGGCGGGCCATGCTATAGATATTATATTCACTCCGCACCTCATACCGATGAATCGGGGCATACTTTCGACGATATACTTGAGGCTTACAAAATCACTCGACACGAAAGCAGCGGTAGGTATATACAGGAACTTTTATAAGGGAAAGCCCTTTGTGCGCATATCTGATGAAGGTAAGCTGCCGCAGATAAGGGATGTCGTAGGCACCAACTACTGCGACATAGGTTTAAAGGTTACCGGAGGTGACCTTATAGTAGTTTCCTGTATTGATAATCTGAAGAAGGGTGCGGCGGGACAGGCGGTGCAGAATATGAATATAATGTGTGGCTTTCCGGAAACGGAAGGCCTCTTATGATAATCGTAAAGGGTGGAGTAACGGCTCCCAAAGGTTTTTTGGCAAGCGCAATTCGAGCGGGTATAAAGAAGTCGGGCAATCCGGACCTGGCGCTTCTCTACTGCGAGACGCCGGCCGTGGCGGCTGGGATATTTACGACGAACGTTTTTAAAGCATCTCCGGTAAGATTAAGTATAACGAATTTAAGGAATAGGACACACCGCGCTATAGTGGTCAATAGCGGTAATGCGAATTGCGCCAACGGCCGGCAAGGCGACGCCGACGCGCTTTCGATGGCCGGATATATAGCCAAAGGTATGGCGCTGGGTAAGAAAGAAGTGCTGGTAGCTTCTACCGGGATAATAGGACACAGGCTTCCGGTGCGAAAAATAGAGATGAAGGTGCCTGAGCTTATATTGAGTCTGACGATAAAAGGCTCAAGCGATCTTGCCGGGGCGATAATGACTACGGATACTGTCAAAAAAGAGATAGCTGTTAAGGTTAAACTGGGCGGGAAGGTCGTTACAATAGGAGGAGCGGCTAAGGGTGTCGGGATGATACATCCGCTTATGAAGAAGGCGACCAAGCATGCAACTATGATCGGATTTATTACTACGGACGTATCGATATCTAAGAAGATGCTTGAAGCTGCACTATCGGATGCGGCAGATGAATCCTTTAATATGATATCGGTCGACGGGGACATGTCGACCAACGACTCATTATTTATTCTGGCAAACGGCCTGGCCGATAATAGGTCGATAAGGGCAAAAGGCAAAGATTATCTGGTCTTTCTGGGAGCGCTTAAATTTTTATGTATAGCTATTGCGAAGATGCTTGCCGCCGATGGTGAAGGCGCCACCAAACTTGTTGAGATAAATGTCATAGGCGCAAAGACCGATAGAGATGCGAGGGTTATCGCAAGGAAAATATCGACATCGAATCTCCTAAAATGCGCCATATTCGGTGAAGATCCGAATTGGGGCAGGGTGGCGGCATCGGCCGGCTCGGCAGGCGTGGATTTCGATCCGGATAAGGCAGATATATATATGGGGCCGGCGAAGGTCCTTTCCGGAGGGTCGAGTATGAAGACCTTCGATAAGGAGAAGGTGAGAAAGTATATAAAGGGTAAAAAGGTATTCATAAAAGTGGATCTAGGAAGCGGCGAGGGTTCTGGCACCGCCTGGACCTGCGACTTTTCTAAAGAGTATGTCGCTATAAACTCGGAGTATTCGACGTGATGAAAGAAGCGATAAAAAAATCTCAAATCCTCATTGAAGCGCTTCCGTATATAAAGAAGTTCTTCGGTAAGGTCGTTGTGATAAAGTACGGCGGGGCAGCGGTAGATGAGAAGGGTATCGAAAGAGGGGTACTCGAGGATATAATGTTCATGAACTACGCCGGGATGCACCCGATAGTCGTGCATGGCGGGGGACCGTTCATATCTAAGATGATGAAGAAGGCCGGCCTTGAACCTAAGTTCATAAACGGCCGACGCTATACGGACGATAAGACCGTCAGAATAATAGACAAAGCCCTCTACATAATAAACAGAAAGATAGTGGGTGAGCTTAAAGGGATGGGCGCACGGGTCTTCGGTTTGAGCGGCAGTGAGAATGATCTTATAAAGGTAAAAAAGCTTCATCTTGCGGCCGGCGATCTCGGTTTTGTAGGTGAAGTCACATCCGTAGACGCGACAGTGGTAAAGAGGCTAATAAACGACAATATAGTGCCCGTCATATATCCGCTCGGGCGAGGCCGTGACGGCGAGCTTTATAACGTGAATGCGGACGACGTGGCAAGCGCGATAGCGGCAAAACTAAAGTGTGAGAAATTTGTTCTTCTTACGAACGTGATGGGCATAATGAAGGATAAAAACGATCCTAAGACGCTCTACCATACGCTGAAGTCCTCGGACGTTAAGCGTCTTATAAAGAATAAGGTAATAGCTTCCGGTATGATACCGAAGGCGGAAGCATGCGTCAGGGCTATAAAGGGCGGCGTAAAGAAGGCCCATATACTAGATGCCGGTATTGAGCACGCAATGCTCCTGGAGATATTCACCGACACAGGAATAGGAACGGAGATAGTGAAATGAAGAAGACGGATAAGGTGATTGGGTTATATGACAAGTATATAATGACGACTTACAAGAGAACGCCGCTATGCCTTGCGAGAGGCAAGGGAACATTCGTGTGGGATATTGAA
>JAPLMF010000001.1 GCA_026387155.1 Candidatus Omnitrophota bacterium
ACAATCCGAAGTAGCTGCCTATTCCTATGATATGCTCCGGATCTTTCTGGACCTGGGCCATTACCTTTAAGAGGGCATCCTGCTCTAATACCGTGTCAGCATCCAGTGCACAGACATATTCGTATTTTGCTATATTGAGACCGGCGTTCACTGTCCCCGCTTTTTTCATCGAACTTGCGGATTTACGCATGACGGTTACGTTCGGGTAGAGCTCGCTCTTAAATATTGACTCGACCTTTCCGTCTTTATAATGTTTTGTGTATAACGTATCTATGGGAAAGAGCTTAAACATATCGTTAAGTATAACAGGGGTCGAGTCGGTAGACCCATCATCCACTACTATGACCTCGAATATGGGATAATTCAGGTTTAAGACTGACAAGAGGCAATCCCGTATCCATTCCTTCTCGTTGTGCGCCGGTATCACTATGCTTACCGGGATAGCGAATGAAGAAAAGTAGAATAGCGGATAGTTCTCAGCCTCGTTCTCTAATGCCCTTCTCCCTGTCTCCGCCAACCCTATGAGCGCAAGGAATAGATAATAGAGCGTAAGGACTATAAAGTAGCCGAAGAATATCAGGAAGATCGGGTAGACTATCATGCCGTAGGCGGCCTGCGTCGTCATTTGCCGGGCCTTCTCTTTGCTTCCTCAAGAGCCTCAACGCACATTATCTTTGCCATCTTGTCGTCGGTTTCCATTATACGCTCTATATACGGTATTGCGGCTTCGATGTGCGCCACCATAGCCTCTTTTACTGAATATATAACCGATAAGGAGTTGTCTTTTATGAGCTTGGTTACCTTGGGCAGGCAGGCATTGCCCAATAGGTTTGACAGGGCTTTTACGGCGGCCGACCGGACAACCCAGCTATCGTCCTTTAACGAGGAGTATAAGGCTTCCGCCGCGCCGGTCTTTCCGGTATTTCCAAGACATTCGCAGGCCGCCGAACGAACCTCATCAGACGGGTCTTTTACCAACATGGATATCACAGACAAATACTTTCCTGGATCCAGACGTGACAATAATTTTAGCGCCCAGAAACGTACGTCCGGCCTATTATCCTTTAGGAGGGGGATCGTATAACTTGCGGTAACCTCAGGTGGAAAACTCTCGAGCACGGAGACTATCTTGCGTCTGGAGAAGCCGTCTTTTCTTATCAAATCCACCAATATACGGGCGGATGAATCGCTCTTCATCTCTCCGAGCGCTATTACCGAAAAGTACCGGATATCGTCGTCTTTAGACTGTAAGGATATTTCGAATATGGCCGGAGCGTTCTTATTGTCAAGGTAGGACAGAGTTAACATTGCTTCTATCCGGCGCCATTTGTTGAAGGATTTATATGCGGTTTTTTCAATTTTCTTTATCTTTTCCGGATCCTTAAAGCACGACCTGAACGCCTCCTGCTCGTTTTTATTGAAGAAAACACTATCCCTGTTCGTTTCTACGTCGAGAAATTGCTGCGGCGTCGAATCTCCGGCGAACGGAGCGCATATATTGGCGGAAAGTTTAGTTCCCGAAAGTATCAAG
>JAPLMF010000101.1:0-12548 GCA_026387155.1 Candidatus Omnitrophota bacterium
GAACGAATGGAAGACCCAGGAATCCAAATTCAGGGCGATGTCTTTTACGAAATCGGAATCGAGAAAATTCAACAGGCTCTATTTTTCCGGTGCCGCTGGAATAGAATGCGATAAACAGGGCAGAATATTGATACCGAAATATCTGAAAGATTACGCGGCGATAAAACGCGATGTGGTCATTATAGGGGTATCCAATCGTATGGAGATATGGTCGAAAGACTCCTGGGTAGAGTACTATTCGACTTCCAAAGAATCCTTTGAGGACGTTGCGGAAAAGATAATGCTGCCGGAAGGATGAGGAGGTTATGTATATGAGTTCGAACCATATGGCTAAGAACAGTAAAGAGGACTTATTTATAACTAATATTGATGCATCGTTAGAGCGGCTTAAGAAAGTCCGGGCGCTGCACTGTGATCCCGATTATATCGGCATAGATACACTGGTACTTAGGATGCTTCCTTTTAGCAGGCCCAGCAGCCTGTACTAAAGATGCACCGGCCGGTGATGCTCGATGAGGTTTTGGGCTTTCTGGATCTGAGGCCGGGCGATACGGTGCTGGACGCTACACTGGGCGGCGGCGGGCACTCAAAAGAAATACTTAAGAGGATAACGCCAGGGGGGATGCTACTGGGGTGCGACGCCGATCCCGCCGCGATAGACAGGGCGCGCGAAAATCTTCGAGATTTTACAGGTTCTTTTAAATTGGCGAACGGGAACTTCAGGTATCTTAACGAGATGTTCGATCACGAAGGATTGGAGAAGATCGACGCCGCGCTTTTTGACATAGGAATATCCTCGTACCAGATGGATGAGGGCGCGAGGGGTTTCAGTATAAAAAATCCGGGTCCGCTCGATATGCGCATGGACCCGAGACTAAAAGTAAGCGCTAAAGATTTAGTGAACAGGTTACGCGAAGAAGAGCTTTCCGATATAATAAAAGATTTGGGCGAAGAGCGGTTTTATAGAAGGATAGCCAGGGCGATAGTTGAGCGGCGCCGCGAGAAGAAGATAGAAACGACGGAGGATCTGGCGTCCGTGGTTTACAGGGCCGTGGGAGGGCGATACAAGAGGGGCAGGCTGGATCCGGCCACAAGAACATTCCAGGCCATCAGAATAGCGGTCAACGATGAGCTTGGAGCGCTCAAGGATGGATTAGGACAGATAGTTACCAGATTAAATGCGGGTGGCAGGATGGCTGTAATATCATTCCATTCGCTCGAGGATAGGATAGTAAAGAACAAGTTTAAGGAATATTCGGCAGAGGGGCTTATAAAGATATTGACAAAAAAGCCCGTAAGGCCGACAGATGCGGAAGTGGCGGAGAATCCGAGATCGAGAAGCGGCCGCCTTAGAGTTGCGGAAAGGATTTAAGTAGATATGAGACTCGTAAAGTCAATTTTACCGATAATGATATTTACGGTAGCTTCCCTAATGTACGTTCATCAGCAGGTCGAGCTGGTAAAATTGAGCTATAATATCGAAAAGAAAGAGAAGAAGCTCAATGAGGTGCTTGACCGGAGGGAGCAGTTGAGTTATAATATTAAAAACCTAGAGGCACCGTCAAGGCTTGAGAGCGCTCTCTTGGCTAAAAATATTGATATAACCTTTCCCAGGAAAGGTAATGTAATTCAGATGGCCCGGCCGTATGTTGTAAATCAAAGAGGCCTTTCCGACGTACGTTCTACCGGACTTGAGAAAAGGTTTAATATATTCGGATTTTTAGATTTTCTAACACCTAAAGCCGAGGCTCATCAGGCCGAGGATTAACAACACTTCGACAGGCTTGATTGTTTTATCTTCAAGTGAAGTTGAAGGATAGAAGAAGCTTTATTTGTGCACAGCGGAACCCTTAGAAAACGGCAATTGGCCGTCTTCGTTTTTTTTATTCTCGCACTGTCTATTCTCGTACTGCGTCTCCTCTATATCCAGGTAGTTAAGCACAATTTTTATAAAAAAATAGCCGATGAGCAGCATACGGTATCCCTTGAAATAGCTCCGAAACGCGGCACCATCTTCGACCGCAATATGAGGGTCTTAGGGGTAAATCTCCATAGTGATTCCATATTCGCAAATCCCAGGGTAATAAAGGACAAGGAAAGAGCCGCATCCGCTATCTCCAGGATATTGGGGATAAGCGAAGATTTTGTTTACGGCAGGTTATCGAAGAATAAGTCCTTCGTATGGATAAAGAGGAAAGTCTCTCCCGAAGCATCGGCCCGCTTGAAGGCCCTTAAGATCGAAGGCCTCGATATAGTGCAGGAATCGGAAAGGTCCTATCCGGACAAAACGCTGGCTTGCCATGTTATAGGTACGGTAGATATAGATAATAACGGGCTAGAGGGACTGGAGCTTCATTATGATAAATATCTTAAAGGTGAGCCGGGGTGGGTAGTATCGACACAGGATGCAAAGCGTAAACTTTTGGAGTCCTACCAGTATGAGTATATACCTCCCAGGGACGGTTTCAATCTTGTTCTTACGATAGACGAAGTGATACAGTCTATAGCCGAGAGGGAGTTAGCTAAAGCGTTCCAGAAATTCAACGCTAAGGGTGCGTCGATAATCGTGATGGATCCGCGCACCGGGGATATATTTGCATTGGCTAATATGCCTAATTACGATCTTAACGATGCGAAGAACAGATCGAAGGAGTCTATAAGGAACCGGGCTATAAACGACTTTTTTGAGCCCGGCAGCGTATTTAAGATAGTGACTGCCAGCGCGGCGCTCGAAGAGAAGGCTGTGGATTTAGACGATAAGTTCGACTGCGAGAACGGCGAGTGGCACATGGGCCGAAGGGTATTGCATTCAGAGAGATAATAGAGAAGTCGAGCAATATAGGAACCGTGAAGGCCGCTCTTCGTCTGGGGCAGGAAAAGATGTACAAGTATATGAAACTTTTCGGCTTCTATGACAAGACCGGCATAGACCTTCCGGGTGAGGTAGCAGGGATAAACAGGCCGATAAACGGGTGGTCTAAAGTCAGCATGTATGCCATTCCTATGGGGCAGGAGGTGACTACCACCGCACTACAGCTTGCGTGCGCGATATCTGTCATAGCGGATAACGGATATAGGGTAAGGCCAAGAGTCGTTAAAGAGATTACCGATCCGGCAGGAAAAGTGATAAAGGAATTTCCTGTCAATGTTCCGAACAGGGTCATATCGACCGATACCGTCCTTAAGATGAGAGGTGTGTTGCAGGGGGTAGTCGATTCAGGCACCGGCAAGAAGGCTAAGATGGAGGATTACGAGGCCGGGGGCAAGACCGGCACGGCCCAAAAAGTAGAACAGGGCCTATACTCCCATAACAGATTTATAGGTTCATTTATTGGTTTTGCTCCGGTAGAGAAACCGATCCTTGCGGTAGTCATATGTTTAGATGAGCCGCACCCGGTATACTACGGGGGCGACGTTGCCGCTCCGGTCTTTCGTAACGTTGTAAATGACTCGTTAAGGTATTTGAGCTCGAAGGATTAAGAGATGTTGTTTGAAGAAGCGCTTAAGGGTATCGATTACAGTATACAGACCGGTTCGCCGGATATAGATATAACCGCACTAAGTGACGATTCGAGGACGGTGACCAGGGGAAGTATCTTTGTGGCTCTTGAGGGGTATGCAAAGGACGGGCGTAATTTTGTCAACGAAGCTGTATCCAATGGCGCGGTGGCAATAATTTCGGATCCCGGCTTACGCGTGCCGGAGGGCGTCATTAAAGTATCGGTATCCGATGTAAGGACCGCCTTGGCTAAGATAGCTAAAAATTTTTACGGGGACCCTTCCGCGAAATTAAAGGTAATAGGTATAACCGGCACTAACGGTAAGACAACTACAACGTATCTGATCGAGGCAATAGCCAAATCGGCCGGTGCCAAGGCAGGAGTTATAGGCACGATCAATTACAGGTCTAACGGAGATGCCAGACCGGCGAAGAATACGACGCCGGGCTCGCTCGAGCTGCAAAAACTCCTTTCGGAGATGGTCGATGACGGCGTGAAGTATGCAGCCGTGGAGGTTTCTAGCCATGCGCTCGACCAGGGCAGGGTATCCGGCGTCGGTCTCGATGTCGGGTTATTTACAAATATAACCAGCGACCATCTCGATTACCATAAAACTAAAGCGGAATACTTCAAAGCTAAATCCAAGATATTTGCGCACCTTAAAAATAGCGGTGTCGCTGTTCTTAATTACGACGACGAAAAGGTGAGGTCCATTAAAGGATCGATAAAAGCAAGAGTGCTCACCTACGGTATAAACGAGGGCTCGGATGTAAAAGCCCTGAAGATAAAGCTTTCGTCGAATAGCTCGTCATTCGAAGTATCTACACCATCCGGGGAATTTCCGATAAAGACCCGTCTTATAGGGATGCATAATGTATCAAATTGTCTCGCCGCTATCGCGGCTATGTATGCGCTGGGGGTAGATAGGAAGTCGATAGCCGAAGGTATAGGATCGATCGTGTCGATCCCGGGAAGACTTGAGTCTGTAGAGATGGGCCAGTCGTTTAAAGTGCTGGTTGATTATGCGCATACGGAAGATGCCCTCAATAATGTATTGTCGATACTCAAAAGTATTTGCGAGGGTAAAGTGTGGACCGTATTCGGATGCGGCGGTGACAGGGACAAGTCGAAGCGTCCTCTCATGGGTCTTTCGGCCTGTAAATTTTCTGATCGGGTAATAGTAACTTCCGATAATCCCAGGTCCGAAGAGCCTCTAGATATCATAAGAGATATCAAATCAGGTATTAATGGCAAGTTCTCCAACTACGATATTGTGCCGGATAGGCGGGAGGCGATACGAAAAGCCGTATCTTCTGCGACGAAAGGCGATATAATCCTGATAGCGGGTAAGGGCCACGAAGACTATCAGATAATTAAAGATGGGGTTATACATTTTGATGACAGGGAAGTGGCGGCAGAGATACTGGCTAAAAAGATGAAGGACAAAGATGAAGGTAAAAGAGATAGTAAAGGTGACCCGAGGTCGTCTATTATCGGGCGATCCCGATAAAGAGATAGATCTTTCGAAGGTATCGACTGATTCGCGATCTGTCAAAAAAGGCGAATTTTTCGTCGCCCTTAAAGGCGCAAATTTTGACGGAGATAGGTTTGCCGGCGAAGCGCTGTGCAAAGGAGCTATCGGCGCCGTTACGGCGCTCTGTTTTACCGGCCGTAATTTGCAATTAAAAGGAAAAATAATAATCCAGGTCAAGGACACCACAAAAGCGCTATCAGACATCGCGTCAGCCCACAGGAAGAAATTCAAGATCCCCGTTATAGCTATTACCGGAAGTAATGGAAAGACGACGGTAAAAGACATGACCGCGGCTGTACTGTCCACGCGTTATAATGTGCTGAAGAACGAAGGGACCAAAAATAACAATATAGGCCTCCCACAGACGCTCTTAAAGCTCGATAAGAAACACGGCGCATGCGTTGTAGAGCTGGGAACCAACCACAAGGGGGAGATAAGAGAGCTTTCGGTCATAACGAATGTGGGTCCGTCGCACCTTGAATTTTTACAGGACTCCGAAGGCGTCTACAGGGCTAAGAGAGAGATACTTGATTCTTTTAAGGATAAATACGGCACGGTCGTATTGAACGGGGATGATAAGTATCTTGCCCGTATAAAGGAAAAGAACTTCAGGATAGTCAGATTCGGTTTTGACGGAGGTAACGATTATGCCGCAGAGATCCTCGGCACCGGGAAGAATAAGATATCTTTTTCGGTAAACTCCGGTGAGGTATTCGCGATAAATTCACTCGGCATCCATAATGTGTATAATGCTTTGGCCGCCATATCCATAGCCAGGCTAATGAAGGTACCGTACCGGTCTATCGAAAGGTCTTTAGCCGGGTTCAAACCGGCAGGTATGCGTATGACTTCGGAGGTCGCGCGGGGTATCGATATAATAAACGACTCATATAATTCCAACCCGTTATCGATGTCCGCGGCCCTTGAAGCGCTCGAGTCCTACCCGGCATTTTCGCGCTGGGTGGTATTCGGAGATATGCTGGAACTCGGCGATAAATCGGAGTACTTTCACAGGATGGCAAATATTCAAGGTACACTTTGGCCGAAGCCGGCGCATCCGGCATGCATAAAGAAAAGCTATGGCATTGCATCAGCCATGCTCATGCCGCCCGGATACTGAAAAAGATAGCTGTTAAAGGTGATGTTGTCCTCGTTAAAGGTTCGCGCGGCATGAAGATGGAGAATGTAGTAGAAAAATTTAAAAGTAAAAAGTAAAATTGAAAAATTAAAACGAGGGTTAGATGCTCTATTATCTGTTTTACCCATTACGGGAATGGTGGTTTGGATTTAACGTATTTAAGTATATAACTTTTCGCGCCGCTATGGCTAGCCTTACCGCTTTTTTAATATCGCTTATAGTGGGCCCGACGATAATACGATGGCTTAAAGAGATGAATTTTGGCGAAAATATAAGAAGGGATCACGTTGAGTCCTTATATGAGATCCAGAAACACAAGCAGGGCACCCCTACAATGGGAGGCGTCATCATAATATTGGCGATAGCCGTCTCCACGATATTGTGGGCCGATATCGCGAATCAATATGTGCTTGTGGCTCTAGCATCATTCCTGTGGCTCGGACTCGTCGGCTTTAGCGACGATTATACAAAGATATTGAAGAAGAGGAATCTTGGCCTGCGCCCCGGGATGAAGTTATTGGCTCAGTTCCTGCTGGGAGTCGCAATAGCGCTGTATATAATGTTCCTCACCCCAATACCCCAGGCTCTGACCGTACCGTTCGTAAAAGGCTTCGTTCTGAATCTCGGCATATTGTATATATTATTTGTGATGCTCGTCATCACCAGCGCCTCCAATGCAGTAAATCTTACCGATGGCCTTGACGGTCTGGCGATAGGATGTACGATAATAGCCGCATTGTCATATTCGATATTAAGCTACATAACGGGACATTTTAAGGTCGCCGATTATCTCAATGTTTTTTATCTCCCCGGAAGCGGGGAGCTTACCGTATTCTGCGCGGCGATGGTAGGCGCCGGCCTGGGGTTCTTATGGTTCAACTCCCACCCGGCTACCATATTTATGGGGGATACCGGATCCCTGGCTCTCGGAGGAGCGATAGGAGTCGTAGCCGTTATAATTAAGAAGGAACTCTTGCTTTTTCTGGTCGGCGGGATATTTGTGATCGAAGCCCTTTCGGTGGTGCTGCAGGTGATCTGGTTTAAAACTACCAAGAAGAGGCTTTTTCTTATGGCGCCTATACACCACCATTTTCAACATCTTAAATGGGATGAATCCAAGATCACCATCAGGTTCTGGATAGTGGCGATCGTTCTGGCCCTGGCGAGTTTATCTACGCTTAAATTGCAGTGATTCAAACCAGGTGTGTAAACACTCTTACGACTGCTCTCACACCTGGTTTTTGGAGGGGTCATGGACCTTAAAGGTAAGAAGGTATCTGTTATAGGACTCGGCAATAGCGGGTCGAGCGCCGCTATGTTGGCCGCTGATTTCGGCGCCGAAGTTTGGGCCACCGATGCCGGGGATTCGCCGGCTCTTCGGGAAGTGGAGAAGAGGCTTAGGGCAAAAGGCATTAAAGTAGAGATCGGTATTCACACGGAAGATTATATAAAGACGAGCGACCTTGTTGTGGTAAGCCCGGGTGTAGAAGAGACATCTTTAGCGCTTAAATGGGCCAAAAAGCACGGGATAACGGTTATAGGAGAGATGGAATTCGGATATAGGTTCTGTAAGGGCAGGATCATAGCTATAACCGGGACTAACGGTAAATCGACAGTAACGGCACTTATCGGCCAGATCCTAAAAGACGGTGGTTTCGACACAGTGGTGTGCGGTAATATCGGAAATTCTCTTTCGGGTGAGATAGACAGGATAAAAGAAGATACCTGGGTCGTTCTCGAAGTGAGCTCCTTTCAGCTTGAAACGATTGTAGATTTCAAACCGCATATAGCCGTGATACTTAATATAACCGACGATCACATGGACAGGTATTCCAAATTCAGTGACTATTTTGCCGAAAAAATGAAGGTCTTCAAGAATCAGGATAAAGACGATCATCTCGTACTTAATTATGACGCCGAAAACCTGCGGGGGTTTGAAAAGATCGCTAAGTCCAAGGTCTCGTGCTATAAGAAGAGCACTGCGGATATATTTGATACCAGATTAAAAGGGGTTCATAATACGGAGAATATTCTTGCGTCGATCCTTGTGTCATCGATCGTCGGCGTAAAATCGTCGTCGATGCTTCGCACTATAAAAGATTTTAAAGGCCTCTCCCACAGGTTCGAGACCGTTGCCGTGATAGACGGCGTGGAATATATAGATGATTCGAAGGGCACGACGGTCGATTCCACCGCCAGAGCCATCGATTCATGCAAGAGCCCGGTCATACTCATAGCGGGCGGCAAAGATAAATATAGCGACTACGGAGCCATCAAATCGAAGGTCAAAGCCAAGGTAAAGGACCTGATATTGATAGGGGAAGCCAAAGACGCCATAGCCAAAGCCCTTAAAGGCGCCTCATCAGTGCATAGCGCAAAAGATATGGATGAAGCGGTGCGACTGGCGCGCCGGCTTGCCAAAAAAGGGGACTCGGTGCTTCTTTCGCCGATGTGTTCGAGTTTTGATATGTACAAAAGCTACAAACATCGCGGCGAAGTATTCAGGAAAGCGGTAGACGGTATAAGATGCGAAGCACAAGAAGCACGATATTCATAACGGTAGTGGCGCTGGTCGCAATAGGCATAGTGATGATATACTCCGCCAGTGCCATATATGCCGATTCCGTTATGAAGGACAGCCTCTATTATATAAAGAGGCACCTTTTATATATAGGTGTAGGCCTCCTCATGATGGTATTGGCCATGTCGGTAGACCTCGGCAAGATAAGGTCGATGGCAAAGCCCTTGATGCTCGTATCCGTACTTCTACTCTTGATGGTTTTGATACCTCATATAGGCAGTCAGACGGCAGGCGCAAGGCGCTGGTTTAAATTCGGGCCATTAAGTTTCCAACCTTCGGAATTTGCCAAGATAGCCATAATAATATATATGGCCGATTTTATCGCCCGTAAAGAAAAAATCATGAAGAGTTTTCTTTATGGATATCTTCCCGCTATTATAATACTGGGCGGTACGGTCGGTTTGGTGCTAGTTGAACCGGATCTCGGTACGGCTATAACGATATCGATGATAACGGTCATAATGTTATTTGCGGGAGGGGTCAGGTCTTTCTATATAGTGGCATCATTTTTAGCCAGTATTCCCGTTCTATATGCGCTTTTATTCAGGGTCCCCTACAGGCGGAAGCGAATGATGACGTTCCTTAATCCATGGGCTGACAAAAGAGGTGCAGGTTTTCAGATAATACAATCCTTTGTGGCGCTCGGTTCCGGAGGGCTTTTAGGTGTGGGGCTGGGCCAGTCGAGACAGAAATTGTTCTATCTGCCGGCTTCCCATACGGATTTTATATTTTCGATAATAGGGGAGGAGTTGGGCTTTATAGGTGCGGCGTCGGTCGTTATACTTTTTGGGATATTTGTGTGGCAGGGGATGAAGATAGTATTTAAAGCGGCCGGGACTTTTGAGAGATTGACGAGCCTGGGCATAGTGTCGCTGATAGGTTTCGAAGCGATAATAAATATAGGGGTGACTGCCGGCGCGCTTCCGACAAAAGGATTACCCCTTCCTTTTATAAGTTATGGCGGCAGCGGGCTCATATTTCATCTTATGGCCATAGGTGTACTACTCAATATAGCAAAAACCTGCGAGTCGTGCGAATGAAGATACTGATAGCCGCGGGTGGATCAGGGGGGCATATATTCCCCGCGATAGCTCTGAAGCGAACGCTCGGCTCCCGCGGATCGTGTGAGATAAAGTTCGTAGGAGCGGACAAGGCCATAGACAGGCGTATATTTGAAAAAGAAGGGGTCGCCTTCTCGCTCTTATCGGCAAACAAGCTGCCGTACAGGATGTCGCCGGCCATAATATTATTCTTTATCGGGCTGTTTTTGGACTCGGTCAAGGCTTTATGGATAACCGCGGCTTTTAGGCCGACATGCTGTGTAGGTTTCGGAGGGTATGTATCTTTTCCGGTGATGCTATCCGCTAAGTTATTGCGGGTGCCGACTGTCGTGCATGAGCAGAATGTAGTACCCGGCAGAGCCAATAAGATCCTCTTTTCACTCGCCGATAAAGTGGCTCTGAGTTTTAAAGATACGATTCTACATATCCCTTCGGATCAGAAAAATAAGGTTTCGGTAACTGGCAACCCTATAAGGACCGGAGATCTTAAGAATAGCGACAAGGCAGCGGCTTTAAAGAGCTTCGGGTTGGACGGGGCAAAGTTCACCGTGCTCGTCATAGGCGGAAGCCAGGGGGCTCACGTCCTTAATGAGAACTTTGTCCGGTCCATATCGCACATGGAAGAGCGAGTGAAAGCGGGCTTGCAGATAATACATTTGACCGGTGTCAAAGATTACGAATGGGCCGTCGCGCAGTACAGCAGGATCTTTCCGGCCGATTCGGCGGCGCGCGCGTACTCTTTTATAGACAGAATAGAGGATGCTTACAGTGCGGCTGATCTTATTGTGACCAGGGCCGGGGCCTCGGCGTTATTTGAAGTTGCCTATTTTGGGAAAGCGATGATCGTAGTGCCCTATCCTTACGCTATGAGCCACCAGCTCGAGAATGCCCATGCTTTTTCCTCGAGAGGCGGAGCCGTAGAGATAGAGGAAAAGGATCTGTCTGAGTCATTTTTTAAAGATACGATAGAAGGATTTTTAAAGGACAGGTCTAAGTTAGAGGCGCTCGGCCAAGCGGCAAAAGCCCTAAGCGCGCCGTACGCTTCCGACAGGCTTGCGGATATAGTTACCGGAGGACTAAAGTAAGATAATGGCGATGAAGAAGAGTGCGGTTCATTTTACAGGGATAGGCGGTATAGGTATGAGCGGAGTTGCGCACGTTCTTGCCGAGACCGGATACGCCGTTTCCGGATCAGACAGCGAATTAAACGATATCACGCGAAAATTACAAGGGATGGGTGTCAGGATATACGAGGGCCATAGGGCATCGAACTTGCCCGAAGGCACAGCGATGCTGGTATATTCATCCTCGATCTCAAAAGATAACCCCGAGATCGCGGAGGCAAGAAAGCGAGGAATAAAGATAGTCCACAGGGCCCAGGTGCTGGGAAATATATTCAACAGGAATAAGGGTATAGCCGTAACCGGCACGCACGGCAAGACGACGACGACCTCGCTCATAGCGGTCATGCTTAAGAAGGCCCGGCTTGATCCGACGGTCATAATAGGCGGCGAGGTGGAAGAGTTTGCCGGGAACGCGAAGTTAGGAAAAGGCAAATATACGGTTGCCGAGGCCGACGAGAGCGATAGCTCGTTTTTGCATCTAAAGCCTTATTATGCTGTGATCACGAATGTTGAGCCCGAGCATCTTGACCACTACAAGGATATGGCCGCAATAAAACGTTCTTTTAGTTCCTTCATAGGTAATATCAAGAAGGGAGGCACCTTATTCTATAATTATGACGATCCTGTTCTTAAAGATATGGCTAAAAGTTTCGAGAACCGGTCTAAAAGTTTCGGGTTCTCAGTATCCGCCGATATGCGCGCTGCCTCGATCGAGCTGGACGGGTTTAATACGGCATTCGATTGTATATATAAGGGTAAGGATCTTGGTAGGATAGAGCTTTGTATACCGGGAAGGCACAATGTCTTAAACGGCCTTGCCGCCGTTTTAGTGGGGCTAGAAGCGGGATTAAGTTTTAGCGAGATAGCCCGCTGTCTAAAAGGTTTTAGCGGGGCCAAACGCAGGTTTCAACTCAGGTGTGAGAATAACGGTATTATGCTTATAGATGATTATGCTCATCACCCCACCGAAATACGGGCGGTGCTCGACGCCTGCAGGGGATGGAAGGACAGGCGGATAATAGCCGTATTCCAACCACACCGCTATACGCGGACCAAATTTCTGGCGAACGATTTCGGCAAATGTTTTGCCGGAGCCGATAAAGTCATTCTGACGGATATATATGCCGCCAGCGAAAAACCGATAAAAGGGGTCACTATAAAGACTGTGTATGACAAGGTAAGAAGGTCCGGCCTGACAGATGTATGTGTCTTAAAAAAAGAGGATATAGCCGACCACATAGAAGAGATCTCCAGGCCCGGAGATATCATACTTGTGCTCGGGGCTGGAGATATAAAAAAGGTCGCCGATATTCTGACCGAGAGACTGGGCGGTAAGGACAAGAAGTTAGGTGAAAGGATAAAAGAATTAAAAAAGATTATTAGGGGCAGGATATCTTCCGGCGATCTGTTTAGAGAACATACCTCGTTCAAGATAGGCGGGCCGGCGGATATATGGGCCGAACCAAAAGATATCCGGGACCTTGGCCGTTTGCTTGGATTTGCAAAGAAGAATAGGATACCCTTCTTCGTTATAGGCAACGGGTCGAACCTTCTTGCAGGGGATTCGGGTTTTAGGGGTATGATCATATCTCTGTCATCAAGTTTTTTTA
>JAPLMF010000101.1:12572-14880 GCA_026387155.1 Candidatus Omnitrophota bacterium
GGCACTCTTTAAGCAGGCTGATTCGCGCTGTCTGTTCCAGGGGGCTGGGCGGGCTAGAGTCACTGGTCGGGATACCGGGTACAGTCGGTGGAGCGATATTTATGAACGCCGGAGGCTATTCAAATCCGATATATAGGAATATAGGAAGTTTTGTCACGTCTATAAAGGTGATGAGTTATAATGGAACCATCAAGACCATTAAAAAAGAAGATATGGAGTTTGGATACAGGTGCTCGAATCTGGATCGCTATATAATATTGGAAGCCTCCATAGGGCTGGCGAAAAGCGATAAAGAGATACTGCGCTCAAACTGCTCGCATTTTATGAATATGAAGAGAAATAAACAGGCCCTCGATGTACCGAGCGCCGGCTGCGCGTTCAAGAATCCAGCGGATTTTCAGTTCACCTGCGGACAGATGATAGACATGCTGGGGCTAAAAGGTAAAAGGGTCGGCGGCGCAGAGGTCTCCTATAAACACGCAAACTTCATAGTCAATAGGAATGGTGCGACCTGCAATGATGTGCTTTTGCTGATAGATATAGTTAAGAGAGCCGTTAAGGAAAATTACGGTGTAGAGCTTGAGATGGAGATAAAGGTAATTTAAAATTTCCCGGCCTGTCAGTAATAATGGCCAGGACAGGATAAATGAAAAACTCAAAATTTGGGAAGGTAGGGATCTTATCCGGCGGACCTTCGAATGAACGCGAGATAAGCCTAAAATCCGGCAGAGCCGTGTATGAGGCTCTTATCGGCGAGGGGTGCGACGCGATTTTGCTAGACGTAAAAAACGACATCTGTGATATAATTACCTCCAGCGCTGTAGATATGGCGTTCATAGCGCTGCACGGAAGATTCGGCGAGGATGGGACGGTCCAGCGTATATTGGAAGATATGGGCGTGCCTTACACCGGTTCCGGAGTGGAGGCTTCGAGGTTAGCGCTGGATAAGATAGCTACGAAGGATGTATTTCATAGGTGTGGGATCCCCGTCCCGGGATATACCGTATTTGAAAAGGGGAATTCAAGCGCAAAGTCCTGCCACCCGACGGGGTGGCCGGTGGTGGTTAAACCTCAATTTGAAGGTTCCAGTATAGGACTCTCCATAGCCGGTGATGAAAGCTCTCTTAAGATCGCTGTGGATAAGGCATTAGGGTATGGGGATAAAGTGCTCATTGAAGAGTATATAAATGGCAGAGAGTTAACGGTAGGCATCCTGGGAGAAAAAGCACTCCCGGTGATCGAGATAATTACAAGTCAGGGGGTCTACGACTACGAAGCCAAGTATAAAGATCCGGCCACCAGATACCTGGTTCCCGCGCCGATAGATGAAAAGCTTGCAAAACTTGCCGGTCTTCTGGGTGAAAAGTCGCATATGTCGCTGGGGTGCAGGTCATTTTCCAGAGTCGATATGATGCTGGATAAAGCAGGAAGGATATTCGTTCTTGAGGTAAACACGATACCAGGGATGACCGAGAGAAGCCTTCTGCCAAAAGCAGCCAAGGCGGCTGGTATCGATTTTGGATCGCTATGTATAAAGTTATTGGAAGATGGCACCCGGATTTTTAAGTCAAAAGTAAGGTCATATCATGGGTCAAAAGAGAAGTAAGAAGACGAGGCCTCCGGAATTTTTTGAGGGCTTGCGTGATGCAGTTAAAAGAAATATTACGGCGGCGCTCCTTGTGTCGGTGACCGCGCTTGTATTATTCATGATGGTCAGGGTGTTCCTTTATCATTCCGGTTATTTCACGTTAAGGAAGGTGCGCACCGAGAGTCTCTTTCTGGATCAGAAAGCGGTATATTCGATAAATAGTCAGATATTGAAGGCCTATGGCGGGCGTAATATATTCAGCGTGCCGCTTAAGGGTATAAGCCAGTCGCTTAAGAGGATCTACCCCGACTCCAAAGATATATCTGTTTCACTTCTGCTTCCTGACAGGCTTAACGTTGCGGTAAGGTTCAGGCGTCCGGTGGCGCTGGTGCGCGACTTTAAGTTATATCCTATAGATGATGAAGGAATGGTGCTTTCTAGCGTCGGAGCAGCTTATGTAAAGGACTTGCCGGTCATAGAAGGGGCCGGTATAAGGTACGATGAGAGAAGGGGCAGGAAGAGTTCATCGGAGAAGGTAAAACTTGCGCTAGACCTTCTTAAGGAGATAAGAGCTTCACGGTACCTTACAGAATACGGCGCCGTCTCAATAAACACATCCAATACAAGCAACATATCCTACCGCACAAAAAGTGGAATAGAGGTCTTCGCGGGTTCTGACAATTTTGGCGGCAGGCTCGACATGCTTGAAAATACGCTTAA
>JAPLMF010000065.1 GCA_026387155.1 Candidatus Omnitrophota bacterium
GACCGCTTTAGGCTCGTTATTATTAGTTTCGCTATTCTGGTCTTGCAATTTTATCTCCTCTTATTCTCTATTAAAATTCCAATCCGCCTTTTCGGGCCGCCTCGGCCACAGCCTTGACACGGCCGTGATAGAGGTACCCTGACCGATCGAACACAATTTTCTTTATACCCTTGGCCTTGCAGGACTCGGCTACCGCCGTCCCCAGAGCCGCGGCGCCCTTTACGGCTCCGGCGCATTTTTCAAGCTTCTCCTTAAGGTTCGGTGATCCGGTAGAAAGCGAAACAAGCGTCTTGCCGGCATCGTCATCTATGATCTGAACATAAAGATGATTTATACTTCTATATACACTCATCCGGGGGCGCTCGGGGGTCCCGGATATTTTTTTGCGTATTATCTTATGCCTCTTCTCTCTTCCTTCAATCTTTATCCATCTATTCTTCATGATTATGCTCCGGCTCCGGCGCCCGCGACCGCTTTACCGGCCTTGCGCCTTACATGCTCACCAACGTACTTTATGCCTTTACCTTTATAGGGCTCCGGTCTATAATAATCCCGTATCTTGGATGCCACTTCTCCTACCTTAGCCTTGTCTATACCCTTTATCATTATCTGGGTAGGCTTCGGCGTTTCTATCAATATGCCTTCCGGTATGTTGTAATTTATAGGATGCGTATAACTAAGCGTCACATTGAGGACCTTGCCCTGGACGGCGGCCTTGAACCCTACGCCGGTTATCTCAAGATCCTTCCTATAACCTTCGGTCACGCCGACTATCATATTCCGGACAAGGCTTCTTATAAGGCCATGGGTCGCCTTATCCTGCTTGGCATCTGAAGGTCTGTTTACCGATATGACATTGTCCTTGATATCGACCTTGAAATTCTTATCGAACGCATAGGTCAGCTTTCCGAGCTTCCCTTCTATAGTTATGATATTACCCGCGACGGCAGCCTTTACACCGGCGGGTACTGCAACAGGCTTCTTTCCTATTCGTGACATATATCCCTCACCCCGTTAGAAAACTTTATATTGCACACAACTCAAAAAAACGACATTACATTCTAATAAAGCCGCGTTTCACTTTGATTAAATTCTCTAACGGGGCTCACCATATGTAGCAGATGACTTCGCCGCCGACCTTGTTCCCGCGGGCCTGCACATCAGTCAAGAGCCCTTTGGACGTCGATATAACGGCCGTACCGAGACCTCCTAAAACCTTCGGCAGCTCATCTGTTTTCTTGTATACACGTAACCCGGATTTGGAGATCTTCTTTATCCCAAGGATTGCGGGTTTTCCGTCTTTGAGATACCTAAGATATATCCTCAATATACCCTGCTTGGAATCCTTGATGATCTTGTAGTTGGAAACGAAGTTCTCCCTCTTAAATATCTTTATGATCTCTTCCGTAAGGCGAGAATTTTTAACTTCAACGACTTCCTTCTTCGCGGAACTCGCGTTACGCACCATCGTAAGCATGTCAGCAATCGGATCAGTAACCGCCATTTATTCTCCTTTTAACTTGTGTCCTGCCTGCCCTTGCTGTTAGCTTTGCCGGCAAGGGGAATTTAAATTACCAGCTAGCCTTCACAACGCCCGGGATCTCACCTCTTAAAGCAAGTTCCCTAAAACATATTCTGCAGAGTCCGAACCTGCGCATAAATCCTCGCGGACGCCCGCATATTTTGCATCTGTTATATTTGCGTACCTTGAACTTAGGTGTACGCTGGCACTTCACTATAAGCGATGTTTTCGCCATGCTATTTATTGACCTTTCTTCTCCTGTACGCTGTCGTTTTGACCGCGATGTGCGAACGGCATCCCAAAAGCCTTGAGAAGCTCGAACGCCTCTTTTTTCGTTTTTGAGGTAGTCGCTATCGTTATATCCATTCCGTGTATCTTAAGCACTTTATCGGCGTCTACTTCCGGAAATATGAGTTGTTCATTCAGTCCGAACGAATAGTTGCCACCCTGGTCGAAGGAATTTAATTTAAGCCCTCTAAAATCCCTGATTCTGGGTATCGAGACCGCTATAAGCCTGTCTAGAAATTCGTACATCTTTCCGCGACGCAGCGTGACCTTACACCCTATCGGCAAGCCCTTCCTGATCTTGAAATTAGCTATGGCCTTCTTGGCCTTGGTCGTCACCGGTTTTTGTCCGGTTATCGCCGCAAGTTCCGATACGGCGGCCTCGAGAAATTTGATATCCAGGGTCGCTTCGCCCATACCTACATTAAGAACTATCTTCTCGAGCCTCGGGGCTTCGAGCTTATTTTTGTACCCGAAAATCTTCATCAATTCCGGAACTATTTCGCTATTATATCTCTCAAGCAGTCTTGGGGTAGGCATCTGTTTATATTACCTCTTTACATTTTTTGCAGAACCTTGACCTCGAACCGTCGGCCAATACGCTTATCCCTACATGAGCCGGCTTGTTAAGAAAGCTGTATCGCGCTCTCCTTCTGTACTATCCCACCCTGCTGGTCCTGTTTATTCTTTCTGACATGTTTCTTGACATAGTTTATACCCTCAACCATCGCCCTTTCTTTCTGAGGATATACGTGAAATACTTTTCCGGTCTTACCCTTGTCCCTTCCGGTAAGGACGTAAACTGTATCGTTCTTCTTTATTTTATTCATTAAAGCACCTCTGGGGCAAGCGATATTATCTTCATGAAATTCTTATCCCTCAACTCCCTTGCAACAGGGCCGAATATACGGGTCCCTTTCGGGTTCATCTGATCGTCTATTATAACAACCGCATTCCTATCGAACCTGAGCTTGGTCCCGTCCGGCCTCGACACCGGTGAGGCGGTCCTCACCACGACGCCCTTGACCACCTCATGATTCTTTACTATAGCATCAGGGGAAGCCTCTTTTATGTTGCAGGTTATTATGTCCCCTATGTCGGCATATTTACGGTTCTGCCTGCCGATCACGCCTATCATCGACGCCCTGCGCGCCCCTGTATTATCCGCAACGTCGAGTATACTTCTCATGCGTATCATGGCATTACTTCACCTGCACCTGCTTGCTTCTCTTCGGTACCATGAACCTTCTTTGTTATCTCAACAAGTCTCCAACGCTTGGTCTTGGAAAGCGGGCGCGTCTCTTCGATCTTGACCGTATCACCCATCCCGGCTGCGTCCTTTTCGTCATGAGCCTTGAACTTCGTGGATGTCCTTACGAGCTTATTATAGACCGGGTGCATCGCGGCCATATCAACACGCACGATTATCGTCTTGTCCATCTTGTCGCTTATCACCGTGCCTATGCGCGTCTTTCTGTCCGAGCGCTTCTGCTGGTTACTTTGTAGCATTTTGCTTCTCCCTTATCACCGTCTCACACCTAGCGATATCCTTTACGGCGTCGTTTATAAAATGCGGCTTCTCTATCCTGCCTGCCTTGGCCTCGGTTCTGAGATTGTATAAAGACTTCTTAAGGGCCTCTATCTTCAGCTTTATCTCGTCGGCCGTCATGTTCCTTAGTTCGTTAGCCTTTATCATTGTTAATGAGCCCTCGTTATGAATCTCGTCCTAAACGGTATCTTGTGCGCCGCTATCCTCAAGCACGCCCTGGCTATATCAAGCGGCACGCCGTCCATTTCGAACAGTATCTTGCCTTTTTTTATGACGGCCACCCAATGATCGGGCATTCCTTTACCCTTACCCATCCTGGTTTAGGCAGGTTTCTTCGTTATCGGCTTATCCGGGAATACCCTTATCCATACTTTTCCGCTGCCCTTAAGCTGTCTCATGATCGCAACCCTTGCGGCCTCTATCTGTCTGTCCTTCATCCACGAGTTCTCCAACGCCTTCAGACCGAACTCCCCGAACGACAGCTTCGAACCTCTGAACGCGGTCCCGAAACGCCTGCCGCGCTGCGATTTTCTAAATTTAACTCTCTTCGGCATCAGGCCCATATTACCTCTTCTCCTCTACCGGCGCCTCTATCTTATCAAGGACTTTATCGCCTTTGTATATCCAAACTTTAACACCTATCAGTCCGTATGTCGTGAGCGCCTCTGAAAAACCGTAATCGACGTCCGCGCGAAGGGTCTGCGCAGGGATAGATCCTATACGATAAGATTCGCGTCTTGCTATTTCAGCCCCTCCGAGACGGCCTGAGCATATTATCTTGATCCCCTGGGCCCCAGAATCCAGGGCCGCTTGCACGGCCTTTTTCATCGCTCTCTTGTGTGGTATACGCTTCTCGAGTTGAAATGATATATTCTCAGAAACGAGCTGCGCATCGATATTGGAGTTCTTTATATCCTTTATATCTATCAGGACCTCTTTTATGGTTATCTTGCGAAGCTCCTCTTTAAGCTTCTCTATCTCGGCCCCGCGGCGGCCTATTATTATCCCGGGACGGGCTGTATATATGAGCACCCTTATCTTCTCGCTGGTGCGCTCGACCTCTATCTTAGAGACCGCGGCTGTGGAGAGCGCTTTCTTTATAAACTTACGGATCTTCACGTCTTCCAATAGCAGCTTCGGAAAATCCTGCTTATTGGCGAACCATCTCGACTTCTAATCGTATATGTACCCTACCCTGAAACCGTACGGATGAACTTTCTGTCCCATTATTTTTTACCCTTTACCAAATTTTTGGCTTTGCCATGTTCTCTTATTTTCTTAGATTTAACTTCTTCATCTTTTTTAATCTTATCCCCTGCATGGAGGCTCCGCTTCGCTCCGCCCTGATCTTCGACCTTCCTCTGATCCAGCTCAACCGTCAGATGGCTCGTCCTCTTACGAATCGTACTGGCCCTACCCATCGATCCAGCCCTAAAACGTTTTAACGTCGGGCCACAATCGGCTATCATCTTCGATATATACAGGCTAGATACGTCTATACCCTGATCTTGCCGTTTGGCGTTCGCGATGGCCGATTTAAGCAGCTCTATCGCGTACTTAGATGCGCCTCTTTTGACCGTCATCAGTATCTCTATCGCCTCCGCGGGATTCTTTCCTTTTATAAGCGGGATCACCAATCTGAACTTCCTCGGAGTTATACGTATGTATCTTAAGATCGCTTTCGATATCATTTTATTTTCCCTTTTTTCAATGCCCTATACGCTAAACGCTATCCGCTATACGCTATGTTACGTCTTATCCATTGAAACTTCGGTAGCTGCGCCATGCTTTCTGAACGTGCGCGTAGGCGAAAATTCGCCTAATTTATGCCCCACCATATTCTCTGTCACATATACCGGAATGAACTTCCTGCCGTTATAGACTGAAAGAGTCAGACCCACGAAATCCGGGGATATCGTAGACCTTCTCGACCATGTCTTCAAGGGCTTCTTGTCTCCCGACTTAACCATCTTCTGGATCTTAATCAGGAGCTTTTCGTCAATATAAGGACCTTTTGATGTGGATCTAGACATCTTATTTTCTCCGTTTCAGTATATATTTATCGGAATGCTTCTTCTTCTTTCTCGTCTTTAAACCTTTCGCGTACTGACCCCATGGCGATCTCGGCAGTCCGCCTGAAGCCTTTCCTTCACCGCCGCCCATCGGATGGTCATGTGGGTTTTTGGCGACTCCTCTTGAGTACGGCCTTATACCTACCCAGCTTGACCTGCCGGCCTTGCCTATGGATATCGTCTCATGTTCGATATTGCCGACCTGCCCTATTGTCGCAATGCAATCGATATTTATCATTCTGATCTCGCCGGACGGCAACTTGACCTGCGCATAGCCGCCTTCCTTTGCCATTATGACGCATGAATTCCCGGCCGACCTGGCTATAACGGCTCCTGAACCCTTCTTGAGCTCCACATTATGTATCGGTATACCTGCCGGTATGTGCTCGAGCGTCATAGTATTGCCTACTTTTACCTCGCAGGATACGCTCGACACCACCTCATCGTTCACGCCAAGCCCTATCGGGGCTATTATATAGGTCTTCTCCCCATCCTTATATTGCAAGAGAGCGAGCCTTGCAGATCTGTTAGGATCGTATTCTATGGCAATGACCTTTGCCGGCATGTCTAGCTTAAGCCGCCTGAAGTCCACTATGCGTATCATGCGCTTATGCCCGCCGCCTCTGTGTCTTGAGGTTATCCGTCCGCGGTTATTACGCCCACCCGACTTCTTTAGAGGCAAAAGGAGTTTCTTTTCCGGAGTATGCTTCGTCAGTTCCGAAAAATCGGATATAGCCGTCCACCTGAGTGAATCTGTTGTCGGTCTGAATTTCTTTATTCCCATTTTATTTATCCCTTACGTCGCGACATCTATCTTTTGACCTTCTTTAAGGGTCACGATTGCCTTCTTCCAATCCGGAGTCTTACCCACCGCGTACCTCACGCGTTTGGACTTGCCTCTCATCATCACAGTATTTACCTCAGAAACCTTAACCTTATATATATCCTCTATGGCCTTCCTTATCTCTATCTTATTGGCCGACTTATCGACCCAGAACAGATACTTATTGGCGGCCATCATGATCGAGCCCTTCTCGGTCCGTATCATACCTCTTACTATATCCTGTGCGTGTTTCATTTTAGTGCCTTGAGCCTTTCCGGTAATTTCTCCAGCGCCCCCTTCGACATCACGATATTCTCGGATGTCAATACATCTACGGTGCTCACATCCTTATAACTCCGGACCTGGAGATTGGCGATGTTATTCGATGCGCGCATCACATTCTGGTCTATGGAATCTAGAACCAAAAGCGTCTTACCAGACCCGACTTTAAGGGCGGATAGAAGAGAGACTACATTCTTCGTCTTAGGTTCGCTTATTATCATGGCCTCGAGTCCGAGTATCTTGTTGTCATTCAACTTAGAATTGATGCTCGATAGGAACGCCAGCCTTTTTATAGCCTTTGGTATTGAATAGAATAATCCCTCGGGTGCGGACCAAATATGGTGCCGCCATGCCTCCACAGAGGAGACCTGGTAGATCCGGCCCTGGCCTGGCCCGTACCCTTCTGTCTGAATGGCTTCTTACCGCCTCCGGAAACGTCCCCCCTGGTCTTTGTAGAGGCATTGCCCTGACGCTTCTTGGCATTATACATAATGACGGCCTGATATAACACCGCCTTATTGACCTCTCCCGTAAAAAGCTCCTTATCGGGAATAAAAGTCGACACCTTCTTGCCCTTCATATCGTAGATAGGTACGGAGAATTCTTTCTGCTCGGCGCCCTTGGTCTTGGCTCCGGCAACGGCCTTCTCTATCTTCTGTCTCTTTTCTCTTCTGGCTGCTCTCGTTTTAGGTTGCTTTTCCATTATTTCTTTCCTGCTGTATGAGCTTTGACGCTCTTTTTAGAGACCACCTGGTTCTGTTTAGGTTTGATCCATCCCTTCGGCCTCTTCCTGGCTTCTCTAACCATAACAAAAGAGTTCTTATGCCCCGGAACCGAGCCCCTGACCACCAGGAGGTTGTTCGCCTTATCGACTTCAATCACCTCAAGATTTTGTATTGTAATTCTATCAACTCCCATATGGCCCGGGAGATGATGACCCTTAGTGACACGGCCTAATCTTGCGCCCGACTGGATAGACCCGACGGCTCTGTGAAACATCGAGCCATGGCCTCCGGGTCCGCCCTTCCATCCCCAGCGCCTAACGCCGCCCTGAAAACCCTTTCCTATGGATGTCCCTGTGACATCCACGTAATCGCCTTTAGCAAATAGGTCCGCCTCCAGTTTCTGGCCTGCCTTATAAGGTGCGGTATCCTTTACAACAAGCTCTTTGATAAATCTTAATGGGCTCGTCCCTTTCTGGGCAAACCCTATCTGTATCGCGCTGTACCCATCCGTCTCTTTAGTCTTCACCTGAAGCACATAACATGGACCCGCCTCGATGATCGTTATCGGGGTATTGTGCCCGAGCTCGTCGAATATGTTCGTCATCCCTATCTTCTTACCCAGTATACCTATCATATTTATCTCACTTTATCTCTACGTAAACGCCTGCGGGGAGGTCGAGCTTCTTCAAAGCGTCGATCGTCTTCGCCGTCGGATTTACAATATCGAGGATACGTTTATGCGTCTTTATCTGAAATTGTTCCCTCGACTTCTTGTCTACGTGCGGCGACCTTAAAACCGTAAATACCTCCCGCTTCGTAGGAAGCGGTATAGGTCCGGCCACATCGGCACCGGTGCGCTTGGCGGTCTCGACTATCTCCTTCGCGGAGACGTCAATAAGCCTATTATCGTAGGCTACCAGCTTTATCCGTATCTTTTGAGGCGCTTGCTGTGCCATTTTTACTCTACAACTTCTGTCACTACCCCTGCGCCGACCGTATGACCGCCTTCGCGTATGGCGAAGCGCAGTTCCTTCTCGAGCGCTATTGGGGTTATCAGAACTACATCGAACCT
>JAPLMF010000038.1:0-5411 GCA_026387155.1 Candidatus Omnitrophota bacterium
GAAGAAAGACCGCATAACTTATTTAGGCGTCAGGGAATAGGGAATATAAAATGAATGTAAAGGAAGTAGTAAAACAGAAAGAGCTCTTCACCGGCGGTCACCGCGCCTGCGCAGGATGCGGAGCCGCTATAGTAGCCCGCCAAGTATTGATGGCGGCCGGCCCGAATACGGTCGTTGCCAGCGCAACCGGATGTCTTGAAGTAGTCTCTACGATATTCCCATATACAGCCTGGAACGTTCCTTTCTTACACAGCGCATTCGAGAACTCCGCGGCTACCATATCCGGAGTAGAAGCGCTCTATAAGTCATGGATGAGGCAGGGAAAATATAATAAGAAGGTTAACTTCATAGCTTTTGGAGGAGACGGCGGCACTTATGATATAGGTTTACAATCGCTATACGGCGCTATGGAGCGAGGCCATAATATACTCTATGTCTGCTACAATAATGAAGCCTACATGAATACAGGCGTACAGCGCTCAGGCGCGACCCCGAGAGGAGCCGATACGACTACGGCACCGGCGGGAAAGGTCAGACAAGGAAAAGAGCAGTTCAGAAAGGACCTTACCGAAATAATGGTGGCACACAAGATACCATATGTCGCACAGACTGTCGTCGGTAACTGGCGCGATCTGACATCGAAAGTTGAAAAAGCGCTTGCTATAGAGGGGCCTAAATTCATAAATGTATTTCAGCCTTGCAGGCTAGGGTGGTCCTATAAGCCGGAGGCTACATGCGAGATAGGGCGGCTTGCCGTCGAGACTTGCGTCTGGCCGCTTTATGAAGTTATAAACGGTGTGTATAAAGTCTCAAAGCCGAGAGAAAAGAAGCAGGTAGCGGAATGGATGGGCTTACAGGGAAGGTTCAGGCATCTGTCTAGACCTGAGAACAAGCCTATTTTGGATTCGATACAGGCGAATATAGATTCAAACTGGCAGGCGCTTTTAGCTAAAGAGCCGCCTCAAAGCCTCCCGAAACAGCCTTAATACACATATCTAACTGGAAAACCTTCTGTAGGAACAATTCTTTTTATCGCAGATCGAACACTGAGATCTTCGTTTTGAAAATATCTTCGCAGGACCTATTCCTATAATTCCGGAGACGGATTTTTTCGGAACCATCATTAGATTTGAGGTAAGTTTTATGCCCGCTTTCTTAAAAATGAGTATCTTGTCGAGATTCTTTTGTTCCTTCGTGGGCCACTCGCAGTAGCCGGGGGAAAATCGATTAGAAACGCTTCCGCCTTTAAGGGCGTATTTGGCGCGCAGGCCATCTTCAAAATCCTCAGCGGCATTTTCGACGGCAAAAGATCCAATCCTATCCAGGAGATATCCGTGAAGATGCTCGCCAGTTTCCATGAGCCGGCTCGCTTCCTTTTCAAGAAGTCTGCCGATAGTCACCACAAATAGGCATATCTTATCAGCGCCTTTTATGTAGGAGGAGATTTTTTTACCGATGGAAAGCTTTTTAAGGATCTCGGAAGATTCTATTGATGACACGACCTTTGGGCGGGCAAGTTTTTTTGCAGTTTCAAGGCACTCTTCGGTACATGTCGACAGTATTCTTTTTTGATCGGGATCTTTTATATTGCTGATGCCTTCTTTCTTCAAGAGATCTTCTTTTACCATCGCCCAGTCTATCATAGGGATATTATATGCTCCAGTTGCCCGATGGGCAATGAAAAACTGCCTTAAACTTAAACTGTTTGAAAAAATATGCCTCTTGTGCTACAATTTGAACGTTGTCTCGATCTTTTAAGGTACAGATTTACACTCCCCTGTAGCTCAGTCGGTAGAGCGTCTGGCTGTTAACCAGATTGTCCGAGGTTCGAGTCCTCGCGGGGGAGCCATATTGACGTCTGACAGCGGATTGCTCCGTCAGACGCCGCAGTATCAAATAGCCCTATTTGGGGATACTTCCCGAATAGGGCTATTTTTATGCCCTCGGGGCCCAAAGGGATGCAGGGTGTCGAAAAGGCTGTTGAACTTGTCCACAGCCATCATCACGTCTTCTTTGCGGATCGCGTCGCGTTGAATATCCTTTATCTGAATATCAATCGCAGTGAAGCCGGTCTCGGCTTCTTTGCGTTGCTTGGCCAGCTCATCGAGTTTTTCCCTTAAGAAAATACTGTTGTCGTCCGTGGCCATGTTAGTCCACTTGACCATGATGCCGTCAGCCTGCGATTTTGTCGTTTCGATCTTGCGTTGTAGCGCGTCACGTTGGGTCTTGAGTTGTGGCAGTTCCTTCTGCAGTTGAGAGTTGGCCTCGCGCACCATCGCCTCGATCATATCTTCCCGGGAGCCCAGCATTTTAATGTGATCAATAATGACTTGCTCGACCTCGCTTGCGGGCATCTTGAATTTGCAATGCTTGCAGTGGTAGTAAAAGTATTTATTTCCCTGATGGCCTGTTCCGCAGGTTCCTTCCATAGGCTTGTCGCATTTCGCGCAGACAAGCAGTCCGCTATTCAAAATATAGGTGTGTTTAAATTCGGTCGTGCCGTTATGCTTTGTCGCGGCGTTTACGGACAGGAGATGCTGGACTTTGGTGAATGTATCTTCATCGACAAGCGGGTCCCAGACAGCCGGTACAGAACGATATCGGTAGATCTCCGCGAGCTTTGCCTGATCCTGAGTTTTTAGATTCTTATTAATTTCCTTTTTACCTATATAGGCGAGATTCGTGAGTAAGGTTTTTGTCGATGTCCGTCCGAATTTCTGGGGCGAGCGAATTTTACCGCGCCGAGACGTGTATCCTTTGGTTCTGAATCCGTTGGCGTTGAGCGCCTTGCCGGTTTCGACAAGCGATCCGCATTCGAGGTACTTCTTGAAAGCGAATTGGATCGTGGCTTTTTCCTGTTCGTTGATTGCTAGATATCCTTTTCGTTTCTCGTCGAGGTCAAACCCCAAAAGATGACCGCCGTTCCAGAGACCGCGCTCTGCTCGGGCGATGGTCGCATCGCGGTTTCGCTCGGAGGTTTGCGTTCGCTCAAATTCGGCCAAGGCCATCATGATCGTGATGAAGAGCTTGCCTTGCGAGGACGTGGTATCGTAGTTTTGCTTTAAACAAACGAACTCGACATTGTATTTAGTGAGAACCTCGAAGAAATTCAGGAAGTCTTTGACCGACCGGCTGATGCGGTCGAGCGCGGTGCAGATGACCGTGTTGACCTTGCCGGATTCCATGTCGGCGAATAGCTGGGCAAATTCTGGGCTACGGATCGAATCCTTGCCGGATACGCCTTTAAGAATATAGCGACCGGCCTCAACCCAATGTTCATCGCAGGCGGTATTTTTGTATTCAACATGCGCCTGTAGGCGTTGGAGCTGGTTCGTGAGTGATCCTTCGGGGTTCCGGGCTTGCTTGTCCGTACTGACCCTGATCACAAATCCGCATCGTTTATTTGTCTCTGCCATAGCGACCCAACCCTATCACAACCCCCGCACAAGCCAAGCTGAATCAACCTATTAATCGGTAGTTTCACGATTCATTATTTCCCGAGCCTTATCCATGGCCTTTTGGACTTTTTCTTTGCGCTTGGGGTCTATCCGAAGCACGCCTTCCTTTTTAAGATAGGCATAAACGCCTCCCGCAAGGATCTTGGCGACCTTCTTCATGCGCTCGGCCTCATCCGGGGTCTCTATAAATTCAACTACCACTTTTAACGCCATTCGGTTTTTCTCCTGAGGCGTGTATTACGGAAATTTCTGAAAAATGTCGGAAAATTCTTGCCTCAAGGCGTATATACGGAATTTTTTTGCAAAGTGTCCCACCAAAATGTGAAAAAAGTTCCGACACTTTTACAAAAAATCCGGAATACATGCAGTGGAGAGAAAAAAGGGGTTCAGGGGTGAGACAGTTTTGAGATTTTTTCCGTATATACCCCGTAGGAACAGCGAATAAAGGAGAAGTAAGAAATGAGAGAACAGTATTTTGAGGCCGGGAACCTGTATCTGGCCACCTACCTTATCTTTCGCGGATTCACCATGAAGGGCCTTAAAGGCGATGGAAAGCTGAAAAAGATCCTTTTCGACAATTCCCCCGAAGTTTCCAAGGCATGCGAGGAGTTTTACGCGGATTCAGAGGCAAGACGCCTCTTTGACTGTTACCGAAGGGCTAAAGATTACCTATTTCAAAACGGAGTGTGAAATGAGCGCCGAGAGAAGAGTAGAGAAAAGTTTATCCTCAATTATTCCCGAAGAATTAAAACGACAAAAAACATGGGTCGGCTACATCTTAAAGCCGAACGGCAAGCGATCTGACAAGATCCCCATGAATGTCATGACCGGTAAGCCTGCCAAAAGTAATGATCCGGAGACGTGGACGGACTTTGATTCGGCTGAAGGCTTGGCGATTCAGCGCGGGTATTCCGGCATCGGCTTTATGTTTCAACCGCCCTATGTCGGTGTTGACCTCGACCACTGTATTAAGGATGGCGTGATCGCCCCGCATGCGCTGGCGATTCTCAAAACGCTCAATTCCTATTCCGAATTATCCCCCAGCGGTACCGGTATTCATATTATCTGTAAGGGCGAGATCAAACAGGCGCGCAAGGTCACAAAGATCGGCTTGGAGATTTATACCAAGGGCAGATTCTTCACTGTTACCGGCGACCGGCTCAAAGAATATCCCTCGGAGATCACAAACCGGACGGATGAGCTTAAAAGGATCTTTGCACAATATGCTGAAACGGATAAGACTGACGAGCTTTTATCTATTATTGCCAAGAGTCAAGACGCGGAAAAGTTCCAGCGGCTCTATTCTGGCCAATGGCAGAACGATTATCCGTCTCAAAGCGAAGCGGATCTGGCCTTATGCAATAAGTTGGCGTTTTGGACAGCCAAGGACGCCGGGCGAATGGATTCGTTAGTCCGGCAATCCGGGCTTATGCGGCCAAAGTGGGACGAGAAACATTTTGGTGATGGCAGAACTTATGGGCAGTCAGTAATCGAAAAAGCAATCAGTGGATGCGCGGATGTTTATAAACCGTCAGAGTTCGGCTTTAAGCACAAACTCACTCAAGGTGAGATTATCACCCGCGACTGCGAGGATAACATCAAAGACTTTTTTCGAGATCAGCATGGCAATTATTTCATCGTGCTTCCATTTAAAGATCATAGTGAGGTATGTCCGACGTCAAATTCACGATTCAGGAACTGGATGGCAACGCGTTATCGTGAAAAGTTCGGCGTACCTCCCAAAAGCGACGCAATTAATCAGGCGCGGATCCAGATCGAGGCGCGGTGCGACAGCTCTCGGCAGGTCGAGCTCTTTAATCGTGTAGGCTGGCATGACGGAGCGATCTATTACGACCTAACGACGCAAGACTGGCGTGGTGTCCGAATTAACAAGGATGGTTGGGAGGTTATTTCGCTCCCGCCGATATTCCGTCGCTATCAACATCAAGCCGA